>NZ_JANKBZ010000006.1:0-300000 GCF_024623785.1 Archangium lipolyticum
CGGCTCAATCACCATCGGCCGTGGTCTCAAAACCCTGGCCATCATCGCCGATGACCTCCAGCGTCTCCAGGAGCTGGGCCTGAAAATGTGACTAATGCTCAGCTCCCAGAGGGAGAGGGAGCATGCGAAACCCTGTTACTTCACGTCCGTGCGCCGCGTGAGGTGGAAGTCCGCGAGCAGCGCGGCCAGCAGCACCAGCAGCGGCCAGCGTGCACGCCCGGGAGGGCCGGCGCCCCCGTCGTCATCGCCCTCGGCCTCGGCGGGCCTGTCACCCTCGCCACGCCCGCGCAGGTCCGACTCCCGGGCATCCAGCGCGAGCACCTCCACCGTGTCCACCGGCTCGCCGTCACGCTCCAGCACGTAGCGGCCGGGCACCGCGGGCGGCGGCAGGCTCAGGGCTCCCGCGCCCACGAGGGGACGGCCTCCCTCCGGGCCCTCCAGCGAGTAGCGCGCCCCCGCACGCGTCACCACCGCCAGGGGCTCGCCGAGGGAGAGTTGCCGCCGGGGGAAACCCTCCTTCGCGCGCCGGGCCTCACGCAGCATGTTGCCCAGCAGCACGGGCCACGCGGGTGTGCGCTGCACGTTGGAGCGCGAGAGGTCCACGTTGAGGTGCAGGTGGCCCTCCTCCTCGGAGAGGAGCACCACGCCGCCCGCGGTCATCAGTGGCCGGCCCGGAGGCGCCTCGCTGCCAGCCGCCCAGCGCACGCCGCCCAGTTGCACGTCGTCCAATAGCGGGTGGCCCTTCTCCGCGAAGAAGGGGCCCACGAAGGTGCGCACGTTGCCGCTCGCCCCCACCGTCACCCCAGCGTCCGTGCCACGGGGGCCGAGCACGAGCGCGCCCTCTCCGGGCCCCTGCTCCACCTCGGGCGCCACCGAGAGAAAGCGCTCCAGGGCCGAGCGCGCGGGCGCCTCCAGCCCCTCGGCCAACGCCACGCGCACCCGCCGCTCCGGGGCGGGCGGGAGCCGGGCCTCTCCGTCCTCGGGCAGCGCATCCGGAGGCAGGGACACCTCCACGTCTCCCGCGTTCTCGAAGGTGAGGCGCAGCGTGGCCGCGCCCTCCTCGGGCAGCGCCACCCGCTCGCGGCGCTCGGTGCCTTCCTTCGCGCCCGGGCCGGGCCGCGCCAACACGCGCACCTCCGCCGCCTCGGGGCCCGCGCCAAAGCGCGCCACCCGCAGCGTCACCGTGGCCGTCGAGCCCTCATCCCTGCGCCAGGCGGACACCAGTGCCACGTTGTCCCGAGGCACTCCCAGGGCCGTCCACCGCACCGCCGAGGGCACGGCCTGTCCTTGCGCGGGCATGGCGTCGGTGAAGAAGTGCACGCGCTTGCCCGGACCGGCGAGCTCCTGGGCCCACAGCAGCGCGGGTGCGACGTCGTGGTCCGCCCCGAGGGCGCGGAAGGACTCCAGCGAGGCCAGGGCCCGCGAGGGCTCCGCTTCGGGTCCGGCCAGCACGCGCGGCACCGTGCCACTGACCAGCACCGTCACGTGGGTGGCCTTCTCCTCCTCCACGCGCCGGGCGGCCTCCTGGCGCACCTTCTCCAGCACGGGGCGGCCGTCGGGCCCGCGCGCGGACAGCGAGAGGCTCCCATCCACCACCAGCACCAGGTGGCGCGTCCGAGCGTCCTCGCCCAGGCGCACGTCGGCGAGGAAGAGGGCCGCGGCCACCACCGCCAGCGCCTCCAGCAGCAGCGAGGCCTCGCGGGTGAAGCGCTCGAAGCGCGGGCCGGCCTCGGCGCGAGGACGGGGCGTGCGCCAGAGGAAGAGGGCGCTCACCACCACCGGCTTCTGCTTGCGCCGGAGGAAGTACGCCGCCACCAGCGGCACCAGTGCACCCAGCGCCAGCAGTCCCCAGGGAAAGCCGAAGCTCATGCCACCCCCGCCGGGAGGAAGAGGGGCCGCAGCGGACCCGCCACCAGCGCGCGCAGGGCCTGGGGGGCGGGGGCCACCAGGTGCGCCGCGCGAGCCCTCGCCGCCGCGGCCGCGAGGGCCTTCTGGTGCTCGGCGAAGCGCCGCGCGTAGGCGGCCAGCACGTCCTCGGTGAGGAGCTCCTCCAGCGCCGCGTCACTCTCCGAGTCCACCAGCCGCGCGCCCTCGCCACCGGTGGGCTCCAGGTCCTCCGCGTCCAGCACCTGCACCAGGAAGAGGGCCGAGGCTCCCTGGGCCAGCCGGGACACCAGCGCGGGCAGGGGTGCCTCGAAGAGGAAGTCGCTCACCACCACGCGCAGGCCACACGGGCGCAGCGGCGGCAGGCGCCCGAGGGAGGCATACAGGTCATCCCGGGCGTCGAAGGCGGCGTTGCGCAGGGCGGAGCGGCACGTCTGGCCCCGCACCCGGTCCGGGCGCGAGCCCCCCACCAGGAGGGTGGGGCCAAGGCCCTGCTGCGCGCCCACCTCCGTGGCGAGCAGCGCCACCTCGCGCGCACACCCGGCCTTGCGCGGGGAGAGGGCCATGCTGCGCGAGCCGTCCAGCAGCACTTCCAGGCGTGGGGACACCTCGTCCTGGCGCACGCGGAGGATGAGCTCGCCGGTGCGCGCCACCGCGTTCCAATCCATCTGCCGCAGGTCATCTCCCGGCTGGTAGGCACGGAAGTCATGGAGCTCCAGCGAGGCCCCGGCCGAGGCCGCGCGCACCTCGCCCACGCGGCCCCGGTGGGGCGTGCGCGGCAGGGCGAGGGCGAGGCCCGGGGCCAGCCGGGCCACCTCCGCCTCGTCGAAGTCCACGGGGGGACTCATGAGGCGTGGGCCCGCCGCTCGCGCTCGACGAGGGCCCGATCGGTGGCGAAGACGCAGAGCGCGGCCACCAGCCACACACAACCGAGCAGCCCCACGTTCATCGTCGGCTCGTTCAGCGAGTAGTCGTAGTCCCCGAAGTTCGCCAGCCCGACGAAGGGGTTGAGCAGGTTGAGGAGGGGATCGTCCACGCGCTGCTCGAGGAGGACGGACAGCAGCGGAGGCACGGTTCCGGCCAGGCCCACCAGCGAGAAGAAGAGGACGCGCACCACCGCCGGCGAGGCGAGCCGGTCCGAGCGTGGCAGGCGCCCCACCAGCAGCGGCAACGAGAGGAAGAGGAGCGCGTAGGCCGGTGCCGCGAGCACCTGGAGGAAGTAGGCGTCGGTCCTATCGCCAAACATCTGCTGCGACACGAGGAAGAGCGCGGCGCACAGCGCCGTCCAGAAGAGCAGGAGCAGCACGACGAGCCGGAAGCCCCGCAGCGCGCCCGGGCGGAGGAAGGACCAGGGCCGCGTGCCCTCGCGCAGCGCCCGGGCTTGGCCGTCCATGTCCGTGGCCACGAAGATGCCGACGACGGCCAGATTGAGGGAGCCCAGGATGCTGGCCACGGAGGCCATGCTCGCCTGGGGGTCGCGCGCCAACCACAGCCCCCCCAGGATGCAGCCGGAGAGCAGCATCTGCAGGGTGAGCGCCAGCCGGGGCCCCCGGGAGTAGTTCTCCGTGGGCAGGGACAGGCGGGCGGCGGCCGTCTCGAAGAGCAGCCACCCATAGGTGAGCATTCCCCACAGGAAGAAGCCGGCGAAGGCGAGGAGATCCTTCTCGCGGGTGAGGAAGCGGTAGCCCTGCTCGCCCAGGACGAAGGCGGACGTCAGCCCGTACGCCAGGGCCATGAGGAGCACGCCGAGCAGGAGGAAGTGCAGGAAGGCACGTCCCAGACGCCCCTCGGCGAGCGTGGCCGCGCACACCGCCACCACGGTGAGGAAGACGAGCCAGGAGCCGCCCAGCGCGAGGATGAGGAGGATGGTGGGGAGGGCGATGCCGTTGAGGTAGTAGCTGAAGAGGAGGAAGGGCCCCACGGCGGAGGCGTAGAGCGCGGCCTGCACCAGGTAGGAGGCCACCTTGCCGCGCAGGATGCGCCGGGGCCCCAGGCCGGTGAGGACGAGCAGCACCCAGGTCTCGTCCTCGCGCTCGCGGGCCAGGGAGCGGTAGGCGCCGTAGGGGATGATGAAGAAGTGCACCAGGCCCAGGCAGAAGAAGAAGGCGAAGAAGACGCCCTTGCCCAGGGTGGACAGCCCGTCGTCGAGCGCGTTCGCGTAGGCCACCAGCGAGATGACGAAGCAGGCCAGGAGCATCAGCCCGAAGCTCACCCAGAAGACGCGGGAGCGCAGGCCCTGGCGGACCTCCTTCACCACGAGCGGGTTGAGCCGATCGCCCAGCCGCTCCATCAACCGGGGCCTGGGCTCCTCGCGCGGGGCGGCGCCCGCGGTGTCCGCTGCTGTCGCGCTCACGCCACCCTCCCCTTCGTCACGTGCATGAAGGCATCCTCCAGGTTGCGCTCGCGGTGGCTGAAGGCGCACACGGGCACGCCCTCCTTCACGAGCGCCGCGAGCACCCGCGCCGCCGACTCATCCACCCAGCCGCCAGCCGCCGCGCCACCCTCGTGCTCCAGCAGCACCCGGAGCGAGTCCCCCTCGCGCGTCACCTGCTTCACCCCGGGCTGCTCCAACAGCAGCCGCTCCGCGCGCCCCCACACCGCCTCGCCCTCCCCGCCCGGAAAGAGGCGCACCGACAGCTCCGCCGCCGCCGTCCCGGAGGCCTGCGCGAGGATGTCCGCCACCTTGCCCGTGGCCAGCAACCGGCCCTGCTCGATGATGGCGCAGGTGTCACAGATTTCGGCCAGCTCGGTGAGGATGTGGCTGGAGATGAGCACCGCCTTGCCCTGGTCCGCGAGCGCGCGCAGCAGCTCGCGCAGCTCGATCCGGGCGCGCGGATCCAACCCGTCCGCCGGCTCGTCGAGGATGAGCAGCTTCGGGTCGTGCAGCAACGTGCGCCCGAGCGCCACGCGCTGCTTCATGCCCTTGGACAGCGCGCTGGTGAGCTTGTCCTTGAGCGGGAGCAGCCCGGTGAACTCCATCACCGAGTCCACGCGCTTCGTCCGGGCCCGGCCCTGGAGCCGGTAGGCGCGTGCGAAGAAGTCGAGGAACTCGTGGACGGTGACGTCGTCGTAGGTACCGTAACGGTCCGGCATGTAGCCGATGAGCGGCCGCACCTTGTCCGGGGTGTCCACCAGCGAGTGCCCGTCCAGCATCACCTGGCCCGCGGTGGGCGTGTCCAGGGTGGCGAGGATGCGCATGGTGGTGCTCTTGCCAGCACCATTGGGCCCGATGAAGCCCAGGATGGTGCCCGCCTCCAGCGCGAAGGACACGTCGTCCACCGCGCGCAGGGCGCCATAGTCGCGCCGCAGTCCCTTCACCTCCAGCAGGCTCATTCCCGCACCTCGCCTCGAGTCCGCGTCATGGTCCGTCCACCCGCCCGAGCACGAGGTGCTGTCCCTCGTGCAGCTCCACCTCGAGCGCCAACGAGGGTGCCATCCCCGGCCCCTCCACCTTCGCGATGAAGCCGCCCTCCGGCAACGGCCCCAGGAGCGTGTCCCAGGGGACGCGGGCGAAGCGGTGCCGCACGGGCTCGGAGAAGCCCAACAGCTCCGGCAGGGAGTGGTTGGTGGAAGCAGGCGCTTGCGTGGCCACGCCCTCGGCGCCCTCGGCGAGCGCCGGCAGCGACCACTCCCTGCCGCCGAGCTCCACGTAACCCGCCACGAGCGGGGCGCCGAGCGCGTTCTGCACCCGCAGCACCTCGCCCTCGCGCCGCACGGTGAGCCGGGCCCGAGAAGGCACCACCGCCACCTCGGCCCACTCGCGGTAGGTGCGCGAGGGGAGGAAACCGCCCGTCACCACCATGCCATTCGTCCAGTCCGCTTCGGGCACCTGCGGGTCCCAATCCAGGTCCGGCCCGAGGAGCGCGCCCAGCGCCGGCATCCGGAGTCCCTCGGGCTCCAGGTTGGCGTAGTAGCCGCCGACGCCAACCGTCAGCGCCCTGTCGCGCTCGCGATCCAACCAGGTGAGGCTGTAGCGGGCGGCATGGATGGAGAAGCCCTCCACCAGCACCGACCAGGCGACGATGGCCAGGCACGTGACGAGCGCCACCGAGGGCACGGCGACGAGCAGCGCCAGGGGCCCCTTGCGCCGGGCCAGGGCGAGGCCTCCGGGGCCCACCGCCAGCACGAAGAGGGTGATGAGGATGAGGAAGCGGCCCACCGGTGCCTGCACTCCGGGGAGCAACGGCTGCTCACCGTTGTTCAGCATCGCGCTGCCGTGCATCCACGAGGGGGCCAGCCCCACGGGAGAGACGACGCCCACGAAGCCCTCGGACGGGGCCTCCATCGCGTCCGCGTCGGAGAGCAGCCCCGCCCCGCACTCCTCCGCCTTCCCGCACAGCCGCACGGCGCCGAAGCCGTAGGGGTGCACTCCCGAGGCGTTGGAGGTGAGCAACGGCAGACGTCCAGCCACGTCGCGAGGCGGGCGGACGAGGGCCAGGTGGCCACCCATGGCGGCGTAGGCCTCGAGCGCGTTCCAGGCATCCGCCGGGAGGGCGGTGACATCTCCGGCCACCACGACCAGCGCGTGGCCCACGTAGGCGGCGAGCTCGCGCGGCGCGTCCTCCGGCGCGACGAAGCGGACCGACAGCTTCGGCTGTTTCTCCACGCGAGGCAGGGAGGTGCCCGACTGGAAGGACTTCTCCGCGCCCAGCACCAGCGTGGGCTGGCCCTCGCCGTCCACCGAGTAGAAGTTGAAGGGCCGGAAGGTGGCGTCCGGGCTGCGCAGGCGCACCATGCCGCCGCGCACACCCACCGGCACGGGAACCCAGGCGACGAGCCGCTGGCGCGGCCCCACCTCCACCTCTCGCGCGGCGATCTCGGAGCGGCCCGACAGGTTGGACTCGACGCCGATGCGTACGACACGGGGCGTGGGGCCTGGATTCTGGAGCGTCACCTCCATCGGGACGTACCCGCGCGAGGGGCGCAGCACACCGTTGGCCATCGTGGCCCGCAGGTCTCCCTCGGACAGGCTCACCGACTGGCTCTGCACCTCCAGGTAGCCCCGGTGCTCCGCGCCCCAGCGCTCCTCATCCGTGGCGGGCTCCACCTCCTCCTGCACGGGAGTCACGGCCGCGGCCTCGTCCTGGGCGGGCGCGATGGGCGGTGGGGCGGGAACGGGGACCTGGGCGGTCACCGACGACTGCGCGAGCGCGGGGCTGGCACACAGCAGGAGGGCGAGGAGCGCGGTGGCGAGGCGCTCACGCACGGGGCACCTCGGGGACGGCCTGGAGCAGGGCGCGCACCACGTCCTGGGCACCCACCTTCTCCAGGGAAGCCTCGTAGGCGAGCACCAGCCGGTGGTTGAGGACGGCGGGGGCGCTGGCCACCACCTCGTCGAAGCCGACGTTGGGCTTGCCGCGAATCAGCGCGAGCGCCCGTCCGGCCGAGGCCAGCGCCAGGGCGGCGCGGGGACTGGCCCCATAGCGCACGAGGCGGCGCACCGGCTCCGGAGCGCCCGCGCTCCGAGGGTCGCTCGCCTCCACGAGCCGGCCGATGAAGTCCGCCACGGGCACGGGCAGGTGCACGCGGTCCACGGCGGCGAAGAGGGAGGCGAGGCCCTCGGCGTCCGTCACCGGAGGCAGCACCGGCGGAGTGCCACGCACGCGCGTGGTGAGGAGGGTGCTGAGCGTCTTCGCGCCCACGGGAGGCACCTGGACGCGGAAGAGGAAGCGGTCGAGCTGCGCCTCGGGCAGAGGATAGGTGCCCTCCAGCTCGATGGGGTTCTGGGTGGCGAGCACGAAGAAGGGCTCGGGCAGGGGGCGCGTCTGGCCGAGCACCGTGACGCTGCGCTCCTGCATGGCCTCGAGGAGCGCGGACTGCGTCTTGGGGCTGGAGCGGTTGATCTCATCCGCGAGCACCACGTTGGCGAAGAGGGGGCCCTCGCGGAAGGTGAATTCGCGGCGGCCCTCGCCCTCGAGCACGTAGGTACCGGTGATGTCGCCGGGCAGCAGGTCCGGGGTGAACTGGATGCGGCGGAAGGGCAGCCCGAGCAGCCGCGCGAGCGCCTTGCACAGCTCCGTCTTGCCGAGGCCCGGAAGACCCTCGAGCAGGACGTGGCCGCGCGCGAGCACCGCCACCGTCACCTGCTCCACGACGTGCGTCTGGTCGAGCAGCACCTGATTCAGCCCCTTCTGGAGCTGCGTCACCCTCTCCGCCGCGCCCTGCACCTCGGCGGGGCTCAACAGTTCCGACACGGCCGACTCCTCTCCTAGGGTTCCCCCCCGAAATACCGCTTCACCAACTCCCGGTTGCGGGGCAGCAGGGGCCCCGCGGAATGTCCCGCCTCCGCGTCGCCCCGGGCGCTCGTCCCCTGCCCGCCACCGCCTCCACTGCCCTCACGCTTCTGGGGCTCCGCGGAGCGCAGGCCCCACAGGCCCTGTGCCTCACCGCCCTGTCCCTGGGGCAGGGGCTTGAAGGCGAGCCGCTCCGGGTCCATCTCCGCCTTCTCGCCGAAGACGAGCGGCCGACTCTCACCGCCCCGCCCCGCCCCGGCGCCCTTCCCCGCCTGGCGGCTCGCATGACCGCCCTCCTGTCCCTCACCCTGACCCCGCCGGCTCCCGGGCCGGTTGCCATTCCGCCCGGAGCCCTGCCCGAAGCGCTGCTCCAGCTCTCGCTGGCGCCGCTCGAGCGTCTCGCGCAGGTTGGCCACCTCGTCGCGAGAACCGGGCTTGCCACGCGAGCCCCCCTGCTTCGCCTGGGCCGAGCGGGTTCCGCCATCCCCCGCGCCCGCGCCCCCGCTGCCATTGCCGGACTGGGAGGTGTCGTCGTTGTCGCCCTGCTGGGACTGCTGGGTCGCGTTGTCATGACCCAGGGCCATGAGGGCGCGTTCGAGGGCCTCGCGCTCGCGGGCGGCGGCCTCGGCACCGGAAGCCGCGTCCAGGGACTCCTCGAGCTCCCTGGCGGCCTCGGACGCGGAGGCCAGCTCGGCGGCGGCCCTGGCGGCGCGGGCCTCGAGAGACTTCTCCAGACTGTCGGCGGCCTCCCAGTCGGAGGAATCGAAGCGGCCCTCGGCGACCTCCTCGGCCAGGCGGCGCAACTCCTCCTCGACGGGGGAGCCCAGCGGCTCCTCGCGGGCGAGCGCCTCGGCCTTGGCCTCCACGGCGGCCACCTTCGCCGCGGCGGCGGCGTTGGCCGGGCGGGGCTTGGAGGCGGGCAGGGGCAGGAGGAAGCCCACGGCGAGGAAGGCGAGCGCCGCGAGCAGCGCACCGACGGGGCGCTTCCACTGCACCGGGGGAGGCGTCACGGCGCGAGCGAGCTGATTGGCGGAGAGCTCCCACTCGCCCACGGGACGCTCCAGGCGGGTGAGCAGCAGGCCGCCCGCGCCGGCCGAACGATCCGCGAGCACCGCCGCGTGCATCAGGGAGACGCCGCGA
Organism: Archangium lipolyticum; assembly: GCF_024623785.1. Lineage (NCBI taxonomy): Bacteria > Pseudomonadati > Myxococcota > Myxococcia > Myxococcales > Archangiaceae > Archangium > Archangium lipolyticum. The sequence continues at coordinate 9,258 of NZ_JANKBZ010000006.1, forward strand.
GCGCGGGCGCGGAGGAACCACCAGACGCCCGCGGCGAGCAGCGGCACGGGGAGCACCCATGGGGCGGAGTCACGCAGCAACAGGCGGGCGAGCACGCAGCCGGTGGCGGCGGCCCACACGGGGGCGATGCCGGCCTCGGCCCAGGCCACGGCATTGAGGCGCCGTTGGACGCGCCGGATGGGCGCGAGGATGAGGGCCTGCAGGCGGCGTTCGTCGCTGGCGGGCATGCGTGCTCCCGAGTCTCGGACAGTCGGCCCCTCTCCACAAGCCGGGGCGGGCCTTTCGGGGACAAGGGAGGGGCCGGCCCGGGTTCCCGCTCAGTGGAGGGTATCCGAGAGGTGGTCGAGGAAGGGGCGGCGGGAAGGGGGGGTGTGGTGCTCGTGATCGTAGAAGCACTCGGGCCCCAGGTGGGTGATCAGCTCACGCTCACGGGTGGCGGCGGTCTCGGTGCCCGCCTCGGTGGGGAGAGCATAGGGCTGGACCAGGACGAGGTCCTTTCCGAGGGACTGGCGGCAATCGGCCGGAAGGGAATCGAGACGCTCGCCGAAGAGGCGGATGAAGGGGGGTCCGAGGAAGTTCCGCCAGAAGAGGCCGGCGAGGCCTTCGTCGTACCCACGCACGGTGAATGCCTGCACATTGCTGATGCCATCATGAACGAGTCGCTGGGTCTTCCGCTCGATGTCGTCATCCAGCGCGGCGGTGGCGAGTGGGGAACCGACGAGTCGCATGACTTCAGCCACCTGCTGCAGGTGGGCCGCACGCCAGGAGGCTTTCGTGGCGGACGTCGCGGATGTGACCCAGGTGATTCCACCCGTGTAGCGGGGATCATCGGGCTTCGATGGGAAGATGAGGAAGAAATCCCGATCCGTCCTGGCCGCGACGCACAAGGTCACTCGCTTCTCATAGAACTCCATCATCGCGCCGTAGTCGATAGCTCCATTTCCCTGGATGGGATTGTTATCCAGGAAGGCCATCCCATATCGCGCCGGTACGAACCACCGGTACTTCTCGAGAGAAAGGTGGAGGAACTCGCGTATCACCACGCCAGAAGGAATCCCTGGGGGAAGGCAGATGCGTGTCGTCAGCGGAGGTTTACGCATGGAAGTTCGTCAGGGATGGGGCTTGAGCGTCACTCTGCCGCTCATCCTGAGTTCAAGCAGCATGTTCTGCAGTGGCCTGGTGAAATTCGTCTTTCCCGCTGGATGCTGGGCGGAACGGACCCACAACTCCAAGTGCCCGCCGTACTCACGAACATACTCGAGCATGGCCTTGAGGTTGCCGGTGAACGCCAGCTCGTTGCGCGCCTTGGCTTCGACAAAGGAATAGGGTTTGCCCCAGACCAGCTCTCCGGGATTGCCACCTACCGAGTCGGGAATGAAGCCCTGGGCCTTGCCTGCGGGCGGAGGCACCATCATCGCGGTGTTCTTGGTGTAGCCGCGCATCTCGAGGATGGATTCCTCGAAGGCATTGCCAGCCGGCTTGTTGGCGAGGATGGAGCGGTAGAGTCGCTCCCATTCCGGATCCACGGCGTAGGAGAAGCGCCGGTACTTGAGCGGGTGGCGGAACTGGTAATCCACCCAGCATTGAGCCAGGTGGGCGGGAGCACCGGGCAACAAGCGTGAGCCATCCGGAAGGGTGCGCGAACCCAGCATCGCCACCTTCTCTCCCCGGCGCAGGGCCTCGGAGGCTTCGCGCAGGGGTGTGTCGAGTCCACGAGCCACGCGGTTGAGGAACTCCAATTCTTCCTGCGTGAACGAACGGCCCGCCGAGGCCGCGCGGAGGAGGCGCTCGATTTCATGCACATCTTCGGGACCGAGGTGGGCCGCGACACGGGAGAGCACCTGCACCTCATCCAGACTCCTGCCAGTGACGAACGCCACCCGCTGTAACGCCGCATCTCCGCCCTCCTTCAGCAACCTGCCGTTGGCGAGGGGCAGCAGGACACCGAATAGCGAGATGAAACGCTCGGACTCGCTGAGGCGATGACCCGTGAGGCTGTAGCCGGAGAGGGCGGCTGTCAGGTCCGCGCTTTCACCCAGCAGGGGCACGAGCCCGACAGCGAGCTCCAACAACAGTTCCTCCGAGGAGTACTCGTCCACCGGCGGTGGCGTGTAGTCGAGATGGGGCGGTGCCCGTTTGCCCAGCTCGATGGCCGTGGCCAGGGCCGAGCGGCTGGCCAGCAGATAGAGGGCGACCTCCGAGGGAGAGCGGCGCAGGAAATCCGGATCCTCCGTGTGTGAGTAGGCCCAAGCGAGCGTGGCATTCACCAGCGCATGGATGGATTGCTCACGCAAGGGATGCTCCGTGAGGAGGTGACCCGGAGCGATGCGCCGAAGATGCGCGGCATGCGTCTCCATCAACCGCATGCCCCATTGCAGGTACTCCTCGAGCTTCGCCTCCACCGCCGGCCAGCGCTCCGCATCCACCTCCCGGTGTGACTCCTCACGCTCTCGGACCAAGAGCCGAGAGGGTTCGGTCGGCTCGGCGGGCGTAGTGCCCGACCGGGTGCGCGGGAGCTCAGCCGTCCTCGCCGCCCGAATGGTCGGCGCGGTAGGGGCGGAATCTTCCTCGCGCCACCCTTCCATCTCGCGCCGGAGCACCACCACCACATCTCCGCTCCAGCCCCACACCTGTCGCAGCAGCACCGACTCCAGCAGGCGCCGGAAGTCGCCCTCCTCCACCAACCTCCCCTCGCGGCCCTGGCCCTGTTCCGCCTCGCACTCGCGAAAGGACACCCGCGTGTCATCCGCCCTCAGGCGCAGCAACAGACGAGAGCCCACTCGCCGCTGGGTCTCGGCCACCTTCCAGGCCCGGGGATGCACGGTCGCGACCGCCACTTCCAGAGCCGTCGCCTCTCGCTCTGATTCGAGAGGAACGAGAAGCCGTGGACGCCAGGAGGAACTCGTCCGCCCTCCCAGCGGCACGCCCGTGGCACAGCCACACAGCAAGAGCAGGGAGACCAGGGCAACGAACCCGGGGCACCGCCACCTGCCGCGAGACCAGAACACAACGGACATGGACATGACGCCCCGTCCCTACCAGGCGATGCCGTAGTCCTCGCCGTGGTGGCTGGAACCGCCCCAGAAGGTGCCGTGCTCCCGGTCGAAGTAGATGGCGTTGATGGGGCCGGAGGTGCGTGACTCGAAGGTGAGCTCGTAGCCCATGCGCTTGAGCTCGGAGCGGACCCAGGGCGGCACCTGCTCGCTCAGCAACATCTTGCCCGGCTTGGACTCGTGCTTGCCGAACGAGTTGCGCATCTGGAAGCTGTTGATGTTGGCCGCCTCCACCGCCTCCTGCACGTTCATCCCGAACTCCACCACGTTGAGGAAGAACTGCAGCAGGTTCTGGTCCTGGCTGTCCCCGCCCTGCACGGCGAACGACAGGTAGGGCTTGCCCTCCTTGAGCGCGAGGCTCGGCGTCAGCGTGACACGAGGCCGCTTGCCGGGCTCCAGCACGTTGAAGGGGCTCTCGGCGGGCTCCAGCACGAAGCTCTGCATGCGCTGGCTCAGCCCGATGCCGGTGCGGCCCGCGATGACGGCCGGAATCCACCCACCACTGGGCGTGATGGAGACCACCCACCCCTCCGCGTCCGCGGCCTGCACCGACGTGGTGCCCGCGTAGAAGGTGCGCTCGTAATCCCGCTCCGCCTGCGTGTTGTCCGGAACCTTCTTCTCGGGCGTCTGGCGGTTCCACTGCTCCAGCAGCGGCAGGAAGGGGTTGGACCCCTTCTGGAAGGGGTACGGATCTCCCGGCCCGATGGACGGATCGTTCTTCTCCCAGTTGATGCGCTTCAACCGCTCCTTCGCGTAGTCCTTCGAGAGCAGTCCCTGGACGGGCTCGGCCGGCGGGAAGTACGGGTCGCCGTAGTAGAAGTCGCGATCGGCGAAGGCCAGGTTCATTGACTGGTAGAGGGCGTGGATGTAGCGGGCGCTGTTGTAGCCCATGGACTTCAGGTCCATGTTCTCCAGGATGTTGAGCGCCTGGAGCATCGCGGGGCCCTGCACCCAGGTGGTGAGCTTGTAGACCTCGATGCCCTTGTACTCCGTCTTCACCGGCTCCTCGATGCGGACCTTCCAGTTCGCCAGGTCCTCCATGGTGAAGAGCCCGCCCTCCTCGCGCACGCCGCGCACGATCTCCTGGGCGATGTCACCTTTGTAGAACCGGTCATGGGCCGCGAGGATGGCCTCCTTGCGGCTCTTGCCCTTCGCGCGCGCCGCCTTCTCGGCCGCCACGAGCTTCTTCAACGTGGCCGCCAGATCCGGCTGGCGGAACAGCTCGCCGGCCACGGGGGCCTCGCGCGCCTGGCCCAGGTGGGGCAGCAGCACCTCGCGCGAGTAGCGCCACTCCTTGATGCGCTTCTTGTTCTTCTCGAGGGAGTTCGCGGCCTGGGCCTCGATGGGGTAGCCCTCCTCGGCCATCTGGATGGCGGGGGCGAGCACGTCGGCGAGCGAGAGCTTCCCGTACTCGGCGAGCATCACCATGAGGCCACCGGGGGTGCCAGGCGTCACGGCGGCGAGCGGACCGAACTCGGGTGGGTACTGCATGCCCCTGCTCTTGTAGAAGTCCACGGTGGCGCCCGAGGGAGCCACGCCCAGGGCGTTGATGCCCACCACCTTGCCGGTGCGCGGGTTGTAGATGAGGGCCTGGGTCTCTCCGCCCCAACCCAACGTGTCCCACATGGTGGAGGTGGCGGCGAGCATCGCGCACGCGGCGTCCACGGCGTTTCCACCCTTCTGGAACACCATGGCGCCAGCGGTGGCGGCGAGCGGCTTGCCGGTGATGGCCACCCAGTGCCTGCCGTGGAGCACGGGCTTGGCGGTCTTCTGGGTCTCGAATCCGATGGGGTACGTCTGCTGGGCCCGCGAACCAGGGGGGAGGAACAGGGCGAAGACGAGCAGCAGGCCGGCGGCGGCCCGCCCGGAACTCCGGGCTGCGGACATGGTCTCTCCAAAACGAGCGCGCATGGGTGGGGGAGCCGGAGCCTAGGCCGGACGAGCCTCCACATGCCATCGAACGGCACGGGGCCCCGGCCTGGACCGGAGCCCCGTGAAGTAGCGCGCCCTGTTCCGGCGTTCCTACTCCTGCGGCTGCAACTGGCCGCCACTCGTGTCCTGGCCGCCGCTCGTGTCCTGGCTGCCGCCGATGCCCTGCTGACCGCTGCCCGTCACATCCACGCGCAGGGCGGTCGGCTCACCGCCGACATCCTGGTACGAGGCGCGCACCTGGCTGCCTTCCAAGATGTCCGCGACCGAGCCCTGACGCCCGTTCACCATCACCTGCGTCCGCTCATTGACCTGCAAGCGGATCTGCGGCTGCCCCGGCGCACCCGAGCTGCTCAGCAGCAACTCGTCCGGGCTCGAGCTCACCACGCGGCCCGTGACCAGCTGCTGCTGGGCGATGGGCTGGGTGGCCTGCTGCTGCTGGTTCTGCGCGAGCTCCTGTTGCTGCTGGGCGGCCTGCTGCTGCGCCTGCGCCATCTGCTGCTGCTGCTGACGCTGTGCCTCGAGCGCCTGCTGCTGGGACTGCTGGACCTCCGCCTGGGCCTGCTGCGCCTGATTGCTCGCCTGCTGCTGGACCGTCTGGGCTTCCTGGGACTCCTTCTGGGCCTTGGCTTGCGCCTCCTGGAGCTCCTGGCGGGCCTGCTCGACGTCCTGGCGCGCGTCCACCGCGTCCTTCTGCTCATCGGATGCCCGCGCCTGCGCCTCCTTGGCCTGCTCCAGCGCCTGCTGCGAGCGCTCCTGTGCCGTCTCTACCTGGGCGCGTGCATCTCCCTGGAGGTCCTGCTGCTGCTGGCGATCCTGCTGCTTGCAGCCGGAGGTGAGTAGCAACGCGGCCACCCCGGCCGACAACCATCCCAAGCCCTTGTGCATGACCCGCTCCTGTCGAAGGCGTGACAGGAGAAAGATGGAGCCCGCCCTCCTGTCGCCAACCCGGCCCTTGCGAGCGGATGGCTCCTCCGGTCGCCCGCACTCCAGGCGAAGAAGATCCTTGGCAAAGCAACGAAACGCGTACTCAGGGAGTCACATCGCGAACGTCACCTGAAAATTGCCGCGTCATCGAAAAGAGGCTGCTCATCGTAAGCCGTTTTGAATTGGATTAGCAACGTTGACTGTATGCCCACTCCCCACAGACGATCTGCGCCCAACGGCAGCCCTTTCCCAGGGGGGCCGCTCCATCCGCAATAGAGGTGAAGAGCGAATGACGCTGAAACAAGCGTTGATCTCGGGGTGCGCACTCGCACTCCTTTCCGTCGAGGCCAAGGCGCAGGATCAGGGCACGGCGGCTCCGCAGCAGCCAGCGGCTCCGCAGCCCGCCGCGGCACAACCCGAAACCCCCACCCCCACTGCTGCTCCCCCCCAGAGCAACACACGCAAGATCTCCGGCAAGGTGCTGGACGCGCTGACCAATGACGGCCTGCCCCTGACGCGCGTCATCATCAAGGGCACCACCAAGGGCACGGAGACGGAGCTGGACGGCTCCTTCTCCCTGGATATTCCCAAGGGGCCGGTGACGCTTCTCTTCTCCAGCCAGGACCACAAGGACCGCGAGGTCACCGTCGGCGCCAACCGCGACACGGTGACGGTGTCGCTGGACGCCACCTTCGTCGAGGAGATGGTGGTGGTGGGCCGCGCCAGCGAGCTGGCCCGCAAGCACCTGGCCAACTCGGTGGCCTCGGTGAACGCCGAGGAGCTCAACCGCGCTCCGGCCTCCACGGTGGACCAGGCCCTTCAGGGCAAGGTGGCCGGCGCCAACATCCAGAGCAACTCGGGCGCTCCGGGCGGCGGCATGCAGCTGCGGCTGCGCGGCGTGTCCACCATCAACGGCTCCACGGCGCCCCTCTACGTCATCGACGGCGTCATCGTCAGCGACGTGGCCATCGCCTCGGGCGTCTATCAGGTGACGGGCTCGGTGAGCGGCTCCAACCCCTCGCCCACCCAGGACAACCAGGTCAACCGCATCGCGGACCTCAACCCCAACGACATCGAGAGCATCGAGGTCCTCAAGGGCGCGTCCGCGGCGGCCATCTACGGCTCCAAGGCCAGCAACGGCGTCGTCATCATCACCACCAAGCGCGGCAAGGCCGGCTCGGCCCCCAAGGTGGAGCTCACCCAGCGCGTGGGCATGTACACGCTGGCCAACAAGCTGGGCGCGCGCCGCATCAACTCCCTCGAGGAAGCCCAGGAGGTCTTCGGCCCGAAGGCCGCCGACTACTACCAGCCCGGCGTCTACTACGATCACGAGCAGCAGCTGGCCGGCCGGCGCGACATCTCCTACGAGACGCTCGCCAGCGTGAGCGGCTCCGCGGGTGACACGCGCTACTTCGCCTCCGCCATGGTGAAGGACGACAAGGGCATCATCCAGGGCACCGGCTACCAGAAGCAGTCGCTGCGCCTGAACCTGGCGCAGAAGCTGGGCAGCGACATCGAGGTGAACGCCAACGCCAACCTGGTCCACACCACCAGCGACCGCGGCCTCACCAACAACGACAACGCCAACGTCACCTACCACATGGTGCTGCCGGGCACGCCCAGCTTCATCGACCTGCGGGCCAAGGGCGACGGCACCTACCCCAGCAACCCCTTCATCTCCAACGGCTCCAACCCGCTGCAGACCGCGGCCCTCGTCGCCAACGACGAGGACGTCTGGCGCCTGATGGGTGCGATGGATGCCGTCTGGAACGCCTACAAGACGGACACCCAGACCTTCAAGGTGCTCGCCAACGTGGGCGTGGACCGCTTCCAGCAGAAGAACACGCTCATCTTCCCCAACGAGCTGCACTTCCAGCAGGCGCTGGAGCGGCCGGGCGTGTCCCTCTTCGGCACCAGCGACGTGCTCAACCTGAACACCGGCTTCAACCTGGTGCACACCTACAGGCCCGCCGGCGGCGGCCTGAGCGCCACCACCTCGGCCGGCTTCCAGTACGAGCAGCGTGGCGTCGACTCGGTGTACATCAACAGCCAGGGCCTCACCGCCGGCCAGCCCAACGTCAGCTCGGGCACCCAGGTGGGCGTGCTGCAGAACCGCCAGGAGGTGCGCGACCGCGGCATCTACATCCAGGAGGAGGCGCTGCTGCTCGACGAGCGCCTCACCGTGGTGGGCGCCATCCGGGGTGAGCAGAGCAGCAACAACGGCAACCCCAACGCCATCTTCTTCTACCCGAAGGTCGCCACCGCCTACCGTCTGCCCAACCCCCACGCGGCCTTCAACGAGCTCAAGGTGCGCGCCGCCTACGGTGAGACGGGCAACCAGCCGCTCTACGGGCAGAAGTTCACCGGCCTGGAGACCAACAGCAACATCGAGGGCAACTCCGGCGTCATCGGCTCCGGCATCGCGGGCGACAAGAACATCCGCCCCGAGCGCCAGCGGGAGATCGAGCTCGGTGTGGACGCGCTGCTCTTCAACGGCAACCTGGTGACGGAGCTCACCGTCTACCAGCGCACCATCAGCGACCTGCTGCTGCAGCGCGCCCTGGCCCCGTCCACCGGCTACGCCACCCAGTATTTCAACGGTGGCGAGATGCGCAACCGCGGCATCGAGGCCATGGTCCAGGTCACCCCGGTGCGTAACCCCGACCTCAACCTCGAGTGGACCTCCAGCGCCACCTTCGCCCTCAACCGCAGCGTCATCACCGACCTGCCCGTTCCCGAGTTCGTCGTGGGCGGCTTCGGCACCAGCCTGGGCGCCTTCCAGATCGAGAAGGACGCCAGTGCCACGCAGATCATCGGCCGCGTTCCCAAGGCGGATGGCACCTGCTGCGACGTGCAGAAGATTGGCGACACCGAGCCGGACTTCCGCATGGGCTTCGCCAACACGGTGAAGTACGGGCCGCTCTCCCTGTCGCTGCTGCTCGACTGGCAGCAGGGCAGCGAGGTCATCAACCTCACCCGCTACCTCTACGACGCCTCCGGCAACTCGGTGGACTACACGGAAGCCGGCAAGAAGCGCCAGGAGGACTGGAAGAAGGACGCCCGCGTGTACCTGGAGGACGCCTCGTTCCTCAAGGTGCGCGAGGTGACGTTCACCTACAACCTGCCAGAGTCCTTCGTCACCAAGATTCCGGGTGTGAAGACCGCCCGCTGGAGCATCAGCGGCCGCAACCTCCTCACCTTCACCAACTACTCGGGCCTCGACCCCGAGGTGAGCAACTTCGGCAACCAGGCCATCGCCCGCAACATCGACGTGGCCCCCTTCCCGCCCAGCCGTAGCTTCTGGACGTCCATCGACGTGGGGTTCTAGAGAACCATGAAGATCCGCAACATGAAGAAGATGACCAAGGTGGCCCTGGCCCTCTGCGCCACGATGGGGCTCGGCGGATGCGGCCTCGAGGTGCCGGACCTGAACCGGCCGAGCGTCGAGTCGCTCGAGGAGACCCCCACGCGCTCGGGCGTCATGGCCGCGGCGACGGGCCTGCTCGTCGACACCCGCACGGGCATGGCCACCCAGAACGGGTACGTGGCCCTGCTCGGCGTGCTCGGCCGCGAGGCGTACGTGATGGACACGGCGGATCCGCGCTACATCGGCGAGATGCTGGCCGGCAGCGGGTTGGATCCGGGCAGCCCCGCCTTCGGTGGCAGCTTCTGGACCAACCCCTACGCCAGCATCCGCGACGCCAACACGCTGCTCAACGCGTTGGACAAGGTGGCGGGCGTCACCGATGCCGAGAAGGAGGCCATCCGCGGCTTCGCCAAGACGATCCAGGCCCTGGACTTCCTGGCCGTCATCAACACCCGTGACACCAACGGCGCCGTCATCGACGTGAACCGCAAGCTCGGCGAGCCCCTGGCGCCCATCGAGCCCAAGGAGAAGGTGCTGGAGCACATCGCCGGGCTGCTGGATCAAGCCAAGGGACATCTAGCGGCCGGTGGGGAGGAGTTCCCCTTCCCGCTGAGCTCTGGGTTCGAGGACTTCTACAAGCCCGACACCAAGCCGAAGCCCATCACGGTCAAGAACTTCATCAAGGTCAACCGCGCGCTGAAGGCGCGAGTGGACGTGTACCGGCAGGATTGGCCCCAGGCGCTGATCGACCTGTCCGAGTCGTTCATCACCGACGATCCCAAGCTGCTCGACCTGGGCGTGTACCACGCCTTCGGGACGGGCTCGGGCGACACGCAGAACCAGCTCAACGACGCCGACATCTTCGCGCACCCGTCCATCATCACGGACGCGGAGAAGCAGGCGGACGGGACGACGCCGGATGCCCGCGTGGTGGGCAAGGTGAAGAAGGCCGACAAGCCGCGCACCTGGCAGGAAGTCACGGCGGAGCATGTCTTCACGCACTACCCGACGGATACCTCGAAGCTGCCCATCATCCGCAACGAGGAGCTCCTCCTCCTGCGGGCCGAGGCCAACCTCCAGCTGAACGACCTCGAGGCCGCCCTGGATGACATCAACCTCATCCGGGTCAACTCCGGCAAGCTGGCGCCGATCACCGAGACGCTCGGCAAGGACCTCATGGTGAACGAGCTGCTCAAGCAGCGCCGCTACTCGCTGCTCTTCGAGGGCGGGCACCGGTGGATCGACATGCGCCGCTACAACAAGCTGGGCGAGCTGCCGCTCGACGTCGCGGGGCACCGCGTCCACGAGGCGTTCCCCATCCCCATCGCGGAGACGAAGGCGCGCCAGCCGCAGCCGTAGTCCGCGGTCGACGCTCCAAACATGACGGGCGGGCACCTGGTCTGGGTGCCCGCCCGTTGTGTTTCAGAGGTGCTTCTCGAGGCTCACTGCACCGCGAAGATCAGGTCGTCGTGGTCGTCGTAGGCGCCGGTGCTGCACGAGGACGCGCTGCCCTGGTAGCGGAAGTTGGCGCGGATGGCCTGCAGGGTTCCGGTGGGCAGCGTGTACGTGGCGGAGATGGTCTGCGCGCCGGTGCCGCTCGGGCTGAACGTGCCGATGAGCGTCCAGGTGGGGGTGTTGGCGTTGGCCGCGTAGTACAGGTCCAGCTTGTCCGCCGTGCTGGAGTAGGCCCACACCTTCGCCTCGATCTTCACCTGCTTGCCGGCGGTCAGCTTCGTGCCGTCCACCGAGGACACCTTGAGGGCGTCATTCGACTCGTCGGAGTGGTAGGTGCCCGAGGTGCCGTCCGCGCAGGTGGACTTGATGGTGTTGGGCGCGTTCGCCTCGGGGCCCCGGCTGGCGCGGCCGTTGAGCAGCGTGCCCGAGTCACAGCCGATACCCACCGTGGCGCACTTGGGGGCCTTCAGCGTCGCGTCGTAGGTCGCCACGGGGATGGTGCTGCCACCACCGTCACCACCCGTGGGGGGCGGGGTGTTGCCGGTCGTCGCGCCCTTGGCCACCTCACCGATGAAGGCCACGGCGAGCTTGGCGAACTTCACCGAGTTGGCCGCGGTGCCACCCATGTACGTCAGCGTGTCGCCCGTGGTGTGGATCTTCGAGTTGCTCGTGCTCATCGTCGCCTCGAAGGGCATCGTGGCCGGGTAGCCCGCGCTGTTCCACGAGGCGTGGTCCGAGCAGCCGTAGCCGCAGGTGATGTTGGTGTAGGTCATCCCCGGCAGGTACGTGGAGATGAGGCTGGTGGTGAGGGTGTTGAGCGAGGCGTTGGTGTTGTCCGTCACCATGGCGAAGTCGTAGCTGGAGCCCTTGTAGTTGGTCATGTCCAGCTGCAGCACGCCCACCACGTTCACGTTGCTGCTCTTGTGCGAGTTGGCGATGGCCGACGAGCCATACAGACCCACCTCCTCGGCGGCGTAGGCCATGAACTTCACCGTACGCGCCGGCTTGTAGCCATTGGCGACGGCCGCCCGGAAGGCCTCGGTGACCGAGGCGACGCCCGAGGCGTCGTCATCCGCGCCCGGCGCCGCGCCGGTGGAGCTGCTCTGGTTGATGGAGTCCAGGTGGCCGCCGACGACCACCACCTCGCCGGGCAGCGTGGTGCCCTGGATGGTGGCGATGACGGACGGCTGCAACCAGGAGTGCGTGAAGAACTCCACGGTGATGTCGGAACGCCCGTCGGCGATGGTGGTCCACTGGTCCTTGAGCCACGTGGCCGCGTCCGCGCCCGACTGCACGTTGTAGCGGCGCGTCGTCCAGTTGGTGGACAGCGTGTTGATGGTGTTGCGGATGTTGAGCTCCTGCACCGAGCCCATCATCGCGTTCACCGACGGGGCGTTGTTGATGTTGTAGGAGATGAGGCTCGCCGCCAGGGACTGCTGCGGCGCGCCGGCCTTCTCCACCTCCGCCAGCGCCTGGGCCTCCGTCTCATGGGCGATGAAGCCCGCGCACCGGTGGAGCTTGTCGTGCATCACCGCCGCCAGCTTGTCGATCTGCGACTCGCGCACGCGCAGCACCGCCACTCCCCCCTTCTCGCGCACCGCGGCGGGCAGCTCCGTCCCCTGGGACCGGAACGAGGTGCGCACGGGCGCCAGCGCGTCCGAGCCAATGGTGATCCACACCTCCTTGTCCTTCGGGGCCTCCGCGAAAGCGGGCGTGGCGGCACACGCGAGCCACACCGCGACCGGACCGAACTTGCTCATCGCCATGAACTTCTCCTCGGCACTGGATGCTTCTGGGTGGGGGGACCACGAACCGGGTCGGTCCCGGCTCGTGGGAAAGCCTGACTAATCAGGCTGACGAGAACTTATTGCACGCATAGCGTCTCCGGAAATAACCTATAGTGTAGGATTCCAGACTCGCCATATGGCGCCACGAGACACTTCACCAGATGGGGTGACCGGGGACGTCACTTCTGGAAGTCCGCCCTGTGAAGGCTGTAGGAGGTGTCGGACATGAGCTCCGCACCCGCTCCGTACGACCTGGGAAGTGGGGCCCAACGCCTGGCCGGACGCGAGGCGGCGCGGCTGCACGAGGCCCACCCGGCGATGCCGCGCACGGCCGCGCATTCGTGGTAGCACGGGCTCACGGGCCGGACTTCCCCGGCACCGCGACAGGGTTTCAAGGATGCAGGCAGGCGAGGCGCTCTTCGTTCATCCAGGGCTGAGGGTCCGGCCGTGCGAGTGGGGCTATGGCGTCTTCACGGACGAGCCCATTCCCGAGGGGACCATCATCGAGGAGTGCCATTACCTGAAGGTGCCCTTCCGCTCGGTGCGCACCTCCGCGCTCTCGGACTACGTGTTCAACATCGAGTGGGGTCCGCACGAAGAGGACCGGGGCGGCGAGTGGGTGTCGATCGTGATGGGGTTCGGGATGATCTACAACCACTCGCAGGAGCCCAACGTGTCGTACTACCGGGGCTACCAGAAGGGGGCGGCGCCCAAGGACGTCTTCACCTTCTACGCCCTGCGTGACATCGAGCCCGGCGAGCAGTTGTGCATCAGCTACGGCGAGAACTGGTGGAAGACGCGCGGGCAGGAGATGCCCTGAGGGTCTGGGGCCTGTTGCTTGTCGCTGCTTCGGGCCCCGTGACATAAACCGGGCATGCGCATTGGACGACTAGGACTCATGAGTCTGGCCACGCTGTTGGCCGCGTGCCCGGGGAAGGATCCGGAGCCCGCCCCCAAGCAGTACCGCGTGGGCGGCACCCTCAACGGCCTCTCTGGAAGCCTCACCCTCCAACTCAACGGACAACAGAGCCTCACCCGCACGGCGGATGGGCCGTTCTCGTTCGAGACCCCCCTGGACGACCAGAGCAACTACGCGGTGACGGTGGCCACCCAACCGCCGGAGCAGCAGTGTACGGTGGAGAATGGGACGGGCAAGGTCTCGGGCGCGGACGTGAGCTCCGTCCAGGTGCGCTGCGCGGGGAGCACGTACTCGGTCGGCGGCACCGTGCAGGGCCTGGGCGGCCCCCTCGAGCTCAAGCTCGGCGATGAGGTGCTCCGGGTCACCCAGGAGGGCCGCTTCACCTTCACGACGAAGCTGGCGAAGGGCGGCGCGTACGCGGTGAGCGTGGCCACCCTGCCCCAGGGCCAGCGCTGCTCCGTGTCGAACGGGAGCGGAACGGTGGCCGGCAACGTGGAGGACATCTCCATCCGGTGCACCTACTGGTACGCGCTGGACAACTTCCAGGCCGCCAGGGTCGTCATCGGGCAGGACGACTTCACCAGCGATGCGCCCAACCGGGAAGGCGACCCGGGCGCGAACACCCTGAACGGACCCTGGGGCAACCCGACGTTCGCGAACGGCCGGCTCTACATCCCGGACCAGGGCAACAACCGCGTCCTCGGCTTCAACGGAGTGCCCGCGGCCAATGGCGCGCAGGCGGGCTTCGTCCTCGGTCAGCCCAACTTCACGAGCGACGCGACCGGCGTCGGTCAGTCGGGCGTCGGACACCCCGAGGGACTCTCCAGCGACGGCAGCCGGCTGGCGGTGGCGGACCTGGACAACAACCGCGTCCTCCTCTACAGCGTGCTTCCCGCGAGCACCGGGGCCATGCCCACCACGGTCATCGGGCGGGTCAGCTTCGCCGACGTGGAGCCCAATCCTCCCTGCGACCCGAGGTCGCTCCGCGGTCTGGAGGACGTGTTCATCGGCCACGGGAAGCTGGTGGTGGCGGACAGTGGCCACAACCGTGTCCTCATCTGGAACACGATTCCCACCACGAATGGAGCACCGGCGGACCTCGTTCTCGGGCAGGGCTCGTTCACCACGTGCACCGAGAACGACGCGGATGGCGACGGCACGCGGGACGCAACCCCCTCCGCCTCCACGATGTGGCTCCCCACGGGCGTCTGGACGGACGGCACCCGCCTGGTGGTGGCCGACTACGTGAACAACCGCGTCCTCCTCTGGAACAGCTTCCCGACCCGGAACGGCCAGCCCGCGGACGTGGTGCTGGGTCAGCAGGACTTCACTTCGCGTGAATCGGCCACTTCCGCGAGCCGGATGAGCTCGCCCTACTTCATCGCCGCCACCGGGCTGCAGCTCTTCGTGGCCGACAACCAGAACAACCGGGTGCTGGGGTGGAACCAGTTCCCCACCACCAATGGGGCCCCAGCGGACCTCGTCCTCGGACAGGCGGACTTCGACTCCGCGAACCCGCAGGACCCGGCCACCCGGGCCACGAGCGCCCGGAGCCTCCGCAGCCCGAGCGGATTGCATCTGGCGTGGCCCCACGTGGTGGTCTCGGATTACGGCGCAAACCGCGTCCTCGTCTTCGAGAGCCGCTGAGCCTCCCTGCCCGCCCGCCTGCCCTCCATTGGAGCGGGTGGGCGGGCCCGGGTTCCATGCCCGGAGGGGGAACCCCCTCCTCGTGAAGGCAGACCCTCCTAGTTGGCCACGCATTATGCGATCTCCCCCGTCCATGTATGATCATGGACACTGGTGGGAAAAAAAGGGGATGGGAGCGGAAGCTCCGTCTTCCGGAGCAGCTGCCGGCGCCCTCTCGCGTTCCCCCGGTTCGTGAATGCTTCGTAGGGGACGTGGCCGCACATGAAGAACAACAACGTCGCAGCGGTGAGCGGAGACCTCGACGAGCGGACACAGGCCGCCGACGTGGAGTCGCTCTTCAATCCTCCCGCCCCGGTGGAGGAGCGCTCCCAGCCCAACACGTGGGATGGTCCCTCGGGAAGCTCCACGGGCCCCACGTTCGAGGACACGGCCTCCCTCGGGCCGGAGAACGGGCTCAAGCCCGGCGTGCGCATCCAGCACTACGAGCTCATCCGCGAGCTGGGCAGTGGCGGCATGGGCACCGTCTTCCTGGCGCGTGACACGCGGCTGGGCCGCCGCGTGGCCATCAAGTTCCTGCACACCCAGGACGCGGACCTCACCAAGCGCTTCATCCTCGAGGCCCGGGCCACCGCGCGCTGCAGCCACGAGAACATCGTCATCATCTACGAGGTCGGTGAGTCCCAGTCCGGCCCGTTCATGGTGCTGGAGTTCCTCCAGGGCCAGCCACTGACGAAGCTGATGAGCGGCCAGCGCCTGCCGCCCGCGCGCGCGGTGGAGTTGATGGTGCCGGTGGTGCGCGCCCTGGCCTGCGCCCACGAGCAGGGCATCGTCCACCGCGACCTCAAGCCCGAGAACATCGTCGTGACGGACACCGGCGGCATCAAGGTGCTCGACTTCGGCATCGCCAAGGTGCTCCAGGGCGACGACCAGGAGGCCCCCGCGCCGGGCGGCCAGCCCCGCCTGCCCAACATCGCGGAGCTCGGTGAGGACGTCTCCAACCTCACCCGCCGCGGCGCCATCATGGGCACCATGGCCTACATGTCCCCGGAGCAGTGGGGCATCGGCGTACCCATCGACCACCGGACGGACATCTGGGCCGTGGGCATCATGCTGTTCCGGATGATCGCCGGGAAGCACCCGTTGGATCCGCTGCGCGGCCCGCAGCTCATGGTCACGGCGATGCTCGACGAGCCGATGCCGCGCCTGCAGACGATGGTGCCGGAGGTGCCGGCGGAGCTGGCCGCCGTCATCGACCGCTGCCTGCTCAAGCGCAAGGACGAGCGATTCCCGGACGCGCAATCGCTGCTGCGCGCCCTGGAGCCCTTCCTGCCCGGGCGCATCAGCCGCGAGCTGCGCATCGACGAGAGCCCCTACGCCGGCCTCAGCTCCTTCCAGGAGGCCGACGCGGACCGCTTCTTCGGCCGCACGCGTGAAATCGCCGCCATGGTGAACCGCATCCAGGACCGGCCGCTGCTGGCGGTGGTGGGCCCCTCGGGCGCGGGTAAGTCCTCGTTCGTGCGCGCCGGCCTGGTGCCGGTCCTCAAGCGCTCCGGCAAGGCCTGGGAGTCGCTCGTCATCCGCCCCGGCCGCAACCCGCTGGCCGCCCTGGCCAACATCGTGGCGCCGCTCATGAGTTCCTCGACGACCATCGAGGAGGACATCCACGAGCAGCAACGGCTCGTCGAGCGCCTGTACAACGAGCCCGGCTACGTGGGCAGCGTGCTGCGCAGCCGCGCCCGGCGCGAGCGCCGGAGAATCCTCCTCTTCGTCGACCAGTTCGAGGAGCTCTACACGCTGGTGCCGGACGCGAGGGAGCGCCTGGCGTTCACCGCGTGCCTGTCCGGCATCGCCGATGACGCCACCTCGCCCATCCGAGTGGTGCTCTCCATCCGCTCGGACTTCCTGGACCGGGTGCCGGAGGACGAGCGCTTCATGGCCGAGCTGAGCCAGGGCCTCTACTTCCTCTCCTCGCCCAACCGCGAGGGCCTGCGCGACGCGCTGGTGCAGCCGGCGGAGATGGCCGGCTACCAGTTCGAGAGCACGGGCGTCATCGACGACATGCTGGAGCACCTGGAGGCCACCCAGGGCGCGCTACCCCTGCTGCAGTTCGCCGCCACCCAGCTGTGGGAGGCCCGTGACTCCAAGCGCAGGCTGCTCACCCAGAGCGCCTACAAGGCCATCGGCGGCATCGTGGGCGCGCTCGCCACCCACGCCGACAGCGTGCTGGCCTCCCTGTCCACCCAGGAGCGCACGCTGGTGCGCGCGCTCTTCCTGCGCCTGGTCACCCCCGAGCGCACGCGCGCCATCGTGTCCCTGGAGGAGCTGCGCGAGCTGACGAAGGACACGGGGGAGATGCAGCGGCTCATCGACCACCTCGTCCAGGCGCGTCTGCTCGTCGTGCAGACGGGAGGCGGCGCCACGGGCGCGACGGTGGAGATCGTCCACGAGTCGCTCCTCCACAGCTGGCCCACGCTGCGCCGCTGGCTGGACGAGGGCC
Source organism: Archangium lipolyticum (assembly GCF_024623785.1). NCBI lineage: Bacteria > Pseudomonadati > Myxococcota > Myxococcia > Myxococcales > Archangiaceae > Archangium > Archangium lipolyticum. Next base: position 26,839 of record NZ_JANKBZ010000006.1, read on the forward strand.
AGGAGGACGCGGGCTTCCTGGAGCAGTTGCGCAACGCGGCCCGGCAGTGGCAGGCGAAGAACTTCGACGACAACCTGCTGTGGCGCGGAGAGATGGTGGAGGAGGCGCAACGCTTCCAGCGCCGCTACCGCGGGGAGCTGCCACAGCTGCAGCAGGACTTCCTCGAGGCGGTCTTCGCCCAGGCGAAGAAGGGCAAGAGGCTGAGGCGGGCGCTGCTCATCGGCGCCACGACGTTCCTGGGGCTGCTGGTGGTCGCGGCGGCGGTGGCGCTGTTCGTCATCCGCAACGCGCAGCGGGAAGCCGAGCACCAGGCGAAGGTCGCGCTGGCGGCCGAGGCGACGGCGCGCAGTGCCGAGTCCACGGCGCGCAGTGCCGAGGCGGAGGCCAAGAAGCGCCTGGCCGAGGTACAGGCCAAGGAGCTGGAGCGTCAGAAGGCGGAGGAGGAGGCGCGCCAGGCCCAGCAGGCGGCGGAGGCGGCCAAGGCCGAGGTGGAACGCACCAACAACGAGCTGTTGGCCGCGCTCGAGCGGGCCCAGGAGGCGCAGATGCGCGCCAGGGGCGCCAAGAAGCGCGCCGAGCAGAGCGCCGAGGAGGCGCGCCTGGCCAAGGAAGACGCCATCAAGGCGGCGGAGAAGCTCGCCACGTTGCTGCGCCGCGAGCAGGACCGCGTGCAGCGCCTGCAGTCTCAGCTCGGCAGTCCGGTCATCGAGGTCCTGAAGTGAGACGAGCCGTGAGAAGGGTGATGAACAGGTCCAAGATCGCTCTCGCCGTATCGGTGGTGCTCCTGACGCTGTGGGCGGTGCCCGCGGAGGCCCAGGGCCCCGGCGCCCGGCAACGGACGGGCTCCGTGAAGACAGCCGGCGTCAAGCAGTCCGGCGCCAGGCAACGCACCCGGGGCAAGCCGCGGGCCGAAGCCTCGCAGCCGCCCGCTTCCGAGCAGCCCGTCTCCGAGCCGTCCGCTCCCGAGCCCGCCGCCCTGCCCGAGCCCGCCGCTCCGCAGGCGGACACCGCGCTCGAGCCGCTCCGCGAGCGTCCCTGGGCCAAGGGCGTCCCGAAGGAGAAGCAGGACAGCGCGCTCGAGCTCTTCCGGGAGGGCAACACCCTCCTCAAGGAGTCCGTCTTCGTGCCGGCCGCCGACAAGTACCGCAAGGCGCTGGCGCTCTGGGACCACCCGGCCATCCACTACAACCTGGCGCTGGTGTTGATGAACCTGGACCAGCCCATCGAGGTGCACGAGCACCTGGTGGCGGCGCTGCGCTATGGCCCGGATCCGCTCGAGAAGGAGAAGTTCGAGTACGCCCGCAACTACAAGAGCCTCATCGAGAAGCAGCTCGCCCGGGTGGACATCTCCTGTGAGACGCCCGGGGCCATCGTGACGATGGATGGCCAGACGCTGTTCACCGGCCCGGGGCGCTACACGGGCCTGGTGCGGCCCGGCGCGCACAGCATCGTCGCGACCCTGCAGGGCTACGCGACCAGCGACCAGAGCCGCACGCTGCTGCCCGGCGAGACGACGACGCTGGACATGAAGATGCTCAAGGCCGAGGAGCTCATCCGGTACCGCCGGAAGTGGGCCGCCCCGATGCCCTGGTTGGTGATGGGCGCGGGCGTGGCCGTGGCGGCGGGCAGCGGCTGGCTCCACCTGCAGGCCCGCGACAACATCGATACCTTCTCGGCGGGCATCACGGAGTGCGGCGGCTGCAAGCCGACCCCGGACCTCTCCGCCACGCTCAGCCGTGGAAACCTGCTGCAGAACGCGGCCATCGGCGGGTACGCCGTTGGCGGCGCCGCGCTCATCACCGGCGCGGTGCTCGTCTATCTCAATCAACCACAGCCCTACCGCATCGACGACCCCAGCCAGCCCGTGGAGAAGGAGAAGGTGAGCGTCACGCCCCTCCTCGGCGGTGGCTCGGGTGGCGTGCTGGCCACGTTCCGTTTCTGAGGTCCACGATGAGACGAGAGCCTCCTTCCTTCGTTCGCTCCGGCCACTCCGCCCTGCTCGCGCTGGCGCTCCTGGCCCTGCCCCTCCTCTCCGCGTGCTTCGAGCCCACGACCGTGGCCTGCCCCGCGGGGCTCTACTGCCCCGCCGGCCAGAAGTGCGCCGCCAGGCAGGAGATCTGCCTCAAGACCGACTGCGGCGACGGCATCATCCAGCTGGGTGAGGTCTGTGACGATGGCAACATCGTCGACGGTGATGGCTGTAGCCGCACCTGCGCGTCGAACGAGATCTGCGGCAACAAGGTGGTGGACATCGCCGCCGGTGAGAAGTGCGACGATGGCAACACCAAGAGCGGCGATGACTGCAGCTCCGACTGCCGCTCCAACGAGGTGTGCGGCAACAGCATCGTGGACACGGCCGTGGGCGAGGTCTGCGATGACGGCAACACGCGCTCGGGTGACGGCTGCAGCGCCGACTGCCTGTCCGCCGAGGTGTGCGGCAATGGCATCACGGACACCGCCAAGGGCGAGCTCTGTGACGACGGCAACAACGAGAGCGGTGATGGCTGCAGCGGCAACTGCAAGTCCAACGAGACGTGCGGCAATGGCATCACGGACACCGCCAAGGGCGAGGTGTGCGACGACGGCAACAACGTGAGCGGCGACGACTGCAGCTCCGACTGCCGGTCCGACGAGACGTGCGGCAACAACATCATCGACGACATCCGGGGCGAGGTGTGTGACGACGGCAACAACGTGAGCGGCGACAACTGCAGCGCCGACTGCCGCTCGAGCGAAGGTTGCGGCAACGGCGTGCGAGACCCGGAAGAGGACTGCGACGCCAAGGGCGAGTCGGCCACCTGCAACGCCAACTGCACGCTGCGCCGCTGCGGCGACTCCATCCTGAACCGGACGGCCGGAGAGCAGTGCGACACGGGAGGCGAATCGGAGACCTGCAACAACAACTGCACCGCGGTGGCCTGCGGTGATGGCATCGTGAACACCACCGCCCACGAGCAGTGCGATGTCGTCGGCGGCGGGGACACCACCAGTTGCGACAGCGACTGCACCATCGCCTACTGCGGTGACAACCGGGTCAACCCCGTCCGGGGCGAGCTGTGCGATTCGGGCGCCCGGAACACCGCCACCTGCAACGCCGACTGCACCCCGGCCGCTTGCGGCGACAGGTTCCTCAACACGGCGGCCAACGAGGTGTGCGACGAAGGTCCGAGCTCGCCCAACTGCGACCCCGACTGCACGCCGGCCTTCTGCGGTGACAATCTCATCAACGTCGTCAGGGGCGAGAGGTGCGACGACGGCAACTCCCGGAGCGATGACGATTGCCTCGACACGTGCCAGCCCAACGTCTGCGGCGACAGCATCCTCAACGTCTCCGGTCCCTCGCACCCCGAGGCCTGCGACGACGGCAACACCACGACCGAGAGCAGCTGTCCCTATGGCACCGCGGAGTGCGACCGCTGCTCCGCGGACTGCAAGACGCCCCTGCTGAACCTCCGGGGCAATGTCTGCGGTGATGGCTCGAAGGACCCGAATCCGGCCAACGAGGCCTGCGACGACGGCAACACCACGACCGAGGCCAACTGTCCCTATGGCACCGCGAGCTGCAACAAGTGCTCCTCGGACTGCAAGACGCCCCTGCCGAACCTCCGGGGCAACATCTGCGGTGACGGCTCGAAGGACCTGGATCCGGCCAACGAGGTCTGCGACGACGGCAACACCATCAAGGAGACCGCGTGCAGGTACGGCACCCTGGACTGCAACCAGTGTGATTCGGACTGCAAGACGATCCTGGTGCTCAGGGGCAACGTCTGCGGGGATGGAGTGAAGGACACGAACCCGGCGAACGAGCAGTGTGACGACGGCAACACCAGCGCCTGCGGCACCTGCAGCTCCGACTGCAAGACGAGGACGCTCGCGTACGCCACCGGTACCATCACCGCCGTGGCGAGCTCCGGCATCCAGGATGGCCAGACGTTCACCATCAGCGACGGCATCAACCCCCCCATCATCTTCGAGTTCGACCGGAACAACAGCCACAACAACTCCCGTGTCCCCGTCCCCGTCTCGAACAGCACCCCGGCGGATCAGATCGCCCTGGGCATCGTGACCGCCATCAACGGAGTGACCGATCCCTTCGAGATCAAGGCCACGTCCAGCGGGAACATCGTGACCCTGACCCACAACATGCAGGGGACGATCGGCAACCAGGTCATGACCGAGACGGTCCAGGACGGCAACTTCAAGGTGAACGGAATGAAGGGCGGCGGCGGCTACGACTGCACGGAGGGCACGAAGTGCACGACGACCGCGGACTGCGAGCGCGGCCTGACGTGCCTGGACAACACCTGCTCCACTCCTCCCGCTCCGACTCCGTAACAGCGGAGCCAGGATGAAGCCGCCGGCGCGGCCTGGTGCTCGTCGAGAGAGCGCGCCAGGACGTGGCCGGCGGTTTCGTTTCGTGCACCCCTCGCGAGTGACGGGAAGGCTTCCTCGCCAGCCCCACCGGGCCGCCCGCCGCTCCCAGGGCCTCCGCGGAATGCTCGCTCGAGGGCCTCGGCCATCGCCCTCTCGCGGGCGTGAGGCGAGCCCTCCCCGGCCAGGACCATCGGCCATCAACGCACGAGCGCTGGCGCTTCCTCACCGCGCGGGGGGCCACCGGAGCTTCGGGCCCATGCGGAAGCACCCCAAAAAAGAAGACGCCCGGGGCCATGGGGCTCCCGGGCGTCAGGACTTCACTGCTTCAACCGAGGGCTTAGTACGTGCCCTTCATCGTCACGTTGGCGTACGCGCTGTAGCCGTAGGAGCACGCGTACCAGGTGCCGGCGGCCGGGCTGCTGATGGTGCAGGTCTCGGTGTTGCCGCTCAGGTACGGACGGCAGGCATACGAGGTGGTGGTGGGCTGCGAGCCCTGCCTCACGTACAGGTCCGCGTCACCCGTGGTGCCCGTCTTGCCCGTCTGGGTGAAGACCACCGAGGTCTTCCCGGCCGGCACGTTCAGCGTGAAGCACTTCCACGAGGCCCCAGCGCCCGAGTACTGGGCCGACTCCACGCCGCTGGTCAGCACGTCGCCACCACCACCGGAGCCCGCGGTGTACGCGCCCTTCAGGCTCATGCCCGAGGCCGCCGAGTAGCCGTAGATCTTCACGTACCAGGTGCCGGTGCTCGGGGCGGCGATGGTGCAGTTCTCCGTGTTGCCACCCTTGTACGGACGGCAGTCGTACGAGGAGCTGGTCGGCGCGGAGCCGAACTTCACGTACATGTCGCCGTCACCCGTGCCACCGCTCAGGTCGAACGTCAGGTTGGTGGAACCCGCCGGCACGGCCAGCGTGTAGGTGCAGCTCCAGGCGCTGGCAGCGGCGGAGATGCCCGTCACCGGGACGCCGTTGGAGAGCGCCACCGTCGTCGTGCAGGTCGGCGGAGGAGGCGTACCAGCACCCACGCCCACCGCGGTCCAGGCCGCCGTCACGGACGCGACTTCCGCCGCCGTGTAGCCGAGCGCCGTCGCGGCCTGCTCGGTGTACGTCCTCGCCTGGGCGAAGTTGGTGGAGGCCGTCATGTAGTCCGTGTTGGCCTTGTAGAAGATGGCGCCGGCCTTCTGCACGCCAATGCCCGTCACCGTCGTGGTCGACTTGCCACGCGGGTGCGTGCCGCCCCTGGAGAGCAGCGTGAAGGCCAGGTTGGCGATGCCCGAGCTGTAGTGCACGTCCTTGCTGCCAGCGGTGCTCGTCCAGAAGTCCAGCGAGACGCCGTCCTTGGCCGGGTCGTACATGTAGCGGAGCGCGTCATTCGGGGTGGCCGGCGTCCAGATGTCGTCGCCCACCATGAACACCGCATCGGTGGTGGCCCAGGTGCCCGAGGCGTAGCTCTCGCAGTAGGCGCCGAAGATGTCGCTCATCGCCTCGTTGAGGCCACCGGACTCACCCGAGTAGGTGAGGTTGGACTCGTACTCGGTCACCGCGTGGGTGAGCTCGTGCGTGGTCACGTCCGCGGACAGACCCAGCATGCCCGAGTTCACGCCATCGCCATCGCCGTACACCATCTGGGTGCCGTCCCAGTACGCGTTCACGTACCTGGTGCTGTAGTGCACCGTGCTGATGAGCGCGGCGCCCGCGTTGTCGAACGAGTCGCGGCCGAAGTTGTTCTTGTAGCAGTCGTAGGTGCCACCCAGCTTGTCGTAGTTGCCGTCGACGTGGGCATCGCCCGTGGCCGCCTGGCCCTCGGAGCGCTTGAGCGTGCCCGGGGTGCTGCTGCCGTTGTTGGCGCTGTACACCTTGCGGTTGAGCGCGGTGTGGATGTCCGTGTCGCTGCCGAGGAAGGAGCCGTCGCGCGCGCTCACGAAGACGTGGTCACGCACGGGCAGCTCGGCGCCCTCGCCCGTCACCACCACCTCGTAGGCCAGCTGGAGCCGGCCGAGCTCGTTGCGGAAGTAGACCAGCTGGGCGCTCTCGGCGGACAGCCCGGTGCCCACGGTGTTGCGCAGGGCGGCCTGGATGGCGGCCTCGCGCGAGACGCGCGCCACGGCCGGCACGTTCTCGCCATCGCGGGCCGTGCCGTTGACCGCGTAGATGCGGCCCTCGGGGTCCACGTGGACGACGAGCTCATCGTTCACCACCGGCAGCCCGTTCTTCGTCTGGGCATAGCGCACGTGCGTGTGGCCCAGCTCGTCGACGCGGGAGCTCCGCACCACCAGGTCCGCCGCCTGCAGGCGGAAGATGGGGGCGATGCGGTTGAGCGCGTCGCCCATCTGGGCGCGCACGTCGCTGGCCGCGAGGCCGTGCAGCGACTGGCCCGTGGTACCGAAGTCACCCCGGACGAAGAAGGGAACCGCGCCGTCCTCGTGCTTGCCGAGGACCTCGGCGCCAGGGATGACGCTCAGGGCGGACTTCACGTCGGCCGAAGACAGGGTACCAACGCCGTCGGCGCCCTCCGTCTGCGTCTCGTTCGAGCCATCCACGCCGCACGCCGCGAGGGGCAGGGCGAGGAGCGCGGTCAGAATCCGATTACGAACCAAGGGGGGAAACCTCCTGCTGGCCGGTGACGGAGATGCCACCGCAGCCGGATCCTGCTTTCAGCAGGATGCATGCCGTTCCCTAAAGGCCCGTAAATCCATCTACTACCTGGTCAACCGATGCCCTCCCTGGTGCATCCATGTCCCAACCACCCACCGCCTCATGTAATGAATCTTGACAATCGGTTTGCCAAGCCCTCGAAAAAAGGGAACTCCTGGCGGCTCCCAGAACTGTCCTGATTCAGGACACCTTGTCACGAGTGGGTCACTTTGCACCCAAACAACCCTGGAGGGCGATACTCGGTCGGATGGTGAACGCCCGAGGATTCCAGGCATTCCCGGACACGCACCTCCTTCACCCTTCCGGATCGGCCGGGTGTCCGTGACGGAGCCGTCACGGGTCCGAAGGAGCGCGGGCCGGGGACGCGAGACTTTCGGCTGGCGGCCGGGAAGGCGAGCGCCAGTTCCTCCGTTTCATTTGACTTTGCAGCCGCCGGGGAAGAATGGAAGCGTCGCGTCGGCGTTACCCCGGGGCGCGTTTCCCCCCTCTCATCTCTCTCGCAGGTCTCCATGACGTCCTTTGTTCTCCTGGCCCAGATGGGCAACGAGCAGGTCGGTTGGCTCAGCCGCAAGCTGCTCGGCGTGACGCTCACCAGCGCCGAGTGGGTGCTGTGGGTGCTCGTCGTCCTGTCCGTCCTCTCCATCGCGTTGATGCTGGAGCGGGCCGTGTACTTCGCCACGCACCGGCTGCCCGACTCCGAGAAGCTGGCCGTGCGGCTGGCCCGGGGCGAGCTCGAGGCGGTGCGCACCGCGGTGGCCAACCGCAAGGGTATGGAGGCGGCGGTGCTGCGCGAGGCGCTGGCCTCGGTGGAGCAGGGTCCGGACACAGTGGAGCAGGTGATCGCCTCCACGGTGGCGCGCGAGCGTCCCCAGTACGAGCGCTACCTGTCCTTCCTGGGCACGCTGGGCAACAACGCCCCCTTCATCGGCCTGTTCGGCACGGTGCTCGGCATCATCAAGGCCTTCCACGACCTGGGCAACATGGGCGCCAAGGGCGCCGCCATCCAGCAGACGGTGATGGCGGGCATCTCCGAGGCGCTCGTGGCCACGGCGGTGGGTCTCGCCGTCGCCATCCCCGCGGTGGTGGCCTTCAACGTCTTCAACCGCCAGCTCAAGACGCTCACCTCGCGCACCACCGCGCTGGGCCATGCGCTGGTGGGCAGCCTGCGCGCCCAGGGCCGGAGCCCGGGCGCTGCCCAGGCCGTGGCGTCCGGGGAGGCGCGTTAAGCCATGGCCGGCGGCGCGCAGGACAACGACGAGGAGATCACCGGCATCAACGTCACCCCGCTGGTGGACGTGGTGCTGGTGCTCCTCATCATCTTCATGGTGACGGCCAACTTCATCGTCCGCGAGACGGTGGAGGTGGATCTGCCCCGCGCGGCCAATGGCGGCGAGACGGTGCAGGGGCTCGTCAACGTGGTGCTGGACAAGCAGGGCAAGCTCTTCTTCGACGGCGCCGAGGTGAGCGAGGACGAGCTGCGGCGCAAGGTGGTCGAGTCCCTGGCGAAGGACAAGGAGACGCGCGCCATCATCAGCGCGGACCAGAGCCTGCCGTACGGACGGGTGATGCGGCTCATCGACGTGGTGAAGGGTGAGGGCATCGCCAAGTTCGCGCTCAACATCGAGAAGGACGTGGCGCCCGCGGCAGCACCCGCGGTGCCCTGAAGGGTGTCTCCAAGGCCATGAGCCAGGCCGCGCTCGACAACCCGCTCCCCGACCGCCGCGACCACTCCTCGCGCGCGGTGCTCCTGTTCCTGCTCGTGTCCCTCATGGTGCACGGCGTGGGCTTCACGCTGTTGTCCCGGATGGCCGAGCGCACGCCGCCTCCGGTGCAGCGTCCCGTGGAGCTGGTGATGGTGGAGGTCCAGAAGCCGCCTCCGCCCCCGCCGCCTCCCAAGGAGGAGCCCAAGCCGGAGCCGCCCAAGCCGAAGGTGGTGCCCAAGCCCCCGCCCGTGAAGGTGGCCCAGGCGGAGAAGCCGCCCCCGCCGCCTCCGCCGGACGCGGCGCCCCCGCCTCCCAACGACGCGCCTCCGCCCGAGCAGCCCTCCAAGCCGGTGCCGCTGGTGGTGGGCATCTCCATGTCCTCCACCACGAGCGCCGGTGGCTTCGCCGCCCCGGTGGGCAACACCGTCTATGGAAAGACGGGCGACAAGGCGACGGACCCCAAGGAAGTCAAAGCCTACTCGGCGCCCAAGTACGTGCCCGTGTACCAGGTGGACACGGAGCCCTCCGTGGCCTCCGAGGTGAAGATCCCCTACCCCGACGAGGCCCGGCGCGCGGGCATCGAGGGCACGGTGACGCTCTCCATCACCATCGACAACGAGGGCCGCGTGGTGAAGGCCACCGTCGTCAAGGGCCTGGGCTATGGCCTGGACGAGGCGGCGCGTGAGGCCCTGCTGCGCTTCCGCTTCAAGCCGGCCGTCAAGAACGGCGAGCCCGTCTCCACGGAGATGAAGTACTCGTACACGTTCCTACTCGACTGAAGCGGACCCCCGCCCTCCTCGTCCCCGGCGGCGCCGGTGTAGAGTCCTCCCTACCCCCCCGCCGAGGACGACGGATGACGCTCTCCACCGAGGACCGCTTCAACATCGAGGTCATCAAGCTGATGCTGCAGGTCGCATGGGTCGACCGGGAGCTCACCCAGGCCGAGCGCCTGGTCATCCTGGGTCTGGGCCGCAGCTGGAACGTCCCCGAGGGGGAGCTGCACACCCTCATGGACAAGCTCAAGGCCGGCGGCACCATGCCCGAGCCGGACCTGGAGGTGCTGCGCACCCGTCCGGACGACGTGATGGAGGCCACGCGCGCCCTGTGCGTCTCCGACGGCAAGCTCGCCGAGGGGGAGAAGGCCCTGCTCGAGCGCATCAGCGCCCGGCTGAACGTACCGGGAAGCTGAGGCGCTCAGGCCACGGCCGGCTTCGCGGCGGGCGCCAGGTGCACGGTGATGTTCTGCGAGCCCGTCACGCTCAGGTACGTCTCCACGTTGCCCTTACCGCCCTGCTCGAAGGTGATGAGCTGCGTGCGGCTGCCGAACTTCGCCTCGACGGACAGCTTGTTGCCGCTGGCGGTGTACGTGGCCTGCGGCGCCTTGTTGCCATTGAGGCTGACCTCGGCCGTACCGTCCTCGTGCAGCTTCAGCGTGAGAGACAGGTCCCCCTTGTAGAAGACCGTGTCGATCTTCCCCTTGAAGGCGGCCTGGGTGGCGCCCACGTCGAGGAACTCGCCGCTGCCCACGTTCACGAAGAAGATGACCTGTGCGAGGACGTTGAGCTTCGTGCCCGCCGTGGTGCCGCGTCCGATGAAGTTGCGAAAGTCGACCATGGTGTCCCTGTACGATGTCGGGGTGTGAGGCGGAACGTCTCCCGCCTGGACCCTGCGCATCGTACAGCGGCGGACCCAGCCCCCCGCCGGGCTTTCTCTCCCCTCGGAAGGCGGCGTTCCCGGGCCGCCTGCCCCGGGAGCGGCCACGTGCTCCAGCCCATCGGACACCAGAAAAAATGAGGCCGGAAATCAGAAAGAAATCATCGGGAGGCAACCTTTTACCTACCCACACCGACAATTCCTCAGCCCACACGCCTTCCGAGAGTCACGAGGTCCCCCCATGTCCACCATCTCCCGCTCTTCCCTCTCCAACGTACACGGCGGCCTCGCTCGGGCGCTCGGCAGCAAGATCGACGCGCCGAAGCAGAAGAACGAGCTCGGCCAGCTCGAACAGATGCTGGCGAAGCTGGCCGAGGCCCTCGGCGGCAAGAACGGCGCGGGCGACGCGCAGGGCAAGTACAAGGCGGGCAAGGAGGACACCCTCGAGCTGCTGGCCAAGCTGCTCAAGATGCTCGGGTTCCCGGGCTCCGAGGAGGAGATCCTCAACCAGCTGAAGTCCCTCAACCCCCAGAGCAAGGACGGCAAGCTGCAGGCCGGCCAGCAGGTGCGCCTGCCCAGCCCCGGCGGCGTCAACGGCGACAGCACCTTCACCCCGGCGTCGACGCGCTCCGGTCCGAGCCTCGGTGGGCCCTCGTCGGTCGGTCCGGGCTCTCCGCTGTCGGGTGCCTCGGGTGCCTCGGGCGCCGCGCCCGTCTCCGACGGACAGCACGTGGTGGGCCGTGACGTGCCCTACATCAACCAGCTCAGCCCTACCGGTGCCGATGGCAGCTACACCAACGGCGCCATGAACTGCGGCCCTGCCTCCATGGCGATGCTCGCCCGGGAGATGGGCTACGGCGCCGGCATGACCGACGCCCAGCTCATCAACCACCTGGGCCAGATCGGCGGGACGAACTCCTCCGAGGGCACCAACGTCAACGGCATCGTCGCCATGGCCAACGCCATGGGCAAGAACGCTCAAATCAACCAGGGCACGAACGTGTCGTGGATGGCGGACCAGTTGCGCCAGGGCAAGCAGGTCGTCGCGCTCGGCGACTTCCACGCCATGCCGCCGCACCAGGACGAGGGCCGCACCTCCGGCCACTTCGTGACCGTCACGGGCATGGACGCCAACGGCAACTTCCTCGTGCGCGACCCGGCCGACCCGAACGTGCGCGCCGTCTCCCCGGAGCAGATGGCCCACTTCCTCGGCTCCCATCCGGCCGGTGGCCACCAGGTTGCGATCGGCTGAGCCACTCCCCTAGGTTCCGTCCATGGCTCAGACGAACACGAGGAAAGAGGTCTGCCTCACCTGCAAGCGTGAGGCGGCTCCCCAGGTATTTGGTGCCTGGTACGACGCCAAGGGCTCCAACGGGATGCTGCTGCGCTTCTGGATGTGCAACCCGTGTGCGATTCCGCTCGGCCCCTCCCAGGGTCCCATCGACATGAAGGGCGTGGGAGAGCCGAAGAAGTAACGCGGGGGGCCCTCTCCGGGCCTCAGCGCCGGCGCCGCTCCTCGCGTACCGCGGAGCGGCCCGCGAGCTGAGCGCTGGTGGTGCTGGCCACCAGCACGATGCCGCAGATGAACAGCAGCTTCAGGGCGGCGAAGACGGAGTCCGCCCGGAGCAGCAGCCCCAGCACCGTGAGCCCCAGACCGGCGGAGACCGCCTTGGACACGGCGTTCAGGCGGCTGAGCGCGTCGGGAAAGCGCACCAGCCCCAGCGCGCCCACGAAGAAGAAGAAGTACCCCAGCCCCACGAGCACGGCGGAGAGCAGATCGAGCGGGCTCATCGCGCGCGCTCCTCGGCGACGCCAGGACGCGCGGCCTGGGGGCGCGTCACCTGGGGACGCGAGGCGGCGGTGGAGACGGCCACCGCGCCCAGTACCGCGAGCACGAGCGCCACGTCCCTCAGCACCGACACGCCCGCGACCTCCGCCAGCAGCAGCAGCAGGGCCACGCCCGACGAGCCGAAGAGGCTGGCGGCCAGCATGCGCTCGGGGGAGGTGGATGCGCGCACCCACCACCACAGGACGCTCAGCGAAGTGAAGGCCAGGAGCACGGCCACTCCGGCGAAGAACAGGCTCATGGCAGACCTCGGGGCGGCGGGGGAAGACCGAAGACGCGCACCACCCGCGCCTCCAGCTGGCGGAGCCAGGTGAGTGAGGCGGCCCTCGATTCCGGGCTCGCGTCCAATAGGTGCAGACAGAGGGTGTCCCCGTCCTCGTGCACCGAGAGCGTGCCGGGCATGAGGCTCGCCACGTAGCTGAGGAAGAGACGCGCGGGGCCTCGCGGCACCCGGCTGCGCACCTCCAACCGGCCCTGGGAGAGCGGCACCCGGGGGAGGAGCGCGCGGCGGGCCACGTCGAGTCCGCCACGCAACACGAGCCACATGCACAGCGGCAGGAGACGGATCAGCTCCAGCGGGTTCACGCGCACGTCGCCGGGGGGCTCGAGAACGAGACTCCCCCACGCGGCCAGGGGCACCACCAGCAGGCCCATGACGAGCCCCTCGGTGTTTCCCTCGACGAGGGCGGCCCACAACACGGACAACAGGCCCAGACGTGTGAACAGCACCGCGGAGCGGCCTTCCCGCGGGAGCTGGCTTGCGCGAACGTTCAGCATGGAACGGCGCCTCGATGGGGGTGGTCCGTATGTGTCGGGATTGCCGGCCACAGCCGCCATCACCCGCGAGGGCAGCGCACCGTCCACTACCCGGCGCGCGCGCGCAGCCGCACCTTCACCCCGTGCTTCGGCCGCAGGGTGATGGACGGCAACAGCTCCACCTCGTCATCGGGTGCCCGCTCGAACCGGAAGCGTTGGGCCAGGGAGGCCAGCACCAACCGTGCCTCCATCAGCGCGAAGCCCACGCCGATGCACAACCGCGGGCCTCCTCCGAAGGGGAACCACGCGAAGCGCGGCAGACGCTGCTCCAATCCATCCGCCCAGCGCTGGGGACGGAAGGCCTCGGGCTCCTCGTAGAAGCGCGCGTCCCGGTGCACCGTCCACGGGTTCACCAACACCATCATCCCCGCCGGGATGCGCCAGCCGCCCACCTCGTCGTCCTCCAGCGCCTCGCGGCTGAGCGACCATGCGGGCGGGTAGAGCCGCAAGCACTCCTTCACCACGTGCTCGGTGAAGGTCAGCGCGGGCAGGTCCTCCACCGTGGGCGCCCGTCCTCCCAGCACCGAGTCCAATTCCCGGTGCAGCGCGGCCTCCACCTCCGGGTGCCGGGCCAGCAGGTGCCAGCAGAAGGCCAGGGTGATGGCCGTGGTCTCGTGGCCCGCGAGCACCAGCGTCAGCACCTCGTCGCGGATCTGCTGATCGCTCATCCGGCTCCCGTCCTCGTCCTGGACCTGGAGCAGCAGTGACAGCAGGTCCCCCGCGTCGACACCCGTCTCGCGCCGCCGCTGGACGAGGCCCGAGACGAGCGCGTCCAACTGGTTCACCGCCGCCTTGTAGCCGAGGTTCTCCGGCGTGGGCAGCCATTCGGGCATCAGCAGGGCATGCACCTTGGCGAAGTGCTCCATCACCCGGGCGAGCGCGGGGCCCACCGACTCCGCCTCTTCCTCCATGTCCAGGTCGAACAGGCATTTGACGGCGATGCCGAGCGTGAGCCGCATCATGTCCGCGTAGACGTCGCGGACCTCGCCGTCCCGCCAGGACGCGAGCTGGCGCTGGGAGTGCTCGACCATCACCCGCCCGTAGGTGGCCAGGCGCTGGCGGTGGAAGGCGGGCTGCATGAGCCGGCGCTGCCGCAGCCAGAAATCGCCCTCGCTGGTGAGCAACCCGTTGCCGAGCAGGCGGCCCCCCATCAGCTTCCGCTGGAGCTTGTCCTTGATGTAGTGCCGATGCCGGGAGACGAGCACATGCTCGATGTGCTCCGGGAGCTGGAGCATATACGTGGGCTGCCCCATGAAATGGATGTACACCACGTCGCCGTACTCGCGGACACAGCGCGTGATGAAGGCCAGCGGATCCTTCGCGTAGTCGACCACGGGCCCGAGAATGGGCATGCCTCGGGGACCCGGGGGAAGCAGCTCTCGCGGTGCGCTCATGGACTGGAGCTTGAGCGCCGCGAGGCCCGGGAGCAAGCGAAGCGTCGGAACAGGTGTCGGCTACACGGGGCCCTGACCTCGTGCCGCCACGGAAGGGTGACGCGGCAGGCGCACCGTGAAGCACGTCCCCTCCTCCGCGTTGGACGTCACGTGGATGGTGCCCCCGTGGGCGTGAACGATCTCCTGAACGATGTAGAGACCCAGCCCCAGTCCCGTGGACAACCGGTCGCTGGAGCCCGAGCCTCCCCCCCGCCAGAACGGGTCGAACAGGTGGGGCATGAGCTCGGACGGAATGGGCCGGCCCTCGTTGTGGATGGACAGCACCACCGGATCTCCCTCGCCCCACGCCTCCACCCGCACGGGCGAGTCCTCCACCCCGTGCTTCAAGGCGTTGGACACGAGGTTCTGCACCACCTGCGTGAGCCGATCCCGATCCCACTCGCCCTGTCCCTCGCCCGTGGCGACGAACGAGATGCGCCGGTGGGGATGGGCCAGCCGCAGCTCCTCGGTGACCTCGCGGACGAGGAGCAGGAAGTCCCCCGGCACGCGCTCCACCGGGATGCCTCCCCCCAGACGGCCACGCGTGAAGTCCAGCAGATCGGCGATCATCCGCCCCATGCGCTCCGCGGCCTGGCTGATGCGCGAGGTGGCGCGCTTCACCGGCTCCGGGCGCACGTCGCGCGGCAGGAGCTGTGATTGCAGCAGGATGGCCTGCAAGGGGCTGCGCAGGTCATGGCTGACGATGCCCAGCAGGCGCTCACGGAACTCGCTGGCCCGCCGGCGCTCCTCCTCGGCCTGCTTGCGCTCCGTGACATCCCGCAGCACCACGACGAAGCCGCGTGGCGTGTTCCCCTCTCCGTGCAGGGCGCTCACGGAGATGTCCGCCCAGAAGCGGCCACCATCCTTGCGCAGCCGCCAGCCCTCGCCCGTGTACACCCCTCGCCGCACGGCCTCCTCCGCCTCCCGCCCGAGCCGCTCACTCCGTGACGACTCGGGCACCAGCAGGGGCCTGACGAACTGTCCCAGCACCTCCTCCTCGCTGTAGCCCGTGATGGCCTCGGCACCCGAGTTCCACGTGAGGACGCGTCCCTCCGCGTCCACCAGGAAGATGGCGTGGCCGCGTACCCCCTCGATGACGAGGCGCAACGTCTCATTCGCCTCGACGAGCGCCTGGCGCTGGCGGGCCCGCTCCAGGGCGAAGCGCACCGAGCGCGGCAACAGCGCGTAGGACCCGTCCGTCTTGGGCAGGTACTCCTGCAGTCCCTCCTGTACCGCCTCGAATGCCTGGGTCTCCTCGACCGTACCGCTGAGCATGAGGACGGGGACGCCCGGCCACCGCCGCTGGATGGACTGCAGCAGCTCCATGCCATCGGCCCAGGGGAGCCTGTAGTCGATGATGGCGGCGTCGAACCGGGGCCCGCAGAGCAC
This sequence comes from Archangium lipolyticum, assembly GCF_024623785.1. NCBI lineage: Bacteria > Pseudomonadati > Myxococcota > Myxococcia > Myxococcales > Archangiaceae > Archangium > Archangium lipolyticum. Next base: position 42,707 of record NZ_JANKBZ010000006.1, read on the forward strand.
CTGTCTCCACCGAGCCTCGTCCTCCACCTCCTCCAGGACGCAGCCGGGAAAGGCCCGCCGGAGCACGCGGGCGGCCATGAGCCGGTCGGACCTGCTGTCGTCCACCACGAGCAGGCGCAACGCCTGGGACGCCGCGGGCCTCGCGTGAGAGCCCTCCTGCAAGCCGGGCTCCTGGGGGTTCATGACGGCCCCTCTCCTGGAGACGGTGGCTCCGGAAGGAACGAGCAAGGCAGCTCGACGGTGAAGGTGGCCCCCTGCCCCGGGGTGCTCTCCACGAGGATGTGGCCGCCCATGGCCTGGACGATCTGCTGGGAGATGAAGAGGCCCAGCCCCAGTCCACCGTAGTGCCGCTCCGACACACCCCGCTCGAACCGGCGGAAGAGGCGCGCGCGCACGTCATCGTTCATTCCGATTCCCTGGTCACGCACCACCAGCCGCCCCCACCCATCCCGCGCCTCCACGCGCAGGAGCACGGGCGAGCCAGCGCCGAACTTGAGGGCGTTGGACAACAGGTTCGACACCACCTGCTCCAGCCGCAGCGGATCCCACCGGCCGAGAACCTGGCCGGGGACCTCGAGCCCCATGGGGCAGCCCGCGCGCACCGCCTGGGTCTCGAAGCTGGCCGCCACGTCGCGGACGATGACCGCGAGATCCACGCCCTCCTGCTGGCACAGGGGAATCCGTCCGCCGGTGATGCGCGTGGTGTCCAACAGGCTGTCCACCAGCAGCGTCAGCCGCCGCACCTGTTGGCGTGCCGTCTCCAGGTGCCTCAGCATGCGCCGCGTGCTCGGGCTCTCCGGCTCCGCCTCCACCTCCTTGAGCAGCAGCCGCAGCCGCAGGGCGAGCGGCGTGAGGGGCGTCTTCAGCTCATGGCTGGCCACGGAGAGGAACTCGTCGCGCAGGCGCACCGCCTCGCGCAGCTCCTCCAGGAGCCGCTCGCGATCCTTCTCCACCGCCAGGCGCCGGGCCTCGAGCTCCCGCCGCTCGTGCTCGTGCAGCGCGGCCTGCTCACGCCGCAGGGCCTCGCGCTCGAGGTAGAGGTGCACGAAGACACGCACCTTGGCGCGCAGGGCCTCCGGATCCACCGGCTTGCGCAGGTAGTCCACCGCTCCGTTCGCGTACCCGGACACCACCATGGCCTCCTCGCGCGGCGCGCCCGAGAGAAAGATGAGGGGGACGCGCCGCTGGGGCTGCTGCTGCCGGATGAGCCGGGCCGTCTCGAAGCCGTCCAGCCCCGGCATCCGCACGTCCATGAGGATGAGGGCGAAGTCCTGGACATCGAGGTGTTGGAGCGCCTCCTCCCCGGAGGTGGCCTTCACGACGCGCAGCCCGGACCCGGAGAGCTGGCGCTCCAGGGCCATCAGGTCGGAAGGCTGGTCATCCACCAGCAGCACGCTGGCGGAAGGCGCATCCCCTGCTCGCACGAATCCTCCACAGGTGAGTGGGCCGCCACATCGAACGGCTTCGGGAGAACCCAATCAGTGGTGATGCGGGAGCAGGCAGACAACCCCACCCTCGCGAAATGCGGGCCATGCCTTGATGAGAAGAGCTCCTGGGAATCCAAATTTACCGTGAGGCCGTGCGCTCGGAGTCCGAGCAGCCGCTCGACGGCCCGCGCTTGTTGGCCCGTCTCCCAGTGCACATCTCGGAGTCGTCGGAGGCTGCATGGGAACGGCGGGAGCAGGACCCGCCCGCGGCCCGAACCGGGGGAGTCACGAGCGATGCGAAAGGCAATCGTGGGCGCGGCGTTGCTGCTGGGTCTGGCCGGCTGCGTGAGCGTGCAGCGGGTAGCGCCAACCCAGGAGCTGGTGAGCTCGGAGGTCACCATCCGCCAGGCGGAGGAGGCCGGAGCCGAGCAGGTACCCGAGGCGGCACGGCACCTGAGGTGGGCCCGGGAGCAGGCAAAGGAGGCACGCAGGCTGCTGGAGAAGAACAAGCGTGAGCAGGCGGCGCTCTTCCTACAGCGCGCCGAGGCGGACGCGGCGCTGGCACTCGCCCTGGCTCGCGAGGCCCCGGCCCGCGCCGAGGCCGATCAAGCCCGCCAGCGGATGCAGCAGCTCCAGCAGAGCCCGGTGCAGCAGTAGCCACCACATGTGAAGGCGCATCGAGGACTCGATGCCGGAGGAGAAGGTCATGCGGGGATGGAAGCGTCTGACATGGGGAGTGCTCGGCGCCGCCGCGCTCGCGGGGTGCGCGGGCAGCACGCCGCGCGAGCTGCTGGATGCGCGCTATGCCTATCAGCGGGCCTCCTCGGGGCCCGCGGCCCAGTTCACTCCCAATGCCCTGGCGGAGGCGCGCGTGGCGCTCGAAGCGGCCAACCGCGCCTATGAGCTGGAGAGGGGCTCGGAGCGCACGCGCTCGCTGGCGTACGTGGCGCTGCGCAAGGCGGAGACCGCCGAGTCGCTCGCCCGGGCCGCCGTCGCCGAACAGGAGCGGCAGCAGGCGGCACAGCAGCTCGCGGCGGTGCAGACCTCCGAAGCCGAGCGCACGCGCCAGGAGCTGGACCGGGCCCGCTCCGAGCTCGCCGAGGCCCAGCGTCTGCGCGCGGAGGCGGAGCAGCGGCAGGCCCAGGTCCAGGAGCAGGAGCAGCTGGCGGCGCGGCAGCAGGAGCTGGAGCAGGCACGGCGCGCGGAGGAGGAGCGCGCGGCGCGGCTCGCCGAGGCCCAGGCACGCGCGGATCAGCTCAACGCCCAGCTGGAGCAGGAGCGCCAGGCGCGGCTCCAGGCCGAGCAGCGCGCGGCCCAGGCCGAGGCCGATGCTCGGGCCCAGGCCCAGGTGGCGGAGGATCTGCGCAACATCCGGCAGGTCCAGGTGAAGGAGGAGGCGCGCGGGCTGGTGCTCACGCTCTCCGGCAGCGTGCTCTTCCGCTCGGGCAGCGCGGACCTGTTGCCGGCGGCCCGGCGGCGGCTCGACGAGGTGGCCGATGCCCTGATGAAGGCGCAGAACCCGCTCGTCATCGAGGGCCACACCGACAGCCAGGGCCCCACCGAGGTCAACGAGGAGCTCTCCTACCAACGCGCCGAGGCCGTACGGGACTACCTCGTCGACCGCGGCGTGGACAGCGAGCGCATCCGCACGGATGGAATGGGCGAGGCCCACCCCATCGCCTCCAACAAGAATCCCGAGGGCCGCGCGAACAACCGCCGGGTGGAGATCATCATCGAGCGAGGCATCGGCGGAGCCGGCCAGCAGCCGCAACAGCAGCAGCCACAACAGCCGCAGCAGCCAGCGCCGACGCCGTGACGTGCCACGAATGAAAAGGCCCCGCCGCCTGAGAGGCGACGGGGCCGGACACGCCCGGGCTCGAACCCGCCTTACGGCTTGCCCGGGGCGGCGGAGAGCTGCGAGGGGTTGGTGGGCACCTGGATCTCCCCGTTGACGACCTTGGTGCGCAGCTCCTCGACCTTCTGAAGGGCCTCGGCCTTGCCCGGGAACTCCACGCGCACGGGGGCGTAGGAGACACCGCCCTCCTTCAGGCCCAGCACCACGTCACCGCCCTGCAGCTTGCCCTGGGACAGGTCCCGCACGGCCTCGTAGACGCCCAGGTCCACGCGCTTGAGCATCGAGGTCAGCACCGCCTCGGGGGCGAGGTGGGACTGATCCGAGTCCACGCCGATGACGAACACGGGCTTGCCGGCGGCGCGCGCCTCCTTCACCGCCTGGATGACGCCCAGACCGTCCGAGCCGGCCGCGTGGTAGACGATGTCCGCGCCCTTGGTCACGAGATCCTGACCCACCTGCTTGCCAGCGGCCACGTTGTCGAAGCTACCCGTGTAGTTCACCAGCACGGTGGCCTTGGGGTTGGTGGCGGCCACGCCCGCGCGGAAGCCGGCCTCGAACTTCTTGATGAGGGGCACTTCCATGCCGCCGACGAAGCCCACCTTGTTGCCCTTCGTCACCAGACCGGCCAGCGCGCCCACCAGGAAGCTGCCCTGCTCCTCGCGGAACATCACCGTGCGCACGTTGGGCAGGGTGTAGGTCTTCCCATCGGCGGCCACCAGCGGGCTGTCGATGAGGAGGAACTGCGCGTCCGGGTTGCGCTTGGCCACCGTCTCCACGGCGTTCTCGAGCATGAAGCCCACGCCGATGGCCAGCGACACGCCCTGATCCACCAGCAGCTGCAGGTTGGGCTCGTAGTCCTCGGGCACCTTGCTCTGCAGCACCACCGGCGTGACGCCCACCGGGGCGATGCCGCGCGTGGCCAGATCCTGCTGGAGCGTCTCCTTCAGCTCCTCGGGAGAGGCATCCTTGTAGCTACCGCCCTCCACCTTCTTGCCCGCCCCCCACAGCTCCAGGCCGCGCAGCGCCGAGTCGTTGAAGGAGTGGTCACCCCGGCCTCCCACGTCCGTGACGAGGCCCACCTTGAGCGATTTCTCCTTCGGAGCGGCGGCGGCCGGAGCGTTGGCGGACTCCGCGGGCTTGGCGGCAGTGGCCTCCGGCTTCGCCTCCTCCTTCTTGCAGGCGGACACGAGCAACAGGCCGAACAGCAGGGACATGCGCAGGGGACGAGCAGTAGCCATGGGCCGCGTCTAGCAGAGCCCCGCCCTCCCCATCAAGTCAGGCCAGGAGCGCCGCCCCGATCAGTCCGCTATCGTCACCCAGCTCGGCGTCGCTGATGAGCAGCCCCTCGCGCGAGGTCATGGAGGCGTACGCCTGGACCCCCTCCACCACGCGCCGGCGGATGCCCGGGCAGTGCGCCAGCACGCCGCCGCCCAGGATGAGCCGCGCCGGGTTGAGCACCGTCACCTGGTTGGCGATGGCGATGGCCAGCATGAGGCTGGCGCGCTCGTAGATTTCCCGCGCCTCGGGGTCTCCCCGCTCCGCGGCCTGCTCCAGCGTCACCGGCGTCACCCGGGCCGGGTCCCCACCCGTCAGCTCCATGAGGATGTGCGAGTGCCCGGAAGCCAACAGCTCGCGCGTCTGCGCGATGAGGTTGTGGCCGCCCACGTAGGCCTCGAGACAACCCAGCTCGCCGCAGCCGCACTTGCGCCCGTTGGGCACCACCTTGGTGTGACCCAGCTCGCCGGCCACTCCGCCCGCGCCATGCACCAGCTTGCCACCGGCGATGATGGCGCTGCCCACGCCCGAGCCCACGAACACCGTGTACATGTCCTGGGCACCGCGGCCCGCGCCGGCGTTGAGCTCACCCCACGCGGCGGCGGCCAGGTCGTTCACCACGCGGACGGTGAAGCCGAGCCGCGTGCGGAGCATCTCTCCCAGCGGCACGTTGCGCCAGCCGAGGTTGGGCGCCACCGCCAGCACACCCGAGTCGCCGTGGATCTGCCCGGCCGCGCCCACGCCGCAGAACTGCACGGGCGTCCCGGCCGACTCCACGGCCAACTTGGCCGCATGGGCGATGGATTCCACCACGGCCGAGGGGCTGCGCTCGGCGAGCGGAATCTTGGAAGCGGCGACGATTTTTCCCTGCTCGTTCACCACCGCGGCGCGGGCGAACGTACCTCCCAGGTCGATTCCGAGCGTAGGCATAGATGTTCTCTGGTCGGGCAATCAGCCCTTGAGCTTGGTGAGGAGCCCCGAGACGAGCGCCACCACCTCTGTCTACCTCAGGCGCCGACCTCGCGCTGCATCTTCGCCACGGTGCCCTCGATGAGCTGACGGATCTCCTCCAGCCGCTCGGGGGTCCGGGCCTCGAAGCGCAGCACCAGGATGGGCTGGGTGTTGGAGGCGCGGATGAGGCCCCACCCGTCCGGGAAGGTCACCCGTACGCCGTCCACGTCCACGATGGAGTGGCCCGCCGCGCGCAGGGTCTCCGTGGCGCGCTTGACGAGCTCGAACTTCTTCTCCTCCACCGTGTCCACGCGCAGCTCGGGCGAGGCGTACGTCTTGGGCACGTCCGACAGCAGCTCGGACAGCTTCTTCTTCTCGTGGGTGAGGATCTCCAGCAGGCGCGCCGAGGAGTAGATGGCGTCATCGAAGCCGAAGTAGCGGTTCTTGAAGAAGATGTGGCCGCTCATCTCGCCGGCCAGCTCCGCGTGCTCCTCCTTCATCTTCGCCTTGATGAGGGAGTGGCCCGCCTTCCACATCACCGGCTTGCCGCCGTGCTTCGCGATGTCGTCATAGAGGGTGTAGGAGCACTTCACCTCGCCGACGATGGCCGCGCCCGGGCTCTCCTTCAGCACGTAGCGGCTGAAGAGGATCATGATCTGATCGCCCCAGAGGATGTTGCCCTGGTCGTCCACCACGCCGATGCGGTCGCTGTCGCCGTCATAGGCGATGCCCACCTCGGCCTTCTCGCGCTTCACGGCCGCGATGAGGTCCTGCATGTTCTCCACCACCGTGGGATCCGGGTGGTGGTTGGGGAAGCGCGCGTCCATCTCGCAGAAGAGCGGGACGACGTCGAAGCCCATGCTCTCGAAGAGCGGCACGCCCACCGCGCCGCCGGTGCCGTTGCCCGCGTCGATGACGATCTTCATCCCCTTGCGGCCCACCTTCACCGTCTGACGGACGAAGTGGTAGTACGGGGTGTGGATGTCGAAGGGGCTGACGGTGCCCGGGGTAGCCGCCTTCTCGAAGTCGCGCGCCTCGATGAGCTTGCGCAGCGCCTGGATCTCCGGGCCGTGGAAGGTCGTCTTGCCGGCGCCGATCTTGAAGCCGTTGTACTCGGGCGGGTTGTGGCTGCCGGTAATCATCGCCAGGCCGTCCACCGGCAGGGTGTTGGCGGCGAAGTAGGTCAGCGGAGTGGGCACCACACCGACGTCGAGCACGTTGAGCCCGGTGGAGGTGAGGCCACGGCAGAGGGCGTCGCGGAAGCGCGTGGAGGACTCGCGGCAATCGCGGCCGACCACGATGGAGCGGCCACCCTTGCGCCGCACCACGGTGCCGAGTCCCTTGCCCAGCAGTTCCACCACCTCGACGGTGAGGTCCTTATCCACCAGGCCACGGATGTCGTACTCGCGGAAGATGTGCGCGTTCATGAGGCTGTATCCCCTGAAACCCTCGCGGGGGGTAGGGCGAGGGCGGCGCACTCTACACAAGCGCGGGGCGCGCGGGTATCCAAGTGGGGGCTGTGCAACCCCTTGAAATCACGGCACTTGGGCCCCCAGGAGGGGGCGGGCCCCCTCGCCAGGCCGCCCGGTGGGCATGAGAAGGACCCCTCTGGGAGGGTCCTTTTGGGAAGCGCAGGGGGAAGCACCCTGCCCTCCCTGCGTCAGCGCGCGGTCCGGGACTCCAGCTCCCGATCGAAGTCCACCAGGGCCTGGACGATGCGCTCCTTCGAGTCCGTGAGCAGCAGATAGCGCGCGTACTCCTGGCCCTTCGCGAGGTGCTCCAGGAGCGGGAAGACCGGCCGCGTGCGCGTCCAGAAGTCCTGGCCCAGGAAGATCATCGGGCTGACCACGCCCACGGTGTTGTAGTGGTTCTGACAGGCGTCCTGGAAGACCTCCTGGATGGTGCCGGCGCTACCCGGGGAGTAGACGACGCCCCCCTTCGCGATGGTGAGCAGGCCGTCCTCACGGACGCTGTTGGCGAAGTACTTGGCGATATGGGTGGCGAACGGGTTGGGCGGCTCGTGGCCGTAGTGCCAGGTGGGGATGCCCAGGCTCTCGCAGGCCGGGTGGTCCTCGTCGCGCAGGGGCCAGGCCGCGCGCACCTCGAAGGCCCTCGCGAGCCACTCACGGTCCTTGTAGCTGGGGGCCTTGGCGAGGACCTCGAGGGCCGCGCTCAGCTCCGCCTCGCTCCGCCGGGCGAACCAGGCGCCCAGGTGGGTGGCCTCCATGGCGCCCGGGCCACCACCGCTCACCAGGAAGAAGCCGAGCCGTGCCAGCTCGCGGGCCAGTTCCGCCACTGAACGGTAGTCGGGCTGCCCCCGGAGCATGGAGTGACCGCCCATGATGGCCACCACCTTGCGCGGACGGCCCTGGTGGGCGAGCACCTCCTCCATGGCGTCGGTGACGGCGTGGTCGTGGAGCCGCTGCGCCAGCGTCTCGAGCAGCGAGGGCGGGTTGGCACCGCCCCGCGAGTTCCAGTGCGCGTAGATGCGGGCGTCGGGCGTGTCGGCGTAGCTCTCGGGGCGAGAGGGCTCGAAGCCCGCGTACAGCTCCTCCGGGGTGTAGAGGCTCCCGCGATACGGTGAGTAGGGCAGTCCCGAGAAGGGCGGGAAGACCATGGCCCCGTGCGCGAGCACGGCCTGCAATGTGTCCTTCTCGAGCTGACACCCCAAGAACACGGTGCCCGAGAGGTCGGCGCTCAACAGGGTCTGGCTGCGCCCCGTCAGGTCGAGCCCCTGGAGGATGACGTTGGCGAGGGTCCTACCGCTCGCCAGATGCTGTTCGAATACCGCGAGGCTCTCGATTTCGACCACGCGAAGCTCCCGTCCGTGCGAAAGGCCCCGAACGTATCAGGAGCCGCCAGCCAGCGGGACACCGGGAAATCGTGCAACAGGTCGTTGCACGATTTCCCCATCGGTCCATGCCTCGGTGAAGGTCCGCTATGTACTTCAGGTTGCGGACACTCCTCACGGCCCCGGTTGGCTGCCGAAGGACTCGGCGCCGCGAGGCTGCCGCCCGTAGGCCTCCCCGGGTTTGAGCGGCGCGAGCCACAGCAGGTCCAGGGCCGTCTGCTGGTCCTCCGAGTAGAGCGCCACCTCGGGGTGCTGCGGGTCGAGCGTCGCCCCCAGTCCCTCGATGCCGGCGGCCCCCTGACGGAAGGTGACGACGTGCTTGGGCTCCACGGTGATGGAGGGCAGGGTCCACTGGTCGGTCACCCGGGTGAGGCCCGTGAGGCGCAACCCGCCCAGGGATATCGGCGTGGAGCCCCGGTTGTAGAGCTGCACCCAGAAGGCGCCGGAGGCATCGCGGCCCACCCGGTCGATGACGAGCGCCCCGTCACCGAGCGACTCGATGTCGTGGATGTGCTGCCGCAGCCACTCCTGGCGCTCGCGAACGAAGCGGTGGAGGTAATCGGGGCTGCGCGCGGCATGCTCGGGGCTGACGTACGGGTCCACCGTCTTGCCGTCCTTGCCCGGCAGGATGTACGGGGCGAGCAGCTTGTGCATGGCGTCGACGCGCCGGCCGATGTTCTCCTCGGTGAACCACGTGTCGAGCAGCAGGCGCAGCCGGGCGACGTAGCGGGCACGCAGGGCCGGGTCATCGTAGAGACGCGTGGTGAGCGTGCTCCAGGTGGGCTTCATGTCCTGCATGTCCGGGAAGGTGCGGCGGAACAGCCAGAGCTCGTACACGCTCGGGTCGTAGGGCGTGTAGCTGAAGAGCGGATGCTCGCCCTTCACGCCCTGGATGACGGCGTTGGTGCGGTTGTAGAGGGACAGGGCGTTGTTCAGGTCCCACGGCACGTACGTCCACTTGCCCGTCTTGGAGTCACGCACCAGGTAGCTGCGCGAGTCGCCCTGCAGATCATTGGCGATGAAGGTGTCCACCGCCAGCCAGGTGAGATAGTCCTCCAGCTCCAGCTTCTCCTCGACGAAGGCGGAGAACCGGTGCGGCGGCGTGCGATTGACGCCCTCGAGGAAGCTCCACAGCTGCTCCCACGGCTGCTTCTCGTTCGTCTTCTTGTCCCAGGACTCCTGATAGTGCTCCTGGGGCGGCTGGCGCATCTCGCAGTCGTGCATGCCGCAGCGGTAGATGTCCCCGTCGTCATCGAAGTCATGGGCCTCCAGGAAGTCCTTGTTGATGGACTCCAGCTCGGTGAAGACGCCCTCGTACTTCGTGATGACGGTCCCATTGTCCTGAAGCAGGTGGAGCTTCACGTGGACGTAGCGGGCATACGGCACGCGCAGGCCCACGCTCGCGGCCAGGTCGTACCAGAGCTTCTCCGTGAGGTAGCCCGAGTCCTTCCACGCCGCGAGCAGCTCGATGCTCTTCCTCCCCTGGTAGCGGTCCTCCTTGTCGAAGCGCACATCCCAGGACTTCTTCACGACGCGCGGGTCCGTCTTGGTGGAGCGCCCCCGGAAGCTCAGCTCCACCTGGTACGTGCGGCCCTCGTGGACGAAGCGGCCCGGCACCTTGAAGTCCTTCGAGGGAGGATCCGGGATGTGGGCGAAGAGGGCATCGTAGTCACGCTGACTCAGTGACAGCTCATAGGTGGAGATGGACGTCTGAAGCGCCGGCCACCGGGGCTTGGAGGGCGAGGGCCGCGAGCCCGTCTGCGTCCCCCCATCCGGAGGTGTGCCCGCGTCTGGCGAGCCCGCGTCCGGTGTGCCCGCGTCAGGGGGTTGCCCGGCGTCCGGCCGCCCCGAGTCCGGTGTCTCGGAGCCAGTGCCGGCATCGGGTTTCCCCGTGTCGATGATGTCCGTGGTGTGGGGGTGCGGGTCGGTCCGGTCGCCCGGACCTCCACACGCGCCCAGGAACAGGAGAAGTCCAGTGAGCAGCGCGAGTCTCATACGCCGCTGCCAGGAGCAAGCCATGCGCCAGGGCAGAAGCACTGTTCCCAACACGAAGAGGGGAAGCCCTCGGGCTCATGCTGAGAAGGAGACTACCCAGGGCGGGTGGCATGAAGCCCTGGGGGAGCACTCAGTGGGCCGCCGAGGGGCGCGCCGGGGACTCGGACACGCTGGCCTGACGCATGCGCTGGGTCAGCAGGTGGTAGTAGCGGTGCAGCGAGACGTTGAGCGGATCCACCCGGAGCGCCTCGGCGTAGCGCGCCAGCGCCCCGTCGAGCACGTGCTGGGCCTCCAGGAGGATGCCCTCGTCGAAGATGGCACGCGCGCGCGCCTCGGCGTCCGGGCGGGTGGCGAGGAAGGTCTGGCGCAGACGCTCCACCGCGTTCGGCTGCAACCCGGCGGCGAGGCAGCGGGCCACGCCGCGGAAGTTGCCCCGCGAGGCATCGAAGCGGGCACGGGCGAGCGGCTCCCCCAGCGTCCGCCTCGCGACCTCCACCTTGCCCCGGAGGACCTCGAGCGCCTGACGCTGCTCGGACGGCAGGGGCCGCTGCCAGAAGGTCTCCAGCCGGTGCTCGGCCTGGGCCACGCGCCGCAACACCTCCGCGAAGTCCGAGTGCGGGTGGACGGCCAGCAGGCTGTAGGGGTCCTGGCTGTGCGCGGTGGCACGGGCCAGCAGCTGCGCCAGCTCCGGATCCGGCGCGGGCTCCGCGGGAGGCGGCGCCAGCGCCTGGTCGATCAACCGGCGCACGTCCTCGGAGGGCTCGGCGAAGTGGACGATGAAGCCCTGGCGGCCGCCCCAGGTGCGCGCCTCCTCCGCTGGCAGCAGGCGCACCACGTCGCACGCGCAGCCGAGCGCCCAGCCGTTGAGGGAGAGCTCCACCTGGATGCGGGCACCGAGCCGCGGCAGCGCCCCGTCACAGGCGATGCGCAGGCCCTCCTGGCTCACGTCGTTCACGAACACCGGCTGCAGGCCCTGGCCGTTGACGTCCTCCAGACGCACGCGGAAGGTGGGGGGCGCCAGGCAACCGAAGGCGGGGCGCCGCATGGCCTCGTGCAGGGCGGAGCGGAAGGCCCGGGCGCTGGCGAAACGGTCGTCCGGACGCAGGGACATGGCCTGCATCAGCACCGCCGAGAGGGCCTGCGGCACGCGATCCTCGATGAGGTGGGGCGGCAGCGGCCGGGTGGGCTTGTGGACGAGGAGCATCTCGCCCATGCGCCCGCCTCCGCCGAAGGGCAGCCGCCCGGTGAGGAGCCGGTAGCCCAGCACCGCGAGCGAGTACAGGTCCGCGCGGCCATCCGGCTCGGCGCGCACCCACAGCTCCGGGGCGAGGTAGGCGGGACTGCCCACCACCATGCCGGCGGCGAGCTCCTCCTCGGAGAAGCCCGCCCCCAGGGTGGCGGCCATGCCGAAGTCGAGGATCTTCACGCGCCGCTCGCCATCGCGGCCGGTGGTGAGCAGGAGGTTCTCCGGCTTGATGTCGCGGTGGACGATGCCGCACGCATGCGCGGCCTCCAGGCCCTCCAGCACCTGGGAGAGCAGGAACACGACCTCGGCGGGAGGCAGCGGCAGCGGCAGGTGCGACAGGAGGGTGCCACTGACGTACTCCATGAGGAGACAGTGGTAGCCGCTGGGCGCCTGACGCACGTCGAGGATCCGCGCCACGCTCGGGTGGACGAGGTGCTGCGCGGCACGGGCCTCCGCGTAGAAGCGGTTGAGCACGGCCGGGTTCTGGGCCAGGTGCGGGTGGAGCACCTTCACCGCGAAGTGTGCACCCGAGGACGAGTGCTCGGCCTGGTACACGGTCCCGAGCGCTCCAGCGCCCAGCTTGCCCTTGAGGACCAGAGGCCCATGGCCCATGCCAGACAGCGCCTCGCTGTCACACGGAGACACCACGGGGTGGGTGCACGCGGCACCCGTTGGATGTTCATCGAAGCAGTGGTTGCAACCCATCGCCGCCCCCCAGCAGCGCTCGCCTGAAAGGCGGCGCGCCAGAGGAGCGATGCAACCTCCGTGCAGCCCCTTGCTCCGTTATCGAACCAACGAAACAAGGGGTGGAAGTGCCATCGGACCCCTCCCGAAAGACGGAGATGGCCGGTAATTCCTCCAAACCCCTCCATGAAAAAGTTTCACCCCGAGCGCCTGGGACAAGGCGCTCAGTGGAGGGATTCGGACAGGTGGTCGAGGACGGGTCGGCGGGTAGGAGGGGTGTGGTGCTCGTGGTCGTAGAAGCACTCGGGCCCGAGGTGTTCAATCAGGGCTCGCTCCCGTGCGTTGCCCTCCTCCGTACCCGCGTCGGAGGGAAGTGTGTAGGGCTGAACGAGGACGAGGCCGTCACCGAGCCGCTCGCGGCAGTCCTCGGGCAGCGAGGCGAGACGCTCGCCGAACATGCGTACGAACGGCGGGCCGAAGAAGTTGCGCCAGAAGAGACCGGGGAGACCCTCGCTGTAGTCCTTGTAAGGCGGAGACCCGGCCCGGGCCGGGAAGATGCAGATGAAGTCCTTGTCCGTTCGAGCCGCCACCAGCGCGAGGAGCAGCAGGGCGCTCCCGACCTTCCACATCGGTGCGCCCCGGCTCCCGCGCATGGCCGCGTCCTACAGGTACTTCTCGCGCTTGCGGGCCTTGAGCGCCTCCACCACCTTGCGCACGTCCTGGCTCTTGTCCTTGGGCACCACCAGCACCGCGTCGCCCGAGTCCACCACCACCATGTCCGTCAGGCCCACCACCGTCAGCGGGCGCTTGTCGGCGAGTACCACGCAGCCCTTGCAGTCCACCACCACCGCCTCGGCTCCCGAGACGACGTTGCCGTTCTCGTCCGAGGGGCGCACCTCGGGGATGGCCGCGAAGGAGCCCACGTCGGACCAGCCGAAGTCACCCGGCAGCACCGCGATGTTGCCCGCCTTCTCCATCACCCCGTAGTCGATGGAGATGGAGGGCAGCTTGGGGAACACGCGCTTGAGCACCGACGCGAAGGTGCGCTTCCCCGCCGCCTTGCGCAGCGCGTCCAGCCCCTTCTGCATCTCCGGCATGTGCTTCGCGAACGCCTCCAGGATGACGTCCGCCCGGAAGACGAAGATGCCCGCGTTCCACAGGTACTCGCCCGACTCCACGTACCGCCGGGCCGTCTCCACGTCCGGCTTCTCGCGGAAGGCCTTCACCTGGCGGCCTCCGCCCTCCAGGCCGTCACCCACCTGGATGTAGCCATAGCCCGTCTCCGGACGGCTCGGCTTGATGCCCAGCGTCACCAGGTGGCCCTTCGCCGCCACCTGTGCCGCCTCGGCGATGGTCTTCTTGAAGCCCGCCACGTCCGCCACGTGGTGGTCCGAGGGCAGGACGACCAGGATGCCCTCGGGGTCCCTCGCGGCCACCTGCACCGCCGCCAGCGCGATGGCCGGCGCGGTGTTGCGCGCCACCGGCTCCACGAGGAGGTTCTTCTTCGGCAGCCCCTTCACCAGCTTCGCCGCCTGCTTCGCGTGCAGGGGACCGCAGACGATGAGGGTGTCCTTCACCGAGGCCAGGCCCTTGAGCCGGATGGCCGTGTCGGTGATGAGCGGGTTCTTCGAGGCCAGCGGGAGGAACTGCTTGGGCCGCGCCTTGCGCGACAGCGGCCAGAAACGGGTGCCGGAGCCACCGGCCATGATGACGGGATAGAGGGTCATGGGCCGCGCAAGATAGCGCCTTGCCTGCCGCCCGCCAGGGGCCTGTCCGCCTGGATGCCCCACGGACACGGGCAGGAGTTTTGACCGCGTCCCAAAAAGCCAGTCTCATGCCGGCGCGTTGGAGTCCAAGCACACATCGGTCGGGCTGACGCTCGTCCTCACGCTGGCGCTCGCCGTGGGACTGTCGCTCGCGCCCCTCCCCGAGGCGCTGCGGCCCATCCCCAGCCTCGCCAAGGGGCCGGTCGCGCCCCAGCTCATCGCGCTCGTCACCACCTCGAGCGCCGCCTCCAAGCGCAAGGCCGTGGGTGTCGCCCCCGATGGTGAGTCGAACCCGCCCGAGGTGCCCGAGCTGCCCGAAGAGGAGGAGGACCCCCCCGAGCTGGTCCAGGCCGACCCCTCCGACGCCGGGACTCCGGAGCCTCCTCCCGCCGTCACCGAGTCCGACTCGCTGGGGCTGGCGAAGCTCGGCCCCGCCATGCGCGAGGCCGCCCTGCGCATGGAGACCCTGCGCGAGAAGATGGGTGCCCAGCACGTGGACATCGAGCCCGGTTGCCGGCGCATGGGTGCCTCCGGGTGCGAGGAGAGCGGGCTCGCCCCCTTCTTCGACGCCCTGGACGGCCTGCATGACGGCATCCGCACCCAACCCGTGCGGGTGGAGCACCTGGGCGACTCGCTGATCGCCTCCGACCACATCACCGACATGGTGCGCGAGCGGCTGCAGGAGCGCCATGGCTCGGGCGGCAAGGGCTTCCTCTACATCGACCGCCCCACCCGCTCCGGCCGCGGCGTACGCGCCGGTACGGCCTCCGAGGGCTGGGAGTTCACCCGCCTCATCGACCGCGCGCCGCCGAAGGACCGGCTGCCCTTCACCGGCGTGGCCTTCGCCGCGGGCAGCGCGGGCTCCCAGGACGTGCGCTTCGGCATCGACGATGCGCGCACGGCCGAGATCTTCTTCCTCGCCCAGCCGGGCGGTGGCTCCGTGCAGGTGCTCGCCGATGGCAAGCCCCTGCAGAAGGTGCAGACGCGCTGGACTCCGGCGGAGGTGGCCTTCGCCCCGGTGAAGCTGCCGGCTGGCGCCAAGACGCTGACGCTGAAGACGCGCGGCAAGGTGGAGCTGCACGGCGTCTCGCTGGAGAACGGCAACCCGGGCGTGGTGTACGACACCATCGGCCTGCCGGGCGCCTACGCGGGTGTGTTCCTGCGCGCCCACCGGCCCTACTTCCGCTCGCAGATGCGCCACCGCAAGCCCTCGCTGGTGGTGCTCATGTTCGGTGGCAACGAGGCCTTCCGGCTCTCGCGCGACTGGACGAAGCCCGAGGAGATCAAACAGGAGGCGGAGTCGCTCGTGAAGCTGGTGCGCGAGTCCGTGCCGGACTCGGCGTGCCTCGTCATGTCGCCCATCGACGCGGCCATCCGCACCATGGGCGGCGACCTGGTGCCGCGCCGGAGCTCGCGCGAGGTGGCGAACATCTTCCGCGAGGTGGCCATGGCGGGCGGCTGTGCCTACTGGGACGCCCTCTCCGCCATGGGTGGCGAGGGCTCCGCCATCCGCTGGCTGGCCGCCGGCCTGCTCAACCAGGACCTCATCCACCCGCGCGCGAGGGGCTCGGACCTGCTGGGCCACCTCTTCGACCTGGCGATCCAGCGCGCCTGGGCCTCGAGCCATACGCAGCACGGTGCCGTCGAGCCCATGGGCCTCCAGAACTCAGACAAGGCCCTCACCGCCACCTTCACGCGCCTGCACTCGCTCGAGAAGGGCGAGAGCTCGCGGCTGGGCGTGCTCCAGATGGGCGCCTCGCACACGGCCTCGCACTACTTCACGGACGCGCTGCGCGCCGCGCTGACGAAGCGCTTCGGGGACGCCGGGCGGGGCTTCATCGCCGCGGGCAAGGCCTCGGACCGGCTGAAGCCCGCGGGCGTCTCGCGCGAGCTGACGGGCGAGTGGACGGTGGAGGACGCACTCTCGGCCACCACGCCCGGACAGGCCTGGGGGCTCAGCGGCGTGCGCGCGGTGGGCGCGCCCGGGGCCTCGCTGCGCATCCGCTTCTGTGACGGGTGCACCGCCGCCCCCACGCCTCCCGCGCGGCTCTCCCTCTACTGGCTGGACGGGCCTGGCGTCGGACAGATGGAGGTGAAGGTGGATGGCAGCGCCCTGCCGCCCGAGCCGCCTCCGCCCGAGCCCTTCACCTCGCCCACGGTGCGCATCCGCTCCTTCCCCGTCACCGGCCCCTCCCATGAGGTGGCGGTGCTCAACCAGGGCGGCGGCCCCATCACCGTGCTGGGCGCGGCGCTGGACCTGGAGCAGCCCGGCGTCGCCTACGACGCGGTGGGCCTGCCGGGCGCCACCGCCTCCACCGTGGCCGGCATGGAGGCGCAGGCGCTCGCCGCGCAGCTCTCCTCGCGCAAGCCCCAGCTGCTCGTCTTCTGGTACGGCACCAACGAGAGCGGCCTGCCGGACCTGGACGCGGAGAAGCTGCGCACCGAATACGGCGGCCTCATCGCCCGCCTCCGGAAGGATGCGGGCGGCGCCGAGTGCCTCGTCATCGGCACCACGGACCGGATACAGCAGCGCGCGGATGGCAGCGGGTGGGAGGAAGCCCCCGGCCTCCAGAAGGTGGTGACGGCACTGCCCGAGGTGGCCCGCGCCCAGGGCTGCGCGTACTGGTCCGCGCGAGCGGCCATGGGTGGAGCGCGCGGCATGGTGCGCTGGCAGCGCGAGGGACTGGGCCACGCCGACGGCACCCACCTGACGCCCGAGGGCTACGAGAAGCTCGCGGGCCAGTTCCTCTCCGACCTGCTCGCGGCCTACGAGACCTTCAAGGCCCAGCCCCCAGCGCTCGCGGCGGAGGGCCGCTGACGTGTACTTCCACAGCCTCCAGTTCGCCTTCTTCCTCACCGTCGTCTTCGCCCTGTACTGGGCGGTGCACCAGCACAAGTGGGCGCGGCTGGGCGTGCTGATGGTGGCGAGCGTCATCTTCTATTCGATGTGGACGCCGCTGCCGCTGCTGCTCTTCGTGGCGGCCACGGGCATCAACCACCTGTGCATCAAGGGCTTCCGGCGCTCCCAGTCACCCAGGGTCCGCAAGACGCTGGTGACGGTGGCCATCGTCAGCACGCTCGGGGCGCTGTGCACCTTCAAGTACGCGGACATGTTCCGCGAGACGCTGGTGGTGCTGCTCGCCCCGCTGGGCATCCACGTGCGCACGGAGCCCTTCGGGCTGCTCTTGCCGGTGGGCCTGTCCTTCTTCACCTTCCAGGCCATCAGCTACGTGGTGGACTGCTACCGGGGGCTGATCCAGAAGGAGCACACGTACTTCGAGCACCTGCTCTACCTGCTCTTCTTCCCGCACCTGGTGGCGGGTCCCATCGTGCGCCCCTCGCACCTCATCGAGCGCTTCGACGACACGCCCTCGCTGACGGCCGAGGAGGGGGGCCGCGGCATGTACCGCATCGCGGTGGGCATGGTGAAGAAGCTCGTCATCGCGGACGTGCTGGGCAGCGGCCTGGTGGATCCCGTCTTCGGCTCGCCGGAGGCGTACACCTCGGCCGAGTGCCTCGTGGCGGCGGTGGCCTACAGCTTCGAGCTGTACTTCGACTTCTCGGCGTACTCGGACATCGCCATCGGCACGGCGGCGCTCTTCGGCTTCAAGTTCGAGGAGAACTTCAACCGGCCCTACCTGGCGACGAACCTCTTCGACTTCTGGAGCCGCTGGCACATCAGCCTGTCCACGTGGCTGCGCGACTACCTCTACCGGCCGTTGGGCGGCAACCGGGTCTCCAAGCCCCGGGCGCTGCTCAATCTGATGATCACCATGGGCCTGGGTGGCCTGTGGCACGGAGCGGACTGGCGCTTCGCCATCTGGGGCCTCGCGCACGGCGCGATGGAGGCCGTCATCCGCGTGTGGTGGTGGGTGACGGGCAAGCCGCCGAAGGAAGGCCCCATGGCGAAGGTGCGCGCGGGGCTCGGGCTGGTGGCCACATTCACCGTGGTGGTGCTCACGCGCGTCGTCTTCCGCTCGCCGACCCTGGCGCACGCGGGGGAGATGTACGCGCGCATGTTCGAGGGCAGCTCGGGGCTGGCCAACGTGAGCACGCTCGTCTGGACGATGCTGGCGGTGGCGGCGGTGAGCCACGTGACGCCGCTGAGCCTCTTCCACAAGACGGGCGAGCTCTTCGTGCGGATGCCAGTGCCGGTGCGCGCGGTGGTGCTCGTGCTGGTGGGCCTGGGCGTGCGCCACCTCACGTCGGTGGAAGCGCGCCCGTACGTCTACTTCCAGTTCTGAGCCTCTCTCCCAGCCCCATCCCTTCATTTTTCTGGGATGGGACGGGAAGAAGACCCCTCTAAAGAACGAATCCCGGCCCTCACTGGATCTTCCAGGATGGATCTCCATATGGGTTCGTGAATGGGTTCATCTTCTCGGAAAGAGAGACATCCCTTGTTCAGAGTGAGTGTTTCCCGATTGAAGCACGGTCTCTTCCTTCTCCTCGCGGGAGCAGCGGCCATGTCGGCCTGCGCCCCTCCCGATGAGACGACCGGTCCGGAGGGATCCGGAGACTCGGCGCTGGCCACCAAGGCCCCGTTCGAGCTGAACAACGCGCTCCTGCCATTCGACATGCCGGCACGCGCGGACCTCGCCACCAGCGAGTACAAGGTCTTCGCCCACTGGCACAACTTCCCGCTGCGCAGCTATGGCTCCAACGCGGGCCAGTACTACGACAACTACACCAACTGGCTCAAACCGACGGGGACCCATGCATCCATCGGCGGTTGGTTGCGCGATCGGCCCGTGCCCATCCTGGCCGTCCCTGCCCTGGAGACGGACTACGGCAAGCGGGACATGAAGACGGACATCCAGACGGCGGCCGCCGCTGGCGTCGATGGCTTCCTCTTCAATCTCTGGTTCCGGACCACCGACAACCGCTGGAAGTGGCTGACGAACCTCTTCGACGCGGCCGACGAGTTCAACGCCGAGAATCCGGCCGCGCCCTTCTACGTCATCCCCAACATCGACAGTCACATCCTCTCGACCGGCAGCGGAGCGAACGAACCCCGCCAGCGGGCCGACGACCTCGCGACCTTCAAGAACCGCGCGTCGTGGAGGAAGCTCAACGGCAAGTACGTGGTGGGCAGCTTCCGGCCCGAGGCCCTGCCGGCCACCTGGTACCAGCAGTTCTTCGATCAGCTGAAAACGGTCCATGGAATGGACGCGGTGCTGTGGGGAACGCTGCTCGACCCCTCGGAGGCCAATCGCAACGCGCTGAAGCCTTTCATGGTGGGAGCCACCTTCTCGCGTTGGGACAACCTCCCCTACACCTCCAACCCACTCAACGGCATCAACACCCTGAAGGCGTGGGGGGACCTGAATGGAGTCCCCTACTCTCCGCCGGTCAGCCACACGGACAACCGCCCCACCAACTCCATCACCACGGAGACGGCGGGCTTCAAGACCCAGTACAACACCTGGAAGGCGGCGATCGACTCGGGCGTGAAGATGGTCCAGATCCTCACCTGGAATGACCATTACGAGGGTCACGCCCTGCGGCCCAACTCGGCCGTGCAGTACGCGTTCTACGACCTGACGGCCTACTACGCGACCTGGTTCAAGACCCGCAGGCAGCCGGCCATCGTGCGCGATGTCCTCTACTACTCGCACCGCATGCACCTGAGCACCGAGCCCTACGATACGACCCAGCAGGCCAAACCCACCGCCTCGAAGAACAATGTGCCCCTCGTGGACCGGGTCTTCGTGCTGGGCATGCTGAAGTCGAGCGGGCGCGTGCAGATCACCTCGGGAGGCACCGCCTACGCCGCGGATGTTGCCATGGGCCCGCAGTTCTTCGATGCGCCGTTGAAGGCGAACAACCAGCCCTCCTTCCAGCTGAGCAGGAACGGCGCGGCGGTCATCAACCTCACGAGCGCCTTCCGGACGCGCTCGCCCATCGTCTGGCAGGACCTCCTGTACCGCGCGGGAAGCTCCTCACGCCCGGTGGTCTCGGGAGTGCAGAACAACCTGCCGCAGGATCGTCTCCCGTAACGGCGCCGCGGCTCACACCGCCCAGTGGCTCACGATGCGGTCCGTGGCCTCGACCTGCCCCGGCTCGGCCCGCATCTCCATGCCCATGCCCCGGGCTCCGAGCCGGTACATCCGCTCGCCCTCCGGCGCCGAGCCCGAGCGCACCTCCTCGGCGAGCCACAGCTCCCCGCCGCTGGCGAGCACCGCCTGCCGCATCCGCACGTCGAACTCCGTCTCGGACAGCAGCCGCATCTGCTCCACCAGCAGCTCCACGGTCACGTCCGCCTCGGGCTTGCGCGCCTCCAGGCCCGCGAGGCTGCGGAACACCTCGGCGGAGCGGTGGGACGGAAGGAAGGCCGCGTACCCGGGCCTCAGCACCGCCACACCGGGCTCGGGCCGCGACCCGGAGCCCGCGGCATCCGGGGCGCGCCAGGCCGGCAGCACGGACACGTCATGCACCTTCCGCGTGCCATCCACCACCCCAAGGAACGGGGAGCGGCGGTGCAGGTCGAGCAACGCCGTCAGCAGGCCCGCCCGGCCCGCATGGCGCACCGTGAGGGTGCGATCTCCCTCGACGCGCACCTCGCCCCAGGCCGGCAGGGACGAGATGCCACCCGGGGAGATGGACTCCAGCGACACCTGCACCGGCTCGCCGAAGCGCGGCTGCCACATCAGCCGCTTCGCGGTGAGCCAGAACCGTCCCGAGCACCGCAGGTGGAAGTAGAGGAGGAAGGCACCGCCCGCGGCGAGCAGGGGGACGGGGTTGCCGTAGCGCTCCAGCCCGTGGCGATTGGTGATGGCGAGCAGCACGAACACCCACGAGCCGGGCCAGGAGAGCAGGTGGCGCCAGCCCTGGGTCCCCTCGAGCAACACCGGCTCGTCACGGCCGGGCGGCTGGGGCAGCGGCTCGCGCACCAGCGTCTCCAGACGGCCGAGCACCTCCACCAACGAAGCGCCACCCTGCCGGGTGAACTGGGCCAGCCGCTTGCGCGCGAGCACCTCCAACCGCGCACGCCGCGAGCGCAACGTCCGAAGCGAGCGCTCCTCTCCGCCCGTCAGCAGCGCGTCGACGGAGGGCTCCAGCTCGCGAGCCTCCCGGAGCTGCTCCACGTGTGCGCGCAGCAGCCGCTTCCACCGCGGCGAGCGCATCACCCGCAGGAGCGAGGTGTACCCGGCGAGCGCCCGCTCCATGGCCACCCCGGGACAGCGTGCTTCGTTCCCGGAAGGTTCCTCGAGCAGGGAGGAATCCATTCCGGGAGGGGGCACGCTGAGGGAGGTGGCCAGATTCATGCGGGAACTCCTCGCGACGGTTTCCCTCCAAACTGCCCGGACCCGGGGTTTCAATCCAAGTCACGAGTATCTACCAGTCATGCAACGCTTGGAGGTCGACCGGGAAAGCATACCCTTGACTGCTCGCTCTCCGCCAACCAGGGCTGTTCTGTATCAACCCCTCAGCTCGTGCGCCGCCGCATCCCCCCGTCCGAGGACGGCTCGTACGCGAGCAGCAGGGGCACCAGGGGCAGGCGCACGGAGAAGCACGTGCCCTTGCCCGGCTCGCTCCGCACCTCGATGTGGCCCCCGTGGGACTTCACGATGCCGTGCACCACCGACAGCCCCAGCCCCGTGCCCTCGCCGGGCGGCTTGGTGGTGAAGAACGGCTCGAAGAGGTGGCGCTTCGTCTCCTCGGACATCCCCGTGCCGGTGTCCCGCACGTCCACGCGCACCGTGGACTCGTCGCGCGACGTGGTGACGCGCACCACGCCTCCGGCCGCGGTGGCCTGCCCCGCGTTCACCAGCAGGTTCACCAGCACCTGGACGATCTGCCTCGGGCGGCCCACCACCGTCCCCGTCCCGCCCAGCTCCTTCTCCACCCGTACGTGGCCCAGCTGCCCGTGCGCGATGCGCACCGCCGTCTCCACCTCGGCGTCCAGGTCGAACCCCACGTAGGCCTCGGGGTCTCCGCGCGCGAAGCGCCGCAGATCCGAGACGATCGAGTTCACCCGCCTGATGCCATCCAGCGTGGCCGGGAGCACCTCGTCCACGTACTCCTTCATCGTCTCGGACAGCCGCGGCTCGTCCCGCAGGTCCCTGAGCATCGAGTTGACGTTGCTCGTCACGAAGCTCATCGGGTTGTTGATCTCATGCGCCACGCCCGCCGCCAGCATGCCCAGGCTGGAGAGCCGCTCCTGCTCGATGGCCCGCTGGTGCAGCTGCTGCAGCTCCTGGTGGGCCTTCTCCAGCTGCTCGCGCTGCTGCAGCACCTGCCCGAGCACCCCGCGCATCAGCGAGGCCCGCCGCTCGGACAGCACGAAGCCGAAGATGCCCAGCAGGTTGAACGCCAGGGCCATGCCCGGCTCGGCCCCCGTCGCCAACGCCACCGCGTCCACCAGCACCAGGTACATGGCCGCTCGGGCGCGGCTCCACCGGTCCAGACCGTAGAACCAGAGCAGGTTGTAGGGCACGAAGATCCACACCAGCGCGGGCCAATGGGTCATGACTCCGCTCACGGAGATGCCCACCACGTTGAGCAGGATCCGCACCGTCTCCGCCATGGAGCGGCCGAACCGCGCGGCCAGCCAATCGGAGACCACCAGGTTGCTGAAGGCGAGCACCAGCAGCAGGCCCAGCTGCACGGCCACCACGTTCCACTGGCCCCAGAACCAGGCGATCAGCGCTCCATTGAACACGGCCGGCCCCAGTCCCACGATGGCCTGGATGCCCTGATGCACCTGCTCCGGATCCGCCTCCAGGCTCGCCTGCGTGAGTCGAGCGTCCATGCTCACACCTCTGGAGTGCTCAAGAGCCCGAGGGGACGGGGCCCTGGCCACCCAGCAGGGCGCGAACGTCGGCGACGAGCCGCTCATCATCCCAGGGCTTGCTGATGAAGTGGGAGATGACCCCGGGGTGCGAGCTGCTGCCGGAGGACAGGTCCGCGTGACCCGAGATGAGCACCCGGACGCACCTGGGCGCGATGCGCAGCACCTGCCCGAGCAGCTCCAGGCCGTTCATCCCCCGCATGCGGAAGTCGGAGATGACGACATCCGCCTCGAAGGTGGCGAGCTTCTCGAGGGCCTCCTGGCCGTTGAGCGCCACTTCGATGGAGAAGCCCTCACGCCGAAACAACCGGCGGAGAGCACCGACCACATGTACTTCGTCGTCGACGATGAGAATCCTGGCCATGGGGGCTCCGGGCCACACTGGCACGTTGACTCCACGCTACACCAGACGTCGAGGGTTCTTCGTGCCAGGACGTGGCATGGCAACGGAACGAGCGCTCAATGGAGCGTCAGGTGAGCGAGCGGACGACCTGGTTCCTTCACGAAGGCGTGGAGTGCGAACGGCAGCGGGCGCGAATACATTGAAATCGGGGAATAGCCTGAACTCCGGAGCGATACCAGAAGTTCTTCGCGCCGGGGGCCGGTCTACGGGGCCAGCCGCAGCAGGTTGCGGAGGATGCGGCCGGTGGCCCCCCAGATGACGTGGGAGCCGTACGTATAGAAGTCCACCTCGTACTCCACTCCCCGCACACTGCGGCGCTCCGAGCGGCGGATGGCGGGGTTCATCAGCTCGGCCAGGGGCACCTCGAGGATGAACTCCACCTCGTCCGGACTGGGCCGGTACTCCACCCCCTGGGGGATGACGCCGACGAAGGGCTGGATGCGGAACTCGGTGAGGGTGGGCACCTCGTCCAGGGCGCCGAGCACGCGCACGCCGGACACGTCGATGCCCAGCTCCTCGCGCGTCTCGCGCAGGGCGGTGTGCAGGGGGGTGGGGTCCTCCGGGTCCCTGGAGCCTCCGGGGAAGGAGTACTGGCCGGCGTGGTGGCGCAGGGTGGTGGGCCGCTTGGTGAAGAGGATGTGCGGGGTGCCGTCGCGCACGAGGAGGGGCACCAGCACCGCGGCCTCGCGCATCACGAGCCCGGGCAGGTTCAGGGCGCGGGGAGGCCGGGAGGCCAGACGGTTCTCCAGGACATCGAAAAGCGGATCCACGGCTACTCCGTCAGTTGCTTCTCCACGGGGACCTGGAGGGACTTCTTCTGGGTGTCCACGTTCTCCACTCCGGACAAGGGGTGGAGCACGCCCCTGTTCAACAGCACCAGCAGCACCACGCCCAGCACCACCCGGTAGACGATGAAGATGAGCGTGGAGCGGCTGCGGAGATAGCTCAACAACCAGGCGATGGCGGCCATGCCCGAGACGAAGGCCACCAGCGTCCCCGTCCAGAGGGCCAGGGCCGAGGGGCGGTCGGTGGCCTCCAGCAGGTGCTTGAGCTCGAAGACGCCGGCCAGGGTGGTGGCGGGGATGGAGAGCAGGAAGGAGTAGCGCGCCGCGTCCTCGCGCCGCAGGCCCAGCGACAGGCCACCGGTGATGGTGGTGCCCGAGCGCGAGGAGCCGGGGATGAGGGCCAACGCCTGCCACAGCCCCACGATGAGGCCGTCCTTCCAGCGCATGTCGTCCAGGGTGCGCTTGTGGGAGGCCAGGCGCTCCACGATGAAGAGGACGATGGCCAGGACGATGAGGCTGGCGGAGATGACGTGGAGTGAACGCAGGGAGCCCTCGATGCTCTTCTTGAAGGCCAGACCCAGGATGCCGATGGGGAGGGTGCCGATGAGCACGAACCAGGCGAGGCGCGACTCGGTGGTGCCGAAGGGGTCGCGCCGGGCCAGGCCCTGGAAGAAGGCCTTGCCCAGGGTGAAGAGATCCCTGCGGAAGTAGATGAGGACGGCGGCCACGGTGCCGAGCTGGATGACGGCCGAGTACGCGGCACCGGGGTCGGGCCAGCCGAGCAGCTCCGGGACGATGCGCAGGTGCGCGGTGGAGCTGATGGGCAGGAACTCGGTGAGACCCTGGACCAGCCCGAGGACGATGGCTTGAAGGAGACTCATACGTGTGGGGAAGCGGATGTATGCGCTACCCTCCGGGGCAGCAAGGGCCTTCGTATCGGCCCTGTCGTCCGGGAACGTCCATGCCTCCAGCCCCACCCTGTCCCTGCTCGTCCGGCCTGCGCTACCGGGAGTGTTGTGCCCGCTACCACCGAGGTGAGGCGGAAGCACCAGACGCCGAGGCGCTGATGCGCTCGCGCTACAGCGCCTTCGCCCTGCGCGAGGTGGAGTACCTGTGGCGGACGCTGGACCCGGAGCACCCGGACCGGGCGAGGCCGAAGGAGGAGGTGCTGCGCGAGCTGCGCGCGGTGGCGAGCGGCCACAAGTACCCGAGGCTGCACGTGCTGGACCGGCGACCCCCGGACGAAACGGGGACGGCGGTGGTGCTCTTCTACGCGCGCATCTTCGAGAAGGGAAAGGACCGCTCGTTCGTGGAGCGGTCGGAGTTCCGGCACGACGGGACGGGCTGGCGCTACCTGACGGGAGAGAACCGAGCCCCCCACCAACTCTCCGTCCCCCCCGAGACCCTCACGCTCGCCACCTTCCCCTCTCCCTCCGGGAGAGGGACGGGGTGAGGGTATCCCGTCCCCGTTCTACGGAATCGTGAGCGCGCGCAGCATGCGGTTCTCACCGATCTGGATGCGCAGCAGGAGCGAGGAACCAGACTTCGCGCCGCGGACGATCTGTGCGAACTCGGGAGGACCGCGCACCTGTTTGCCACCGGCCTCGACGATGACCATGCCGGGCTGGAGGCCGGCACGGTCCGCGGGCGAACCAGGGTCCACGTCGACGATCATGGCGCCCTGCTTGACACCCGGGGCCATGCGCGGGTCCACGTTCTGGAGGCGCAGCCCCAGCTTGCGGCCGGTGTCCTCCTCGCGCTCGTTCTGAGGGGGGGAGGAGACCCCCTCGAGGTCCGGGCGCTCGCCCAGCTTCACCTGCACCTCCTGCTGCCTGCCCTCACGGAACACGGTCAGCCGCACCGCCTCGCCCGGCGGGCGGAAGCCGATGTCCCGGGTGAGGCCACGCGAGGTCTCGACGGCGGTGCCATTGATGGCGGTGATGACGTCATCCTGCTTCAGTCCCGCCTTGGCGGCCGGGGTGTCCCCCTGCACATCGGTGACGATGGCGCCCTTGCGCACCGGCACGTTGAGGGCCTTGGCGAGATCCGCCGTGAGGTCCTGCACCGACACGCCCAGCCAGCCGCGCTGGATCTTCCCCTTCTGAAGCTGGGGCAGGAGCGCCTTGGCCATGTTGGAGGGCACGGCGAAGCCGATGCCCGTGCCACCGCCGACGATGGCGGTGTTGATGCCGACGACCTCGCCCCGCATGTTGAAGAGCGGCCCACCCGAGTTGCCGGGGTTGATGGCGGCGTCCGTCTGCAGGAAGTTGTCGTAGGGGCCGGCCTGGATGTCGCGGGCGCGGGCCGAGAGGATGCCGACGCTGACGCTGGAGGTGAGCCCGAAGGGGTTGCCGATGGCCACCACCGGATCGCCCACGCGAATCTCGTCCGAGTCCCCGAGCCTGGCCACCGGCAGGTTCCCCACGTTGCCCTCGAGCTTGATGAGGGCCAGGTCGGTGAGCGGATCCCTCCCGAGCACGCGGGCGTCGAACTCGCGGCCATCGTTGAGGCGGACGCGGATGTCGATGGAGTTCTCCACCACGTGGTTGTTGGTGAGGATGAGCCCGCTGGCGTCGATGATGAAGCCGGAGCCCTCGCCCTGCTGGATGCGCTCGCGGGGCTCGGCTCCGCCCAGCGGTCCGCCGGGCCCGCCGGGTCCGCCGAAGAAGCGCTCGAAGAGATCTTCCGGCATGCCCTCGGGAGCGGAGGGCGCGCGCGCCTGGACATCCACGTTGACGACCGTGTCCTTCACGGCGTCGACCAGATCCGCGATGGACCGCGGCGCCTGCCCCGACCCACCCGCCGCGGCCGGAGGCTGGAGCTGCGGCTGCTGCTGTGCCTGTGGCTGCTGCTGCATCCCCGTGCCACCCGTGCCGGGCCCCGGATCCTGGGAGGACGGAGGAGGCGGAGGGCTCTTCTCCGGCGGAGCGTCCTGCACCACCGGGGCGGGAGCGGAGGGGGCGGGCCGGGCTTGGGGCTCCCAGGTGCGAGCCTCACACCCGCTCGCGACCGCGAGCATGAAGGCATTGAGCAGGACGAGCTGTGGCAGGAAAGCCGAGCGGGCGAGCTTCATCGAAAGGACATCCTCCCTGGTGGGAAGATGCGGACACCGCGTGGACTGACAACCACAGGGCACTCGATGGGAGCGGGCATCGAGGCTCACGCCCGCTCCCTCCCCTGCCCTGCAACGCGAGGGGCTCAGTGGTAGTTGAGGCAGCCGTTCGTATCCGCCTCTTCCACGGAGGCCACGGGCACGGGCTCGTCGGCGACGATCCGCAGGTCGTCGAAGCGGTTGCTCTCGGGCTTGCCCTCGGCGCAGATGCCGCGCGCCAGGTTGTAGCCGGGCTTCAGGTCGTCCAGGTTGACGATGCGGCCCCACTCGCGGAGCGTCTCCTTGAGCTGCGGGGTGAGCTCCGGAACGAAGAGCACGATGTGCCCCGGCGCCAGACCCCGCATCACGTCGCCATCGTCGGACTTGCCGTTGCCGTTCACGTCCTCGTAGACGGCGACGTAGGCCGTGCCAAACAGGCCCGTCTTGAAGTCGTTGAGGGCCCGGGTCTCGGGGTTCTCCAGGAGGCGGAGCTCGTAGCCGAACGGAGGATTCTTGCTGTTGACCTCCACGCTCTGGAAGAAGGTGATGTCACCGTTGCGGGCCCAGTTGTCCCAGGCGAGGGCGACGCGCGTCTTCCCCTTCTGCTCGACGGGCGAGAGCGACTGCACCTCGCCGGTCACCTTGAAGCGGGCCTCGCCGGTGTACGAGCCATCGGCGAGATCGACTCCGCAGGCGGCGGTACCACCGAGGGCGAGAAGCAGGGCGAGGCTCTTCAGGGGGCGGTTCATGGATTCTTCTCCTGTCATGGGGCGCGGGCTTCGGAGCCGCGCGCCGTGTTCTGTCCAGGAGACCCACGAGCCATTTTCCGCGGACAGCCGCGGTGCACGCTTCACCAGCGCATGCCGGCTCCCACCGCGAAGACGGGAGTCACGGGCGTGCGCACGCTGGGGGCCTCCAAGGAGGAGACGCGCACATAGGAGGCGCGCAGACCGGCTTCCACGCCGAGGAAGAAGCCGCGCGTCGGGCGCACGTCGGCGCGCACCAGCGTGTCCAGGTGGGGCGAGAGCTGCCAGCGAGGAGGAGCGATGCGCCCGGTGAAGCGCTGGTCGAAGTACGTGGCGCCCAGCCGCACGCCGCCCGACAGGGAGAAGGAGCCCAGGTCGAACACCTTGCGCGCTCCCGCCCGCAGTGCCGTGGCGGTGAGCCGGCGCTCGAGGCCCTCGCTGACGAGCACCGACCGGGCCAGCTCCACCTGCGCGTCCAGCGTGAGGGCCGCCGTGTCCAGGGAGAGCTGCACCGAGATGGCCGGGGTGAAGGGGAAGCCCTCCAGCACGCCGGAGCCACCGCCACCCCACACGCTCAGCGCAGAGGAGGTGCTCGGACCACCGCCCTTGCGCACGAGCTGGTCCAGCTCCACCACGCTCCACGGCGCCGCCGTCAGGTCCACCGACTGTTCTCCCCCCGCCACCACCGGGGCCTCGTAGAGCCGGTCCGGCAACCGGCGCTGGACGAAGTAGCGCCCGGGCATGAGCCGCGCCGTGCGCGCCTCGCGGGAGATGTTCGCCTCCAGCACCACCGCGCCCTCGCGCCGCTCCTTGCGGAAGAAGTACTGGCCCGGCTCGGACAGGCGCACCGACGCGAGCCCCCGCACCCGTCCGGGCCGCGTGAGCACCAGCTCCGAGCGTCCCTTCAGGTCATAGAGGTACGTGGGGTGCTGCACGCCGCCCATCGTCGCCACCGTGCTGGCCACGGTGCGGTCGGCGGCGTACTGGTACGCCTCGGCCAGGCTGACGAGCCCGTCCCCTCCATGGTCCGCCATGCCGCGCAGCGCGGCCACCAGGTGGTGGGTGAAGAAGGAGCCCTGGAGCGCATCCGACTCCTGCGCGTTCTCTCCGGCCGACGAGGAGGAGAGGATGGCGAAGCCCTCGGGCATGCCGCGCGTCTCCACGTCCGGAGGCAGCGCGAAGGGCGCGGCCAGCCGGGTGCCCTTCACGCGCGTGGCCTGGCCGGAGCGGCACGCGTCCACCACCAGCAGCCGCGCCGCCGCGGCCGAGCCGGAGGTGAGGTTGCGCAGCTCCTCCCACGGCAGCAGCGTGCCGCCCAGGTGCAGCGACTCGGCGTCCGCGTGGCCCGAATAGAAGACGAGCAGCACGCTGGAGCGGTCGTGCGCCACCTCCTCGCGGATGCGCGCGTTCATGCGCGCCAGCGCGGTGCGCACACGGTCCGCGTTCGGGTCGGCCAGCACCAGCACGTTCTCGGGCAGGAAGTCCCCGAGGCTGACGAGCACGTCGCGCAGCCGCTCGGTGTCCGAGCCCGCGTAGCGCAGCACCGGCTCATCCGCGTTTCCACGGTGGGCACCGATGAGCAACGCATAGCGCGACTCCCCCGCATGCGAGGGAGCCGCGGCCAGCAGCGCGAGCAGCAGCCCGGCGGCGGCGAGGCCCCGGGCTCCGAGGCTCAGGGCCCGCCCGACACCCGCCACTCGTAGATGCGCTCGTGGCACGTCTCCTCCAGCGCGACCCCGGGCGGGGGCTTCGTGGGACACGTCAGCAGGCGCAGCCGCGTCCTCCCGTCCGGAGTGACGAGCGCGGCCACCGGCAACCAGCCGTCCGCGGGCACGGGTCCCTCGAAGTACGTCGTCCATCGGTCCTCCTCGTCTCCCTGAAGGATGAGCCAATCGGACGGGAGGGCGCCAGTCACGCGTGGCCGGAGCTGGTCGCCCGCGCGCAGGCCCTCGACCTCCTCCGCCGGGACGTCCTCGAGCGCGAGCACCCCGTCCCGCATCACCGCCACGTCGAGCGAGGCGGTGCCCTTGATGCGCTCCCCGGGCGGCGTCGCTCCGGGGACGTCCACGCCCATCATCGGGCGGACGAGCAGGAAGGCGGCGGCGGTCACGGCCGCGAGCGCGGGTGCCCACGTCCAGAAGGCCCACCCGCGGCGCGGAGGCCGTGAGGCGGCGGCCCGCTGGAGCTCCTCCGGAATCCGCTCCAACGCGGCGGCACGCACCTGGGCCCGCTCCTCGTCCACCCGCTGGCGGCAGTGCGCGCAGCCCGTCAGGTGCGCCTCGGCCGGGGCGACTTCCCCGGCGCGCAACAGCCCGAGCGCGAGCTGCGAGACGGACCACCCCGACAGGCAGTCATTGGAGGGCTTCGACCTGGGAAACAGCTCAGCCGGCATGGGGAGCCTCCTTCCTGTGAACGCCTTGCAGCATCCGCTCGGCGTGCTCGCGGAACTTCTCGAGCCGCCGGCCCACGGTACGGCGGGGGATGCCGAGCAGTTCGGCGATCTCCTCGTGCTCCATGCCGTGGATGAAGTAGCAGGCGGCGATCTGGGCCTGCTCCGCATCCGCCTCGGCGAGCACCTTGCGCAGCGCCAGCCCATCCTCGGGCGAGTGGGGGCTCTCCGGCTCCCCCTGAGGCCCGTGAATCTGTTGCAGGCTGTCCCGGCGGCGCGCGTCGCGCAGCCGGTTGATGGCCAGGTGGGTGCTCGTCTTGTAGAGGAACGCGGCCGTGTCCCGCTCGTTGCCACTGCGGTCACGGTGCCGCAGGAAGCGGATGAACACCTCCTGCGCCACGTCCTCCGCGGCGGCGGGCTCTCCGAGGATGCGCAACGCACAGTTGCGCACCAGCACGATGTGGCGCCGGTAGAGCGTGGAGATGTCGGGTTGGAGAGCGGGAGTCATGGCGCTACAGCCAGAAGACACGCGAGCGCGAATCCGCGGACACGGGGATTTTCACCCTCATTTTTTCCCAGGGTTCTTCCCAGCCCTGGCAAACCTCTTCACACCGGGGGCACCTTCCTTCCCACGAAGTCCCTCCAGGGTGAAGACCCAGTCCTCCAAGGCTGCCTTTTGACGGAAAAACCCCAGGGCACATCGGGTGCATGTCGGCCGCACGGCGGGTGAATCGCCCAGGGAGGCAGCACATGAAGTATCGGGGGTCGTCGAAAACGAGGTGTGCGGGGGGCGTCGCGGCACTGGTGTTGTTGACCCACTGCGCCGGCCCGGAGCCGGAGGCACGGGCAACGGACCTGGCAGTGCCCCAGAAGCCCGGCGTCTTGCGGCAGGAGGTGGCGTCACCCACGACGCTGACCTTCACGGCGAGCGAGGACGCCTACGTGAGCTACTCCGCCCAGATGGAGAACTTCGGCGGCGCCGACTCGTTGCGCGTGGACCTCTCGCCCGAGGAGTGGGGCTACCTGCGGTTCGACGTCACGGGGGTGACGGGGACGGTGACGCGGGCGACGCTGCGGCTGTACGCGACGGAGAGCAGCGTGCTCGGGCCCCGGGTCTTCTCCTCCTCCAAGGAGTGGACGGAGGAGGGCATCACGTTCCGCAATCATCCCGGCACGAGCGGCGGCGTCCTGGATGCCGCGGGGGCCATCTCCAGCGGCTCCTGGGTCGAATACAACGTGACGAGCGCGGTGCGCGGCAATGGTCAGCTCGGCTTCACCCTGGTGGGCACCTCGAATGACGCGGTGAGCTTCGCCTCGAGCGAGAACAGCCGGGAGGATCGCCGGCCCCAGCTCATCCTCACCGTGGCGTCCGAACCCGACTGCATGCCGCGCACCGCCACGCGCATCTTCGACCCCCAGGCGACCTACGACGCACACGTCTCCCAGAGCCAGCCCACGCGCCGCTTCGGAAGCGAGCCTCGGCTGCTCGTGGACTCGGCACCCGACCGGCTGGAAGCCTTCGTCCAGTTCCGCTACGGCTACTCCGATGAGTGGCGGGTGCGGCAGACGAAGCTGCGGCTCTACGCCACCGATGCCTCCCCCGATGGCCCGCTGCTCTACCGCGTCAGCGATGACTGGCCCACCCCGGGGACCCAGGACTTCGATTGGAACACCCGCCCGGCACTCATCGGTGCCCCGGTGGGCAACCTCGGCGCCGTCGAGGCCGGCACCTGGGTGGAGTACGACGTGTCGAGCCTGGTGACGACCACCCACGGCATCTACAGCTTCGGCCTCGTTCCCGAGTCCACCAACGGGGTGGACTTCGTCTCGGCGGACTCGCCCTCGTACGAGCTGCGCCCCCGGCTGAACATCACCCTCGAATCCCCGCCCTACTGCTCCTACCGGGGCACGGGCGGCGGCCCCACCGGGTGGACACGGCATTACGGCGGCGCGGGCACCGAGCAGTTGCATGCCATGGCCACCGACACGTATGGGAACTTCGTGGCGGCGGGCCAGTTCGGAGACGCTCCGTTCCCCAACGGCAAGGGCTTCGCCCTCGCGCGCTACGCCGCGGACGGCACGCCCGTATGGACCCGTCAGGTGACCACGGAAAACGTGTGGGTGCGGGCCATCTCCCTCACGCCCGACGGCAACATCCTCGTGGTGGGCTTCTACGATGGCGCTCCGGACCTGGGCACGGGCCCACTGCCCACCAGCTCCCAGCCCAATGCGCTCTTCCTCGCGAAGTTCTCCCCCACCGGACAGACCGAGTGGACCCGCGGCTTCGTCGCCACCTACGTGAGCCAGCCCGATGGAACACTCGAGCAATGGGCGATCACACCGTCGGTGGTGACCAGCGATGCCACGGGCGGCCTCATCGTCGTGGGCACCTTCTACGGCGAGGTGGACCTCGGGGGCGGAAAGCTCTTCGCGGGCTCCGCCAGCGTCTACCGCGAGGATCCCTTTCCGGGTGGCTTCGTCGCCAGATTCACCCGCGAGGGCCAACACGTCTGGTCGCGGGCTCTCGAGGCGAAGCCTTCCCAGGACCCGACGCGGATCCGCGCCGTGGCGCTCGACACGGAAGGCAACGCCCTCATCGGCGGCAGGGTGAACAAGGAAAACGACCTCGGTGATGGACCCGTGGCGAGCGCCGGGGCCTTCATCGCGAAGTACAGCGCCTCCGGAGCGTTCCAATGGAAGCGGCTGTTCCCCGAGGTTTACGGCGAGATCACCACCCTCCGGTACAAGCAGCCGCGCTTCGTGTACTTCGCCGCCAACCTGGGCGGAAGCTTCACCTTCGGAGGGCGGACGTACACGGGAGGCGATCCGGACGACCTGAACTACCCGGACAACGTCAGCGGCTTCTTCGGCGCGCTGCACAACGATACGGGCACCGACCAGTGGATCCGCCAACCGGGGCTCGTCACCCTCAATGGGCTCGTCGTGGCGGACAACTTCGTCGCGGTCACCGGCAAGGGGCTCACCTATGATCTGGGCGGTGGAACGCTCGGGGGTTTCAACCCCAGTCCCTTCGTGGCGAGCTACACCGAGACGGGTGCCCACCGCTGGTCCCGCTCCTTCGACCCGGACCTCGGGGATGCATTCGGCCAGCCCCAGCTCTTCCTGGCGCCCCAGACCTCGGGACAGGTGCTGGTGGGCGGCAACTTCAGCACGCCCATCCAACACGACGGGACGACCTACACGCCGCGAGGCAGCTCCGACCTGCTCTACTTCCAGTTGAAGCCGTAGGAGCCGCTGGCCTTCAGCCGCCCGGGAGGTGTGGGACCCCCTCCTTATAGTGCCCCGGGATGGATTCCCGAGGCGCTCTCATCGCAAGTGGGCTGGTGCTCCTGTCCGTCCTGGCGGGGGTGTGGGTGCGGCGGCTCGCCGAGACCACGCCCCCGCCCGCCTCCACGCCTCCCCCCGGGTGGGCGCGGAAGGCTCCCGCCGCCGACGCGCCAGACGGCTCCGCCGACGGCTTCCTGGGGGTCATCGTCGCCAGGCAGTCCGTGGACCTCGCGCCCGTCATCGAAGGGCGGGTCGAGAGCGTCCGGGTCCAGGTGGGCGAGCGCGTCTCCCGGGGCGACATCATCGCCACGCTCGACACGCGGGCCATGGAGCGCGAGCTCGCCATCGCCGAGGCGGAGCTGCTGGAGGCCCGGGCCGACGAGCAGGTCGCCACCCATGAGCAGGAAGAGGCTCGCGAGCGCCTGAAGCGGCGCGAGCAGCCCCAGCAGCGCCTCACCGGCGCCGTCTCCGAGGAGGAGCTGGCCACGGCCCGCTACCAGGAGCGCGTGGCGACGGCGAAGCAGGAGCGCGCACGCGCCCAGGTCCAGCAGAAGGAAGCGCGCGTCAGACAGTGCCGGCAGCGCATCGAGGACGCGACCCTCGTGGCTCCTTTCGACGGGCTGGTGGCCAGCCGCCTCGTGGATCCCGGAGCGCTCGTGTCCTCCGGGCGCCCCATCATCCACCTGCTGCGCGCCGCGGGCCGCGAGGTGCGCTTCGCCATCCCCGAGCAGCGGGTGCTCGAGGTGCGGGTGGGCCAGCGCGTGCACGTGGCCGTCCAGGGCCATGAGGTGACGCTGGGGGGACAGGTCCACGACCTCTCCCCGGAGGTGGACGTGGCCGCCCGTGTGCTGTTCGGCACCGCCAGCCTGGAGGAGCCAGAGGGTTCTCCCCTGCCCTCGGGCACGGTGGTCCGGGTCTCCCTCGTCCGGGAGTCCGGGAACGACGGAGGAGTGACCGCCCCATGAGCCAGGACACCCCCAGCGGCCAGGCCCCGGAGGCGAAACCCGCTCCGGCGCCGAAACCCTCGGCCGCCAGCGTCTACCGGAAGGCGGCCCTGGACTTCTATCGCCAGGACCGGCGCGAGCAGGGAGACGTGCTGCACCTGTCTCCCGCCTGGGCGCGGTGGACGTACTGGCTGCTGACCGTCCTGCTGCTGGCGGGACTCCTTTATTGTCTGCTCGGCCGCGCGCACGAGTACGCCTCCGGCCCCGCCGTCCTGCGTGTGGAGGGGCGGACGGACCTGACGGTGCAGGCGCCGGGCGTGGTGGCCACCGTGGAAGTCCTTCCCGGCCAGCGCGTGGAGCGAGGACAGACGCTGGTGACGTTCCAGGCGCAGGAGGAGGCCGACGCGGCCGCCCGGCTGACGCGGGAGATAGAGCTCCACCTCGTGCGCTTCATGCGAAACCCCTCGGACGTCGCCGCGCACCAGGCGCTCACGACACTGAATGCCGAGCGGGAGCTGGCGCTCGCGCGCGTGGAGGCCCGCACCTTGAAGGCGCCCCACGCGGGAGTCGTGGGAGACGTGCGCATCCAGCCCGGCCAGTACCTGGCCGCCGGCACCCGTGTGCTCTCGCTCGTCGAGGAGGAGGCGCCGGTGTCGCTGGTGGCCATGCTGCCCGGCTACTACCGCCCCTTCCTGCGCCCGGGCATGCCGCTGCGCGTGGAGCTGGAGGGCTTCCGCTACGACTACCGCGAGCTGGTCATCGAGTCGGTGGGGGACCAGGTCATCGGACCCAACGAGGTCCGCCGCTTCCTGGGGCCGGACCTGGCGGATGCCCTCACCCTCGAGGGCTCCGCCGTCCTGGTGAAGGCCCGCCTGCCCTCGCACACGTTCGTCAACGAGGGCCGGGTGCTCGGCTACTTCGACGGCATGGTGGCGCGCGCGGAGGCCCGCGTCCGCACCGAGCGCATCCTCACCCTGCTCTTCCCCGCCCTGAAAGGACTGCTCCCCGATGACGTCTGAGCACAAGCCCGGGTTGCTGGAGCGCTTCCCTGGCCTTCAACGGCTCCGGCTCGGTGGCCGGCGGCGCCACATCCCCGAAATCCGCCAGATGACCCTCACCGACTGCGGGGCCGCCTGCCTCGCCATGGTGCTGGGCTACCACGGCCGCGACATGAGCCTGGACGAGGTGCGGCAGATCATCGGCGAGGCGCGCGACGGTGTCTCCGCCCGCAGCCTGCTGACGGCGGCGCGCCTGCTCGGGCTGCGCGGGCGGGGCATCTCCATCGACCTGGACCGGCTCGAGTACCTCCCGCCCGCCACCATCCTCCACTGGCGCTTCACGCACTTCGTCATCTTCGAGAGGCTGGGGCGCAACTGTGTCCACATCGTCGACCCGGAGCAGGGGCGCCGGCAGGTCACCCTGGAGCAGTTCAGCCAGTGCTTCACCGGCGTGGCGCTGTTGCTCGAGCCGGCGGACGACTTCCAGGAGGGCGGTGTGCGGCGCCGTGGAGGCTACGCCCAGCTCCTGAGGCACCTGCGGCAGCCAGACACCCTGGCGCGCATCCTCTTCCTCTCACTGGCCCTACAGCTCTTCACGCTCGCCATCCCCCTGCTGACGGGAATGGTGGTGGACCGGGTCATCCCCCGCGGCGACCACCACCTGCTCCTGGCGCTGGGCCTCGCCCTGCTGCTCGTCTTCCTCTTCCAGTTCCTGGCCTCGCTCGTCCGCGGCTACCTGCTGCTGGAGCTGCGCACCCGCGTCGACGCCGGCATGACGCTGGGCTTCCTCGACCACATGGTCAGCCTGCCCTACCCGTTCTTCCAGCTCCGCCCGGCGGGCGATCTGATGATGCGGCTCAACGCCCAGGCCACCGTGCGCGAGTTCCTCTCGTCCACCGCCCTCTCCGCCCTGCTGGACGGGCTGCTGGTGCTCGTCTACCTCGCCGTCCTGCTCGCCCTGGACCTTCCCCTGGCGCTCAGCGTGCTCGTGCTGGGGACGGCCCAGGTGCTCATCTTCGTCTTCTCGCGCCAGCGGCAGCGCAGCCTCATGTCGCAGAACCTGGAGCTGGAGGCCAAACGGCAGAGCTACCAGGTGGCCATCCTCACCGGCATGCAGACGTTCAAGGCCTTCGGGGTGGAGGAGCGGGCGGTGCAGAACTACTCGAACCTCTTCATCGACGTGCTCAACGTGGCGCTCGCCCGGGGCAGGCTGACCGTCTGGGTGGATTCGATGATGAGCGCCCTGCGGCTGGGCTCGCCCCTCTTCCTCACCTGCCTGGGCGTGTGGCGCGTGATGGAGGGCGCGCTCAGCCTGGGCACCATGCTGAGCCTGACGGCGCTGGCCTCCGCCATCCTCGTGCCCCTGGCCAACCTGGTCTCCACGGCCGGGCAGTTCCAGCTGCTCGGCAGCTACCTCGAGCGCATGGACGACGTGCTCGTCACGCCCCCCGAGCGCTCCGCCCAACACCAGGGCACCCAGGTGACCCTGGCGGGCAACATCGAGCTGGAGAAGGTGTCCTTCCGCTACAGCCCGGCCACGCCGCTGGTGGTGCAGGACGTGTCGGTGCGGCTGAAGACGGGGCAGATGGTGGCCATCGTCGGCCGCTCGGGCGCGGGGAAGACGACGCTCGCCAACCTGCTGCTGGGACTGTACCTGCCCACCTCCGGCCGGGTGCTCTACGAGGGCAAGGACCTGAACGACCTGGACCTGCGCTCGGTGCGGAGCCAGGTGGGCATCGTCCTGCAGGATCCGTTCTTCTTCAACGCCACGCTGCGCGAGAACATCTCCCTGGGGGACCCGTGGATTTCGCAGGAGAGCATCGTCGAGGCCACGAAGCTGGCCCACATCCACGATGACATTCAAACCATGCCCATGCAGTACGACACGCTGCTGGCGGACCGGGGCACGTCGCTCTCGGGAGGACAGCGGCAGCGGCTGTCCCTGGCCCGGGCCCTGGCGCGCAAGCCCGCGGTGCTGCTGCTGGACGAGGCCACCAGCGCGCTGGACGCCATGACCGAGTCCAAGGTGCAGGCGTCGCTGGACGCCCTCCCCTGCACGCGCGTCGTCATCGCCCACCGGCTGAGCACCATCGTGCGCGCGGACCTCATCCTCGTCATGGACGGCGGACGCCTGGTGGAGCAGGGCACCCACGAGGAATTGATGGCGCTCCACGGCCATTACGAGAAGCTCGTCCAGCACCAGACGCTGCTCAAGGCGTCGTGAGACACGAGGAGTCATGTCCATGTGGAAGAGGAGAAGCCGGAGCCGTACCGCCCTGGCCAGCCTGTTGCTCGCCTGCGGCGTGGGAACGGGGTGCGCCTCGAGCTCCCAGACGAAGGCATCGCCCGTGGTGGAGCAGGGCTCGCGCCAGGGGGCCGACACCCTCGCCTTCACCGACGTGAACGTCATCACCCTGGGGCAGGTGCCGGTGCTGGAGCACCAGACCGTGGTCATCACGGGAGGGCGGATCTCCCGGCTCGGGCCTCGGGACGGCACGCCGGTGCCCCAGGGAGCGCGCGTCATCGACGGAGCCGGCCGGTACCTGATGCCGGGGATGGCGGACATGCACGTCCACCTGCCCCAGGAGGCCTCGCCCGCGGAGCTGGAGCGGCTGTTGGAGCTCTACCTGGTCAACGGCGTCACCACCGTGCGCGCCATGCGAGGCGGCCCCACCCAGCTGGCCGTGCGCGACCGCATCCGGGCGGAAGGACTGGTGGCGCCCGAGCTCTACGTGGGCGGCCCCCCCGTGGCGGAGGAGCTCACCCCCGAGCGGGCCCGGGCGCTCGTCGAGGAGCAGCAGCGGGCGGGCTATGACTTCCTCAAGCCGCTCGGGGGCTTCGACGCGGCGGCGTACGAGGCGCTCGTGGCGCGCGCGGGAGAGCTCGGCTTCCCCGTGGAGGGGCACGTGCCCGCGGAGGTGGGAATCGACCGGGCGCTCGCGGCCCGGCAGCGCACCATCGAGCACGTGCAGGGCTATGCGGCGGCGGCGAAGCAGGGCCCCGAGGCGCTGGAGGCGCTGGCCCGCCGCACCCGGGAGGCTGGCATCTGCAACTGCCCCACGCTGGACTTCTTCGCCGTCGAGTACGAGCCGGACGAGTCGCGGCTCCTCCAACGCCCGGGTCTCGACCACGCCGCCGCGGCGGACCTGGAGGCCTGGCGCAAGCACAAGCGGGAGAAGGCGCCGCCGGCGGACCGGGAGCAGCGGCAGCAGCGGCTCCAGCGCATCGTCTCGGCCCTGTCCGACGCGGGCGCGCCCCTGCTGGTGGGCACGGACTCGCCCGGTGAGTTCCGGGTGCCAGGCTTCTCCTATGTGGAGGAGCTCCAGCAACTGGTGCGGGCCGGACTGACACCGGCCGCGGTCCTCCGCGCGGCCACTCGCACCGCCGCCGAGTGCCTGGGTACCCAGGAGAGCGCCGGAGCGGTGGCCGAGGGGCAGCGCGCCGACCTGGTGCTGCTGGAGCGCAACCCGCTCGAGGACGTCCGCCACGTGGCCCGGCCCGCGGGCGTCATGGTGCGGGGACACTGGCTGCCGCGCGAGGAGCTGGACCGCCGCCTCGCCGCGCAGTCCCGGCGGGAGCCGTAACCATGGTGCCCGCCTCCCGGGAGCCACGGCTGGAGTCACGCGGCGCTGGCGGCCGGGGCTTCCGGGGGGTTGAGCTGGGCGAAGCGCTCGTAGCTGAAGTTGTAGGCCTGGTTGGACATGCCGTAGCGCATCAGGTCCGGCCGCTCGCGGCGCGCGTCCTCGAAGATCTGGCGGAACACCGCGAACAGCTCCTCGCCCTTCGGCGTGAGGAAGCCCTCGAGGGAGAGGTTCCGCTCGTCGATCTGGCTCTTCTTGAAGATGAAGGAGAGCCGGCCCAGGAGCTCGTGCCGCTGCTTCCCGGAGAAGAGGCCCCGCTCGTCACAGGCCCGGAGGCAGTCGATCATCATCGCCTCCGTGTAGACGCCGTGGAAGATGGAGTACAGGGAGCGCGTGTCGGTGGCCTTGCCGGTCACCTCGCGCAGCCGCATGTCCGGATCCTTCGCCAGGTAGTCGCGCCGCTGGACGGTGACGGCGTTGAAGATGACATGGCCGCACTGGTGGACGAGGTCGTCGATGAAGAAGACCTCGTCGTCTCCCTCTTTGACATTGAGGAAGGCGACCCCGTGGGCGGCCAGCGCGGCGCACGAGTTCAAATCCTCGCTGTGGAACAGCATCACCTGCTTCACGGTGGCGGTCAGCTCCCGGTAGAAGTCGGGCTTCTGCTCCTGGAGGATGGCCAGGGCCCGCTGCAGGGAGTCCTGGAATGGCAGCACGTCCTCGTGGACCCGCACGGCGACCTTGCCGCTCGTGGCGTCGGTGAGGATGAGGTCGTAGAGAGGATTCGTGTAGCGGCACAGCTCGATGGAGGTGCCGGGAAGGACGATGGGCGGCTCGAAACGGAAGTCCACGGGCGCGCCCCCATCCGTCAGGAGATAGCGCCCCGCCTCCGCGTCCCACTGGAGCACGAGGTTGCGCTCGCGCACCTCCGTCAGGAAATAGCCAATGCGTGGCAGGTAGACGCGGCCCTTCGCATCGGCATACACCTCGATGGCGTCGGGCCTGAGGGACGGCTCCACGAGGCCGAGGACGACCTGCGGCAGCCCGATGGGAGACGTGCCAATCTGACTCTTGCTGGCGCTGAACCAGGCGAAGAGGAGCGGCTCGAGGAAGGTGTCGTCCGGAGCCTCGCTCAACACCTCGTAGATGTCTGGATCGGTGCGAAGCAACAACGCGCGCAAGGTATTGGCGAGCTGGCGCTGGCCAGTGATGACCTTCTCTCTTTGCAAGCGGATGAACTGCTCACGATCCATGACCCGCGCTCCTGGGGAGGTTTTCAATGCAATACAGACTGCGACCCGGCACCGGAGCCGGACGCGGCGAGCGCGTCACGGTCCGGGCCAGGCCCTGGTTGTTTCCCTGGGTATTCCCGGAGAATCAGGAGATCGCGTCGCCCGTGTGGCAATCGCCCTTCGCGGCGACGCCACCCCAGATCTGCCCGAGCACGTCCTCGGACAGCGCGCCGTCCAGCTGCTCACGGGCGTCCTTCTTCTCGGTCTTCACGGGCTTCTTGTTCCAGGAGAGATTCATGACTACATCCCTTTCCGCGCCAGTTGGATGGTTTTGCGACCGACGCGAAAAGCATTTCACCAGAAACCAAGACATTTCACAGACCCTCACACGTGCTACCACGAAGCCATATTCAATGCGTAGCATTGCAACGTGTTGCGTTCCCGTAACACTGCCAACCTCCAACTGGGGGTCCGCGCGAGGAGCCCACCCACCGGGTGGCTGGCAATGAAAGCACGGGAGGGTTGGATTCCAGACGGTATGTCTTCCTGACGAGTCATGCCGGTCTCGCGGGATGAGAGGAACCCGGAGCCCGCAATATCTGGAGCGGCCGGAGCAGTTGTGCAGATACTCCGCGCGCCATGAATGACGAAAGCATCCGCGGAGAAGGAGTGAAGGTGACCCGGCCGAACCCCGTCCCCCTGCTACTCACCATCGCCTACCTGGCCTTCGTGAGCCTCGGACTGCCGGACGCGGTGCTGGGCGTGGCATGGCCGTCCGTGCGCGAGACGTTCTCCCTGCCGCTGAGCGGCCTCGGCATGGTCCTGGTGGGCACGGGGACGGGGTACTTCCTATCGGGCCTGCTCGCCGGAAGACTCGTCCAGACCCTGGGCGTGGGTACGCTGCTGACGGTGAGCAGCGCGCTCGTCGCGCTCAGTCTCTTCGGGTACTCGCTCGCCCCGGTGTGGCCCCTGTTCCTGCTGTGCACGCCGTTCATCGGCATGGGCTCGG
This sequence comes from Archangium lipolyticum, assembly GCF_024623785.1. Classification (NCBI taxonomy): domain Bacteria; kingdom Pseudomonadati; phylum Myxococcota; class Myxococcia; order Myxococcales; family Archangiaceae; genus Archangium; species Archangium lipolyticum. The sequence continues at coordinate 84,014 of NZ_JANKBZ010000006.1, forward strand.
GCGCCATCGACTCCGGCATCAATGCCTATGCGGCGAGCCACTTCCCGGTGCGGCACGTCAACTGGTTGCACGCCTGCTACGGCTTCGGCGCCATGCTCGGTCCGCTGGTGATGACGGGAGCGCTCGTCCGGAGCGGCTCGTGGCGCTGGGGGTACGTGGCCATCGGCGCGATGCTGCTGCTCATGGCCCTGGCCTTCGGATCCACCCGGGCCTCCTGGCGGACGGCGGGGGCGCCCGGTGCGGCCAGCGCGGAGGCACGGGTCGGTACCCTCCAGGCCCTGGGTCACCCGATGGTGTGGCTGCAGGTCGTCATCTTCTTCGTGTACACGGGGTTGGAGGTGACGGCGGGGCAGTGGTGCTTCACGCTGTACACCGAGGCGCGCGGCGTGCCGCGCGAGCTGGCCGGAACGTGGGCGGGCCTGTACTGGGGGAGCCTCGCGGTGGGGCGGGTCTTCATGGGCTTCGTGGTGGAGCGGCTGGGGCCGGATCGCCTGCTGCGCTTCAGCATTCTGAGTGCCGTGGCCGGCAGCGCCCTGTTCGCGTTCGGGCCGACGCTGGCGAGCTTTGGGGGGTTGCTGCTGATCGGCATGAGCCTGGCGCCCATCTACCCCACGTTGATGTCACGGACTCCGGGCCGGCTGGGCGAGGGCTACGCGGCGCATGCGGTCGGCTTCCAGGTGAGTGCCGCGATGCTGGGAGCCGCCATCCTGCCGAGTCTGGCGGGAGTGCTGGCGGGGCGCTTCGGGCTGGGGATGGTCGGCTGGGTGACCGTGGCGGCGGCGGCGGTGCTGTGGCTGCTGCACGAGACGCTGCTGAAGCTCACGCCGCGAAGCGCCGCCTGAGTTTGTCCATTCGCGTCCCGTGAGCTAGAAAACGCGGACCCACCCGCAGTCCCAGAAGAAGGGGAGTTCCATGTCCAAGCTCGTCGCGTTCTTCGCCGTGGCCATCACCGCAGCGGGTGTGCTCGTTCCGCTCGCCGCGTATGCCTATGGCATGGAGACCGGTCCCTGCGGTGTCTCCGTCCAGTGCCGTGGAGGCTCTACCGTCGCGTGCAGCGGGCAGACGGTCTGCTACTGGAAGGTGGATTCGCTCACGAGCCCCGGTTTCGTGGAGTGTGACAAACAGGGCCGCGTCTACTGCGGCCTCATCGAGTAGCGGGCGCCTCCATCCCATCTCCCGCTGGGAGAGGGTCGGGGTGAGGGTACCCGAGCCCGTACTCCACCCCGTGCCTACAGCCCGCTCATGTCGTAGCTGGTGGGCACGTCCACGTGGAAGGAGAGCACCACCGAGCGCTGCTCGGCGGGGGCGAGCGGCACCTTCCACGAGACGATGCCGTCCATCGAATCGAGCGCATGGCCGCCGGTGCTCTTCTCCCTGTCCAGCTCCACCTTCACGTCGTCGAGCTCGGAGACGGGAATGTGCTCGGCCAGCTCCACCACCTCGGGGCGCTCGCGGTAGTTGGCGAGGTTGAAGCGGTAGGCGTAGCGGAAGCGGCGCCGGCCGCCGAAGAGGCCCTCGTCGCGGGCGATCTCCTCCACCACCACGCGCTCCACGCGCAGCGACTCCTCGACGCCGAAGGTGAGCTGGAAGGCGCCGCCCTGGGGCACCTGCTCCAGCACCTGCCGGCCGATGAAGCCTGAGGCGCGGAACATGTCCACGGGACCCGGCAGCAGCGGAAAGGGAGCGCCGTTGACGAGGCTGGCCACGCGGAACACCACCGGGTGCAGCTTGGGCACGGTGCTCCAGGAGAAGGAGGACTTCATCCTCGTGCGAGCCACGCGGAGCCGCACGGCCGTGCCATCGCCGGACACCTGCGCCAGCTCCGGCGCCAGGAGCTGCACGGAGACCCCCTGTGAGGCCGCGCGCAGCGCACCCTCCGTCTCCGCCAGGACCTGGCCGCCGGCGCGTGCGTGCTCCTGACGCTCGTCGCGACGGACCAGCACCTTGCGCTCATCGGGCCGCTTCCAGGCGCTCAGCGTCAGGGGCTCGAGCTCCGGCGGCTCCGCGTTGTCGCGCGACCGGGCGGTGGAGAGCACCAGCCGCACCCCGCTCCAGTCCTCGCCGGTCGCCTGGCGCACGGTGGCGAAGGTGGACAGCTCCACCTGCCCCCCGGCCTCGTCGGCACGAGCCTCATACACGGGAGTCCAGCCCGCGCCACCCACCACGTACTGCAACTCCACCCGGGCATGGCCCTCGCTGGGGCAGGCCAGCCGCACCTCCACCCGGCGCTCCATGCGCGCGGCCGAGGACTCCAGGTACGTCGCCCGCTCGCGCAGCGAATCCAGCTCGCGCTGCACCTCGCGCATGCGGGCGGCCCGGGCCGCCACGTCGGAGGCGGCGCGCAGCCGGGTGTCCAGCGCGGCATCGAAGGCCGAGGCCCACGCACGGGTGTCCGGCTTCGGCTCGGAGAGCTCGAGCGTCACCCGCTGCACGGCCACGTCGGTGAGGCCCGCGCCCAGCTTGCGCAGCGCCTCCGCGCGCGCCCGGGCGTCCACCAGCTCCGCCATCTCGCGCTCCAGGGCCTCGCGCTTCTGGCGCAGCGCCTCGCGCTCGGGGCCGAAGTCCCTCGTCAGGGGGCGCTCCTCGGCCACGAGGCTCTCCACGGTGGCCTCGTCGGAGCGGGCGCGGAAGCTGGCCGGGTCCGCCGCGGGCGGCACCGATTCGAAGACGGCGAGCGCGTGGCCGGAGCACGGCACGGACTCCACCCGCGTCACCTGGGCACGGTCCAGGTAGACGACGACGGAGGACACCTTCGCGGGGGCGGCGAGCGCCAGCATCATCAGGGGCAGGGTGTGCATGGCGGCTCCTCCTACTGGTACTGCTCCAGGCGCCAGCCCTTGGGGTGGCGGACGGTGTACAGGAAGGACACCACCGTCTTCTCCGAGGGCGGCACCATCAGGCGCCACATCAACGTGCCCTTGTCCTTGTCCTGCTCGGCATAGGGCTCGGTGCGTACGAGCTTCACCTCCACGTCACCGCTGCGCGACAGCGGCCACTGGTCGAGGATGCGCACCGGGAGGGCGAAGGGGTACGGGTTGGCCACCTCGATGGTGACGAGGTACTCGGTGATTTCGTCCTTGCCGATGAAGCCCTTCTCGGAGGTCATGAGCTTCACGTTGCGCACGGGGCGCACCGCGGAGTCGACGCCGAGCGGCAGGGTGAAGGGCTCGCCCGGCGACACCAGGGTGAGCCGGGCCTGTCCCGCGGGGTCCGCACCGACGAAGAGCTGCGCCTCGCCGCCGGGCATCACCTGCCGGGATGGGCTGCGCAGCTCCGCCACGAGGAAGGCATTCGGGGTGAGGGCGGGGTACAGCTTGCGCTCCACCTGCACGGGCCAGGTCTCGGTGAAGAGGGGGACGCGCCGCTCGCCCCCGCCGCTGCGCACCGTCTCGCGGCGCTGCGCGGGGAAGGACAGGGCATGGCCCCCGGCGAGCGAGGCGGGCAGGTTCGGCTCCAGCACGGGCCGCCGCCAGCCCTCCGGCGGCGCGAGGCCCACGGGCACGTCCACCGGAGGCGGAGACCAGGAGCCGCCCCCACTGACGGAGTACGCACTGGCCCCGGGGGCGAGCTCGGCGAGGCTCTCGAAGGAGCGCGTTGCGCCCCCCTTGCCGCCGGGACGGTTCACCGCGATGCGCTTGATGAACTCCTCGTCGACGTTGACCCCCGTCGCAGTGGAGCCCTCGTCGAGGGTGTGCGGCGCGGCCACCACGGCGATCTGCTCGGAGAACATCTCCGACAGCAACTCCGCGTTCACGCGGACGGTGCGGGACGCCCGCAGCTGGACCTCGGAGCGCACGAAGGGTTTGAACGCTTCCTTCTCGAATCGCAGGGAATAGACGCCGGCCGGCAACAGGGGAAAGCGGTAGTTGCCCTGCGCGTCCGTCACCACCACCTGCTCGCCGGCCAGAACAGGCGAGGTCGCGGTGACGACCGCGTCCGCGAGGGGCTTCTTGTCGTCCGCGTTCACGAGGGTGCCGACGAGGGTGCTGTCACCCACCGGGGCTTGTGACGGAGTGGGCGGAGTGCGCGTCCGCTCGGCCTCTGCTGGGGGCTGCGGCGCCGGGGTGGTAGCCGGATTGGCCTGGACGGTGAGAGCGAGGAGGCGGGAGCGGATGCGCTCGTCCTCGTTGGGCTCCTGGGGAGGAGAACGAGGCGTGGGCGGCGGGCCGCGCCAGGAGTCGGCGACGGGGGCGGGAGTGGGGATGAAGCGCTCGCGCTGGCCGATCTTCCAGGTGGTGGGCCTCGGCGCGGTGGTGGCGGTGGCGGGGAGGGCGGTGCTGAGCGTGAGCGCGGCGTCCTCCCAGTCCTCGCCGGTCTGCTGGCTGACGCGCCCGGAGAAGGCCACCTCCACGCGGTTGGACGCGGGATCGAGCCGCAGCTCATAGGAGGGGTACCAGCGAGCCCCCGAGGTGACGTAGGTGAGCGTGAGCGTCGCGGGGCCCTGGCCCAAGAGGGTGGGGATGACCTCCACTCCCGGGCGCGGAGGCGTGGCACCAAGCTGCCGCGCCTCCCGGACGCGCTGGGAGAGCTCGCGATCGAGCGACTCCTCGCGCTGGGACACCTCGCGCAGCTTCGCCTGGAGACGGGCAGTGGTCTCCACCACGAAGCCGGTGGCGGCGCGCCAGCCGGAGGCATCGAGCCGGGAGGGGCTCTGGGCGGCGGCCTTCCTCTGGGGGTTGGGGGCGGCGTCCTGGGTGACGACGGGCCGCACCTGGCCGAGCGCGGTGAGCTGGGCGGCGTAGGCCTCGTGCTCGGCGCGGGCCTGGGCGATCTGATCATCGAGCCGCTCCAGCTCGGTGACGAGCCGGCGGGCCTCGGTGGCGGGAAGGGCCTGGGAGTCCACGGAGCGGATGTCCACGCGGGCCACCTCGGCGCCCTGGGCCTCCACGCGGATGCTGGAGGGGTCCACCGAGCCATACAGCGGGGGCAGCTCCACGCGCTGGGTACCGGAGAGCGTCACCTTCGCGGTGCGCACCACGCGGGCCCGGTCACTGTAGACGGTGACCGAGGTGACGGGCGCATCCACCGCGGCGAGCCACAACGCGCTCAGGGCCGACAGTCCGAGGACAGGCATCGTCCATTTGTACCGTTCCGGAGGAGGTGCCGTCACCTGCCGCCCCGGGGCATCGGGTATCCTCTCCAGCCATGTCTTCCGCACGCCCCCCCGCAGCTTCCTATGTGCTCATCGACGCGGAGAACGTCGACTGGGCGGTGTCCAATGTCGTGGGACGCAAGCCCGAACCCCAGGACCGTGTGCAATTCGATCGGCTGGTGGCCTTCTGTGAGAGCCACTTTCCGACCCCCGTGCGCTGCGTGGTGGTGCTCAACGCCAGGAGCGAGCAGCTGCCGGATGTGATGATCGGCTTCGTGCGCGCCCTGAAGACCGCCGGCTGCGAGGTGGCGCTCCTCTATGGCCGGCCCGACCAGAAGGTGGTGGACCTGGGCATCCTCAAGCTCATGGAGGCCATCCGCACCCAGCGCCCCAAGGCCGCGGTCGCGCTCGCCAGCCACGATGGAACCGACTTCGCGGACGCCCTGCGCGCGATGCTCGAGGAGAAGCGGCGGGTGGCGATCCTCGGACTGCGCGAGTACATGAGCCAGCGGTTCCGCGAGCTCGTCCCGGCCGGGCTGGAGATCCTGGATCTCGAGATGAACGCCAAGGTGTTCCAGCGGCCACTGCCGCGCATGTTGCCGGTTCGCGTGGACGAGTTCGACCCCACGCTCTTCCTGTAGGGGGAAAAACAAAACGCGCGTGAGCCACCGGGGCTCACGCGCGTCTGGACAGCGGATCCGCTTTCTTTCAGACAGCCTTCAGGCGGGGGCTCGCCACCGCCTCACGCAGGGCGTCCTTCTTGTCGGTGCGCTCCCAGGTGAACTCCTTCTCGGAGCGGCCGAAGTGACCGTACGCGGCGGTCTTCTGGTAGATGGGCCGCAGCAGGTCCAGGTACTCGGTGATCTCGCGCGGCTTGAGGCCGAACGTCTGCCGGATGGCCGCCTGGATCTTCTCCTCGGGCACGGTGGCCGTGCCGAAGGTCTCCACCAGGACGCTCACGGGCTCGGCCACGCCGATGGCGTAGGACACCTGCACCTCGCAGCGGCGCGCGAGACCCGCGGCCACCACGTTCTTGGCGATGTGGCGGCCCATGTACGCGGCCGAGCGGTCCACCTTCGACGGATCCTTACCGGAGAAGGCGCCGCCACCGTGACGGCCCATGCCGCCGTAGGTGTCGACGATGATCTTCCGGCCCGTCACGCCCGAGTCACCCATGGGGCCGCCGATGACGAAGCGCCCGGTGGGGTTGATGAAGATCTTCGTCTTGGCGTCGATGAGCTTCTTGGGCAGCGCCTTGGCGATGACGTCCTCGCGGATCGCCTCGTGGATCTTCTTGTTGGACACGTCGTCGGAGTGCTGCGTGGACACCACGACCGCGTCGATGCGGGCCGGGCGGCCGTTGCGGTACTCGACGGTGACCTGGCTCTTGCCGTCCGGGCGCAGCCAGTCGTGCGTCTTGCGGCGCACGTCGGCCAGGCGCCGGGTGAGCGCGTGGGCGTAGTGGATGGGGGCCGGCATGAGATCCGGCGTCTCGTCGCAGGCGTAGCCGAACATCATGCCCTGGTCGCCAGCGCCCTGCTCCTTCTTGTTGTCCACGCCCCGGGCGATGTCCTGGCTCTGGCCCTCGATGGCCACCATGACGCCGCAGGTGTGGCCGTCGTAGCCCATGGAGCTATCGGTGTAGCCGATGCGGCAGATGGTGCTGCGGACGATCTTCGGGATGTCGACGTAACAGTTGGTGGTCACCTCGCCAGCGACGATGGCCAGGCCCGTCTTCACCAGGGTCTCCACGGCCACGCGGCCCTGGGGATCCTTGGAGAGGATGGCGTCCAGCACGCCGTCGGAGATCTGGTCAGCGATCTTGTCCGGGTGCCCTTCAGTGACGGATTCGGAGGTGAACAGGTAGTCGGTCGGCATGTCTTCTTCAGAGGAGGGAAGTCGCTCGCCGCTGCTGCGGCGTCAAACGCGGGCACACTAGACGTTGGGCTCTAAAGGAGTCAAACCCGGAAGAGGCCCGAAAAATTCACGCCGCCCCCTCCTGGCAGGCAGCCCGCCCCCCGGGCCCTCCACAGGATGGCGCGTGAATTTCACGCGTCCCGGGCCGTTCCATTGGGCTACAGAGATTGCCCTCTCCTCAGGAAGGATCCGAATGAACGCTCGTCTCCGCTCCCTCGCCGTGCTGGCCACCCTCACTCTCGCCCTGCCCGTCCTGGCCGCGCCCAACGAGACCGTGGCCAAGCCGGTGAAGACGGTCGTGCAGTCCGTGCGCTACAGCAAGGATGACCTGGCCATCAAGCAGCTCGCCAACGAGGAGCAGGGCCGCTTCCTGCTCGGCGAGGACTGGGAGAAGGGCACGGATGCCCAGCGCAAGGAGTTCATCCAGCTCTTCAACAAGCTCTTCTCCAAGATCGCCTTCCCCAAGGTGCGCGAGAACTTCAAGAACCTGGCCTCCATCACCTACGAGGATCCCGTGCTCGAGGGGGACAAGGCGAAGGTGAAATCCACCGTCATCATCGAGCACCCGATGAAGAAGCAGGAGATGAAGCTCCAGTACTCGCTGGTGAAGACCCAGGGCGCCTGGAAGGTGCTGGACGTGGCGGTGCTCGGCGACTCGATGCTCACCGGCATCCGCGATGACCAGGTGCGGCCCATCATGCAGCAGGGCGGCTGGGACCACCTGCTGGACCTGATGCGCAAGAAGGACGCCGAGCTGTCCAAGAAGTAACTCCCCCTCGCGCTCGGGGGCCGGGCGGACAGGCCCTCGTGGCGCCCCGGGAATGACGCGCATGAGGTAGAAAGACGGGCCGATGTCCCGTCCCCTCCCCCAGCCCGCCCCCGTGCGCGAAGGGCGTTCCTCCCGCGAGGTGGACGCCTTCTGCGTCCAGTTCGCCCCACGCGCCCCGGGACACCCCGCCGTCAGGGACCTGCAGAAGCTCCTGGCCGACATACCCGAGGAGGGCCTGGAGGCCCGCCTGGAGTGGGTGGAGCGGTGCGTCGACTGGTTGAGAGATCCCAAGCCCGCCCTGGGGCTGATGGAGCCCGCCGAGCCCGAGGCTCCCGCCGGGGTGACGCGCCTGGCCCTGCTGGTGCGCGTGCTGGAGACCCGGGCCTCGGCCCGCGAGCCCGTGGCCGCCCTGGTACGCGAGGTGATGGGCGCCACGAGCGGGTTGAAGCTCTTCTCCCAGGTGGGCCTGCCCGCCGGGTTGGGCTTCTTCGGAGAGGTGTTCGACCGGCTCGCGCACCGCCTGCTGCCCTCGCCCCCCGAGAACCACCAGCTCTCCGAGCTGCTGCCACGCCTCTTTCCCCAACCCGCGGACGCCGCCTGGGTGGAGGCCCTGCCTCCGGCACTGCTGGCACGGCTGTCCACGCTGTTGGGAGGCGGTGCCCGGCCTCCCGCGCGGGAGCCGGAGGCGGTGGTGCGCGCCGACCTGGTGGATGCCCTGGGCCTGCTGGCGGTGCAGACGGCGGCCCTGGGACTGACCGAGGACGTACGGGACCGCTGCCCGGAGGTGTCCTTCCGCGCCTCGCCCTTCCTCAAGCTGCGCCGGGTGTGCGAGGGCGTCCAGGCCCGCGACGCCGAGCCGGACTCCCTGCGCGAGCTGCGCGACGTGATGGAGGAGTGCCGGCAGGTGGTGGCCATCGTCTCCAGCCACCTCGAGCAGTACGGGGTGAGCGTGGACCTGGTGTACCGGCTGGAGCGCATCCGCCGGAGCCTGGAGCGCATGGAAGCCATCGCCCGGGTGCTGGGCGCCGATCCGGGCATGCCCCGCTGGCGGGAGGGACTCGCCCTGGTGGCGGACCTGCTGCGCCGGGCGCACGCGGACCACTCCATGCGCTCGCTGGTGGCGGGCAACGCGCGGCTGCTGGCGCGCAAGGTCATCGAGCGCGCGGGCCACTCGGGCGAGCACTACATCTCCACCACGCGGGCCGAGTACCACCGCCTGGTGCACTCGGCGGCGGGCGGAGGGCTCATCACCGCCTTCACCGCCGGCATCAAGCTGTACTCCGCCACGCTCGCGCTGGCGCCCTTCTTCTACGGGCTGTCCCTGGCGGGCACCTACGTGGCCAGCTTCCTGATGATGCAGGTGACGGGCTCCACGCTGGCCACCAAGCAGCCCTCCATGACGGCGGCCACGCTGGGGAGCTCCATCGGCCAGGGCAGCTCCAACGGGCGGCTGTCGCACCTGATGGAGCTGATTCCCCGCATCACCCGCTCGCAGCTCGCCACGGCCGTGGGGAACATGGGCACCGTGCTGCCGGCGGCGGTGGGACTGTCGATGGCCTTCGCCTGGTGGAAGGGGCACCCGCTGCTCAACCAGGCCCAGGCGCACTACGTGGTGGACGCGCTGCACCCCTGGCGCAGCGGCACCATCGTCTACGCGGCGCTGACGGGCGTGCTGCTATGGCTCTCCAGCCTCGTGGCCGGGTGGTTGGAGAACTGGGCGGTGTATCGCCGCCTCCCCGAAGCGCTCGCGTACCACCGGGGGCTGAGGCGGGTGCTGGGCGACTCCGGGGCGAAGAGGCTGGCGGACGTCTTCTCGAACAACATCGCCGGACTGGGTGGCAACGTGAGCATCGGCGTCCTGCTGGCGCTGCCGCCGATCGTCGGCGCCTTCTTCGGGCTACCGCTGGACGTGCGCCACGTGACGCTGTCCTTCGGGCAGCTGTGTCTGGCGGGTTATGCCCTGGGGCCCGACGCCATCCTGCGGCCGGACTTCCTCGCCGCCCTGGTCGGCATCGGCATCACCCTGGCCATCAACTTCGGCGTCTCCTTCTCGCTCGCCCTGGGAGTGGCCCTGCGAGCGCGCGACGTCCCCCTGGCCGAGGTGATGCGGCTGGTGCGGCTCATGTCTGCTCGCTTCCTGAGAGAGCCCCGCCTCTTCCTGCTCCCTCCCAGGACCTGACCGGGGACGTAGGATACGGGAATACCCTCACCCTGGCCCTCTCCCAGGGGGAGAGGGGATTGACGCGGGGCGGCCGAGCAGCCGAGGGCCTTCACCGTGCTTCTGGTGGGCTCGGTTCTCCTATAGGGTCCGCGCCGAATGAGTGACTCGACCCACAAGCCTCCGCGCCTTGCTCTCGCCTATGCCGGACTGCTCGTCCGCAGGCCCGGGCTGGTCCTCCTCGCGATCCTCGCCCTCTTCGGCGTGTCGATGTGGGGAACCCTCAAGCTGACCATCAACTCCAACCAGCTCGACCTCATCTCGCAGGACCTGCCCGAGGTGAAGGAGGTCAAGCGCGTCATCGACATGGTCGGTGGCAGCGGCTACCTCATGCTCGCGCTGCGCGGTGATGACGAGGCCACGCTCAAGAAGGTCTCCGACGACATCGCCGCGAGGCTGCTGGCGGACAAGGAGCACGTCCGCTTCATCACCTACAAGGTGCCCGTCGAGTTCGTGCAGCAGAACATGGCCCTCTTCATCAAGACGGAGGACCTGTCCGAGGGCAAGCGCCGCATCATGGCCTGGCTCAAGGATCAGCTGCGCCGCAACAACCCCTTCTTCATCGAGATCCAGAAGACCGAGCCGGTCAAGCTCGAGCTGACGGACCTCATCGACAAGTACAGCAGCGTCGGCAAGAAGAGCATCCGGGACGACTACTACATCTCCAATGACCGCAAGATGGTCCTCGTCCTCATCAAGCCGATGTGGGACTCCAACCAGCTGGGCAAGACGAAGGACTTCGTCGAGCAGCTGCGCAAGGATCTGGCGGAGTACGGCAAGTCCGGCGGCGTGAAGCTGACCGAGGACTACGAGAAGATGGGCAACACCCAGGAGGTCTTCTACGGCTTCACGGGCTCGTACAAGACGTCGGTGGACGACTCGTACGCCATCGAGGAGTCGCTCCAGCCGGTGTCGCTCATCGCCTTCGCGGCCATCTTCCTCATCACCATCCTGGCCTTCCGCAAGTGGGTGCCCACGATCATCGTGTCCAGCGGCACGGTCATCGGCACCATCATCACCATGGGCTTCACCTACGCCACCGTGGGTGAGCTCAACATGATCACCAGCATCCTCGGTGGTCTGTTGATGGGGTTCGGCATCGACTACGGCATCCACTTCATCTTCCGCACGCGGCTGGAGCTGGGCCAGGGCAAGCCCTACGACGAGGCCATCCGCGACGCGGTGGTGAACGCGGGCCGGCCGGCGCTGGTGTCCGCGGTGGTGACGTCGGGCTCGTTCTTCGTGCTGATGATCAGCGAGTTCCGCGGGTTCAGCCAGTTCGGCTTCCTGGCCGGCTGCGGCACCTTCATCATCGGCGTGCTGCTCTTCGCCTGGAGCCCGGCACTGCTCGCGCTGGCGGGCCGCATCAACCCCGAGTTGCCCAAGAAGCTCATCGGCGAGATGAAGCCGCCGGCCACGCAGAGCGCCAGCACGGGCAAGGAGCTGCGCATCCCCCGGCCCGGCCTGGTGCTCGTGGTGGGCACCATCATCGTGGGCTTCATGTGCGCCTTCGCCATCCCCTGGAGCGACGTGGACGTGCCCACGGACAAGCCCGCCACCCTGGCGGAGCGCATCAAGGCCGGCGTGCGCTTCAACTACAACAGCCGTGCCCTCATCCCCGAGGGCCAGCCGTCGGTGAAGCTGCAGGATGAGATCAGCGCGCGCTTCAACATCTCCAGCGATCCCATCGCCGTCTATTCCAAGACGCTGGAGGAGGCGAAGGCCATCTACGACGAGCTCTCCGACCCCAAGAACAAGGAGAAGTACTCCGCCATCGACCAGGTGGTGAGCATCTACACCTTCGTCCCGCCGCCGGAGACGGCCGCGGCCAACGCGAAGATCCTCCAGGAGTGGAAGGAGGAGCTGAAGGACATCGACGTGGAGGCGCTGCCTCCGGAGGCCCAGGAGAAGGCGGCCCTCTTCATGAAGATGCTGGAGGCCCGGCCCTTCGACGTGCACGGGGTGCCGGACATCTACGCCTCGCAGTTCGTCCACCTGCCGGAGACGAAGCCGGAGAACCACGGCTACCTGACGTTCATCTACCCGAACGTGGACCTGTGGGACGGCAAGAAGATGCTCACCTTCGTCGACCAGACGAGCAACATCCCCACCCCCGAGGTGAAGGATGCGTCGGGCAAGGTGATCGCCGAGGCGCAGGTGCGGCGTGCGGCGGGCGCGGCGCCCCTGTTCGCGCGGCTGGCGCGCATCGTGCTCGCCGATGGCCAGCTGACGGTCATCCTGGTGACGTTGTGGATCCTGCTGATGCACTTCCTGGACTTCCGCAACGTGAAGCTGGCGCTGGCCTCCGTCATCCCGCTCACGGTGGGCCTGGCGATGATGCTGGGCATCATGACGCTGGCGGACCTGCACCTGAACTTCATGAACATCATCATCCTGCCCATCCTCCTGGGCTTCGGGGTGAGCCACGGCCTGTACCTGCTGCACCGCTACCTGGAGGGCACCTCGCCCGTGGTGGCGCTGCGCAGCGTGGGCGCGGCGGTGGCCTCGTCCACGCTGACGACGGCCGCGGGCTTCGCCGCCCTGCTCGCCGCCAGCCACAACGGCCTGAAGTCCATGGGCATCGTGGCGTGCATCGGCCTCATCACCACCCTGGTGGTGTCCTTCACGGTGCTCGCCGCGGTGATGCAGGTGATGTGGGACCGGCTGCCGCGCAAGCTCCAGGAGGGCGTGCAGCACGCGTCCACCCCGGGGCAGCCCTCCGCCTCCGACAAGTCCGAGGCGGCCTGAAGCACTCGCGGTGAGGTGGAAAGCCCGGCGAGGGAGTGAAGCTCGCCGGGTAGCCGTCAGGCGGCGCCCGTGGCCTTGCGCCACGCGGAGAGCAGGTGGTCGATGACCTCCTGCAGCCCCACGCCCTTCGTCACCTGGGTGAAGACGAAGGGCCCGTCCCCCCGCATCTTCCGCGCGTCGCGCTCCATCACCGACAGGTCCGCGCCCACGTGCGGCGCCAGGTCCGTCTTGTTGATGACCAGCAGGTCCGACTGCGTGATGCCCGGCCCGCCCTTGCGCGGCACCTTGTCCCCGCCCGCCACGTCGATGACGTAGACGGTGTAGTCCGCCAGCTCGCGGCTGTACTGCGCCGCCAGGTTGTCGCCCCCGCTCTCCACGATGAGCAGCTCGGGCTTCAAATCCTCCATGAGCTCCTCGAGCGCCAGCAGGTTGTGGCTGATGTCCTCGCGGATGGCCGCATGCGGGCACCCGCCCGTCTCCACCGCCTTGATGCGCTCGGGCGAGAGCGCCTTGTTGCGCACCAGGAACTCGGCGTCCTCCTTGGTGAAGATGTCGTTGGTCACCACGCCCAGCCGGTAGTTGTCCCGCAGCGCCCGGCACAGCGCCAGCACCAGCGCCGTCTTCCCGCTCCCCACCGGTCCACCGATGCCGATGGTGAAGGACCGGTTCGAGAAGTCCCGCGTCTGGGGCTTCTCGCGCTCGTGGTAGTGGCCCGGATGGTCCCACTCCTCGTGCGTGTGGTCGTGGTCATCATCATGGCCGTGGCCGCGGTGGTCGTCGTGCATGGTTCACCTCAGGAAAGGAAGAGCCGCGAGTAGAGCCGGTCGTGCGTGGCGCCGAGCAGGTCCATCAGCGGTGACGTCTGGGCCAGCGACTCCACGCCCAGCCCGGCGCAGGCCTCGAGCACCTCGTCGAGCAGCGGGGCGCACTGGTGTTGGAGCTGGTGGGACTCGTGCGTGCCCACGATGCCCATCCGCACCGCCGCGGACAGCGTCCCCCGCAGCGTGAGGGACAGGAGGAGCTGCTGCGCGTCCGGCAGCTCGACGTCCAGCGCGCGCAGCACCGCCCCGAAGAGGGGGGCGTGGTGGTAGCGGGACTTCGCGTCCCGGGCAGCCTGCCGCAGTGGCGCCACCGGCTCGGGGAAGATGCGCGCGCACGTGTCCAGGAAGGCCCGCCCCTGGGTGCGGCTCGCCCGGTTGGCCACGTGGTTGGTGAGGAAGGACTCCGCGCGAGCATCCAGGGCCACCAGCGAGGAGGGCTCGCGCCAGGCCGCGCTCAGCAGCGGCAGGGCCCCGTGTCCCGTCTGCCAGAGCAACTCACGGGCGAAGCGCTCCAGGCCCTCGCGGCCGCGCACCTCGCCGTGCTGCACCGCCGCCTCCAGTCCCCCCGAGTGCGCGAAGCCCCCGGTGGGAAAGCCCGAATCGGCCAGTTGCAGCACCCTCCACGGGTAGCCCATGGCCCGCCCCCTCAGAACAGCGAGTAACGCTGCGCCAGCGGCAACCGGACGGAGGGCTCGCACACGAGCAGCTCGCCATCCGCGCGCACCTCGTACGTCTCCGGGTCCACCGTGAGCCTGGGCAGCGCGTCGTTGAGCTTCATGTCGCGCTTGCCGAGCCCCCGGCACCGGCGCACCCCGGACAGCTGCTTGGTGAGCCCCAGCCCTCGCACCATCCCGTCCGCCAGCGCGCGCCCCGAGACGAAGGCGATGCTGGTGGCCCCCAGCGCCCGGCCCCGCGCGCCGAACATCGGCCGCATGTAATAGGGCTGAGGCGTGGGGATGGACGCTCCCGGGTCTCCCATCTGCCCCCAGGCGATGAAGCCACCCTTGATGACCAGCTCCGGGCGCAGGCCGAAGAAGGCGGGCCGCCACAGCACCAGGTCCGCCAGCTTCCCCACCTCCACCGAGCCCACCTCGTGCACCAGGCCGTGGGCGATGGCCGGGTTGATGGTGTACTTGGCCACGTAGCGGCGGATGCGCAGGTTGTCGTTGTCGCCCCGCTCCTCGCGCAGGCGCCCGCGCTGCTCGCGCATCTTGTGCGCCGTCTGCCACGTGCGGGTGATGACCTCGCCCACCCGTCCCATCGCCTGGCTGTCCGAGGACATCATGCTGATGGCCCCCAGGTCGTGCAGGATGTCCTCCGCGGCGATGGTGCTCCCCCGGATGCGGCTCTCGGCGAAGGCCACGTCCTCGGGAATCTCCCGGTCCAGGTGGTGACACACCATGAGCATGTCCAGGTGCTCATCCAGCGTGTTCACCGTGTACGGACGCGTGGGGTTCGTCGAGCTCGGCAGGACGTTGGCCTCGCCACACACGCGGATGATGTCCGGGGCGTGTCCACCGCCAGCGCCCTCCGAGTGGTACGTGTGGATGGTGCGGCCCTTGAAGGCGGCGATGGAGTCATCCACGAAGCCCGACTCGTTGAGCGTGTCCGTGTGGATGGTGACCTGGATGTCCTCGCCCTCGGCCACCGACAGGCAGTTGTCGATGGTGGCCGGCGTGGTGCCCCAGTCCTCGTGCAACTTCAGGCCGATGGCCCCGGCGGCGATCTGCTCCAGCAGGCCTTCGGGCCGCGAGGTGTTGCCCTTGCCGGTGAGGCCGATGTTGAGCGGCAGCGTGTCCGTGGACTCCAGCATGCGCCGGATGTTCCACGCGCCCGGCGTACACGTGGTGGCGTTGGTGCCCGTGGCCGGCCCCGTGCCACCACCCACCCAGGTGGTGATGCCGCTGGCGATCGCCTCGTCCGCCTGCTGCGGGCAGATGAAGTGGATGTGCGAGTCGATGCCGCCCGCCGTGACGATGAGCCCCTCGCCGGCAATGGCCTCGGTGGTGACGCCCACCACCATGCCCGGCGTCACCCCCGCCATCACGTCCGGGTTGCCCGCCTTGCCGATGCCGGAGATGCGCCCGCCCTTGATGCCGATGTCCGCCTTGTAGATGCCCGTCCAGTCGACGATGAGCGCGTTGGTGATGACGCAGTCCAGCGCCTCGGCGTCCCCCACCCCGGCCTTCTGGCCCATGCCGTCGCGCAGCACCTTGCCGCCGCCGAACTTGCACTCGTCCCCGTAGACGGTGAGGTCCTTCTCCACCTGCGCCAGCAGCCCCGTGTCGCCCAGCCGGACCCGGTCGCCCGTGGTGGGACCGAACATGTCCGCGTAGTGACGGCGATCCATCTTCCGGCTCATGCGCCCTCCTCGTGTCCGAAGCCGCGCGAGGCCACCTGGGCCAGGGCCCGCTCCTGGTTCTCCGGCGTCACCGGGCCCGAGCCCAGCGCGTTGCCGCCCTGGACCACCCGCGCTCCCGCGATGGGCACGAGCGACACCGTCTTCTTCTCCCCGGGCTCGAAGCGCACCGCCGTGCCCGCCGGGATGTCCAGCCGCCGTCCGTACGCCCTGGCCCGGTCGAAGACGAGGCCCCGGTTCGTCTCGAAGAACGGGTAGTGGCTGCCCACCTGCACGGGACGGTCTCCCGTGTTGGTGACCTCCACGGTGACGGTGTCGCGGCCCTCGTTGAGCACCAGCTCGCCCGGTTGCACGAGCACCTCGCCCGGCCGCACCTCCTCGTGCGGTGGCCGTGCGAAGCGCTCCGGCGACGGCACGGGCAGGAAGCTGCCGTAGAGCGCCAGGGACAGATCGCCGTGCTCGGCCTCGATGGGGTGGTGCACCGTCACCAGCTTCGAGCCGTCCGGGAAGGTGCCCTCCACCTGCACCTCCGCCACCATCTCCGGCACGCCCTCCATCACCTGCGCGCGCCCCAGGAACTTCCGCCCCAGGTCCATCAGCTCCGCCACACTCCGGCCGTCACGGATGAACTCGAGAAGCTGGGTGGCGATGAGCGCCACCGCCTCGGGGTAGTTGAGCCTCACCCCTCGTGCCAGTCGCTTCTGGGCCAGGAAACCCGCGCCATGCAGCAGCAGCTTGTCGATCTCACGCGGCGACAGGTGCATGCATCCCTCCAGGGAGTCCCCAGGCCCGAAGCCGGGAACTCCCGACCACCCTAGCGCGATGCGTCATCCCCTACCAGAACAGGTTGGGACTCACGCCCGGCGTGCCCAGGGGTCATCCCCGAGCATCGGGGAGAGGAAGGACAGCCACTCCCGGGCGGTGCGCAGCAGCACCTCGGCGGAGGTGGCCGCGGCCCGGAGCACCAGGCCATCGGGCCCGAGCGGGCTGGCGGAGCAGACGAGCCCGGCGCGCGGGGTGACGGGCAGGGCCCCCACGTGCCCGGCGAGCGCCTCCCGGGCGGAGGCCAGGGCCGGTCCCACCAGGAGCACGGTGCCGAGCGCGTCGAAGCGGCCGAGCCGCTCGGGGAGGGTCCCATGGTGGGGGTCGAGCAGCCAGCGCTCGTCGAGCAGCGAGCGCCCCTCGCGGTGGACACGGAGCGCGGAGGAGTAGTGCGTGAAGGCCCAGCGCTCACCGTTGGCGCTGCGGCCGGCGGTGACGAGGTCCATCAACACGAGCGAGGCGCCCTGGGCGAGCTGGACGTCCTGGCGCTGTGAATAGCGGGCCCCCGCGAAGCACATGGTGGGGTCCGGCACGAGCGCGAGCAGCGCGCCCTCCGCCACCCGCGCGGACAGGTCGCTGCGGCAGCCACGAGGCGAGCGGTACACGCGATTGGAGCCCTGGCTCGACAGGAGCGCTGCGGCGCCCTCGGCCACGTCCAGCTCCACCGAAAGGTGGTCGCCATCCACCAGCCCCCCTCCGAGCGAGCTGGTGTAGACCCACGCGGCGTGCCCGTGGTTGCGCGGCGTCAGCAGCCGCAAGGGACTGTGCGCGAGCGCGGTGCGCACCACGGTGCGATTGCCCACGCGCTCGAAGGCGAGCCGCGCGTCTCCCGCGCGCCCGGTCCGGGCCATCCCAGGGGACTGGATGTGTTCGCCTCGAATCATCAAAAAGCAAGACTGCCGCAGGAACGGAATGAATGCCACGAGCACAGCACCCTGGAGAGCGTGCTCCCATGGCTTTCCGATAGGAAACGCTCGCGGGCGTACGACACTGGCCCACGGCCTTCGTGGGCCCGTTAGATTACCTCCGTGCCCACCCCCACCAACGCCTCCATTCTCGCCATCGACCTCGGGACCTCGGCCGTCAAGCTGGCGGCCGTCACCACCCGGGGGAAGATCCTCGGCGGCGACGTCGAGCCGCTGGAGCTCGACCTGCTGCCCGAAGGGGGCGCCGAACAGGACCCCGAGTCCTGGTGGACCGCCATCGTCCGCGGCACACGCCGCCTGCTGGACAAGGGCATCGTCCCCGCCAGCGACATCATCGGCATCAACGTCAGCTCCCAGTGGTCCGGCACCGTCGCCGTCGACGCGCAGGGCAAGCCCCTGCGGCCCGCCATCATCTGGATGGACTCGCGCGGTGCCCCCCACGTCCGGCGCGTCGCCAACGGCTTCATGCCCATCGAGGGCTACGGCATCGCCCGGCTGCTCACCTGGGTGCGGTTGACCGGTGGCGCGCCCACCCTCTCGGGGAAGGACCCGCTCGGCCACATCCTCTACCTCCAGAGCGAGCACCCCGAGGTCTACCGCAACACCTACAAATTCCTGGAGCCCAAGGACTGGCTCAACCTGCGGCTGAGCGGCCGGTTCGCCTCCTCCTATGACTCCATCACCCTGCACTGGGTGACCGACAACCGCGACCTCTCGCGCATCAACTACGACGACCGGCTCCTCCAGATGACGGGCATGCCTCGCGACAAGCTGCCCGACCTGGTGCCCGCCGCCACCGTGCTCGGCCCCCTCCAGCCCGAGGCCGCCCGCGCCCTGGGGCTCGGCGACAAGGTCCAGGTCATCACCGGAGCCCCGGACATCCTCGCCGCCGCCGTGGGCTCCGGCGCCGTGCGCGACCACGAGCCCCACCTGTGCATCGGCACGTCCTCCTGGCTCAGCTGCCACGTGCCCTACAAGAAGACGGACGTCCTCCACCAGATGGGCACCCTGCCCTCCGCGCTTCCCGGCCGCTACCTGCTCACCAACGAGCAGGAGTCCGCCGGCATCTGCCTGTCCTTCCTCAAGGACAACATCCTCTTCGGCCACGAGGAGCTCTCCAGCGGGAGCCAGGACGCACACGGCCCGGACTCGGTGGACCTCTACAAGGTCCTCGAGAGGGAGGCCGAGCGCATCCCCGCGGGCAGCGACCAGCTCATCTTCATGCCCTGGCTCAACGGCGAGCGCAGCCCGGTGGACGACCAGCGGCTGCGCGGCGGCTTCTTCAACCAGTCGCTCAAGACGACCCGCGGGCACATGGTGCGCGCCGTGCTCGAGGGCGTGGCCTACAACTCCCGCTGGCTCCTCACCTACGTGGAGAAGTTCGTCGGCCGCAAGCTGGAGCCCATCCGCATCATCGGCGGCGGTGCCCGCTCCAAGCTGTGGTGTCAGATCGTCGCGGACGTGCTGGACCGGCAGATCCACCAGGTGGACGAGCCCGTGCTCGCCAACGCGCGCGGCGCGGCGTTCCAGGCCGCCCTGGCGCTCGGACACCTCACGGTGGAGGAGCTCCCCTCGCTCGTCCCCATCGCCAACACCTTCGAGCCCAACCCCAAGCACCGCGGGCTCTACGACGAGCTCTTCCGGGAGTTCGTGAACCTCTACAAGTGCAACAAGGCCATCTTCGCGCGGCTCAACCGGGCCAGGAGCGCTTGACGATGAAGAACGAGATGAACGCGTCAGAACGACCTTTGGATGGGAAGAACACCATGGATCTGCCCGAGCTCGGAACGAACCTCCTCAACCGCGTCCCTCCCCGGCTGCTGTCGGCGGCGGAGCGCTACCTCAAGAGCGTCCCCCTGCTGCGCAACCGGCTGGCGAAGGAGACGGACTCCATGCTGGCCGGGCTGGAGGGCGACCTGAAGCCCTACCGCGGGCAGCTCCCCACCTTCGCCACGCTCCCGCCCAAGGGCCTCTCGCACGAGCAGGTGCTCAACGAGATGGGCCAGATGAAGGAGAAGGAGGAGCACCGCTGGAAGGACGGGCTCGTCTCGGGGGCCGTGTACCACGGCGATTCCGAGCACATCGACTTCCTCAACCGCGTGTACGCCATCAACTCGCAGAGCAACCCGCTGCACGCGGACCTCTGGCCCAGCGCCACCAAGTTCGAGGCCGAGGTGGTGGCCATGACGGCGCACATGCTCGGCGCCACCGAGGCCAACGCGGGCCGGCCTCCGGAGGAGCACATCTGTGGTGCCCTCTCGTCAGGCGGTACCGAGAGCATCATGCTGGCCATGAAGACGTACCGCGACTGGGCCCGCGAGACGAAGGGCATCACCCGGCCCGAGATGGTGGCCCCCTCCACCGCGCACCCCGCCTTCGACAAGGCCGCGCACTACTTCGGCATCAAGATGGTTCGCGTGCCGGTGGGGCCGGACTACCGCGCGGACGTGAAGGCCACGCGCAAGGCAATCAACCGCAACACCATCGTCATCATCGGCTCGGCGCCGTCGTTCCCCCATGGGACCATCGATCCCATCGAGGAGCTGTCGGAGCTGGCGCGCAAGCGCGGCATCGGCTTCCACACCGACGCGTGCCTGGGCGGCTTCGTGCTGCCCTGGGCGAGGAAGCTCGGCTACCCGGTGCCGGAGTTCGACTTCCGGCTGCCCGGCGTCACCACCATGTCCGCGGACACGCACAAGTTCGGCTACGCGGCCAAGGGCACGTCCGTGGTGCTGTACCGGGGCACCGAGCTGCGCTCGCACCAGTACTTCACCGCCACCGAGTGGCCCGGCGGCATCTACTTCTCCCCCACCTTCTCCGGCAGCCGCCCCGGCGCCCTCATCGCGGCGGCCTGGGCCTCGCTCGTGTCCACCGGTGAGGAGGGCTACCTGGACGCCACGCGCCGCATCCTGGAGACGGCGGACGCCCTCAAGCGCGGAATCCGCGCCATCCCCGGTCTGCATGTGCTGGGAGAGCCGCTCTTCGTCATCGCCTTCGGTTCGGACACCGTGGACATCTACAAGGTGATGGAGCGGATGGGCTCCAGGGGCTGGAGCCTCAACGGTCTGCACAAGCCCGCGGCGGTACACATCTGTGTGACCCAGCGTCACACCCAGCCCGGCGTGGCCGAGCGCTTCCTGGAGGATCTGCGGGCCGCCATCGAGCACGTGCGCGCCAACCCGGGCGAGAAGGGCACCATGGCGCCCGTCTACGGCATGGCGGGCACCGTGCCCTTCCGGGGCATCCTGAGTGACCTGCTCAAGAAGTACATGGACCTGCTCTACAAGGTGTGAGCCGGGAGGGGCCCGCGGCCTGGCCGGGCCCCCGCCGGTACGTCACGAAAGTGTCACAAGCGGTCGAATCTTCGTGCTGGGCGCTTTTACACAGGTGAGGTAGTTCACGCCCCGGTAACGGACGGGTCACGCGCGTGTCACGTCCGGCCGATGGAGAAGCACGATGCTCGAGAAGCTGATGCCCAAGTCGGACGAGTTCTTCGACGACTTCGATGCCCAGTGTGCCGTGACGGTGGAGGGGGCGCGCATGCTGCACGCCCTGCTGAGCGACTACCGGGACGTGGCCACCAAGGTGCAGGCCCTCAAGGACGTGGAGCACAAGGGCGACGAGGTGACGCACACCGCCTTCAACCGGCTGCACAAGCAGTTCATCACCCCGTTCGACCGGGCGCAGATCCACTCGCTGCTGTCGCGCATCGACGACGTGCTGGACCTGACCAACGCGGCGGCGGCCCGGCTGCACTACTACGAGATTCCCTCGAGCCTGCCGGACGCCACCGAGCTGGCGCGGCTGCTGGTGCTCTGCACGGAGAAGGTGCAGGAGGTGGTGGCGGCGCTGCGGCTCATCAAGAAGCCCGAGCAGATCCTCGCCGGCTGCAAGGACATCAAGCGTCTGGAGACCCAGGCGGACGAGGCGCTACGGGCGGGTCTGGGCCGGCTCTTCAAGAGCGGCGCGGATCCGCTCATGGTCATGAAGTGGAAGGAGATCTACGACTTCATCGAGACGGCCACGGACAAGTGCCAGGACGTGGCCAACGTCATCGAAGGCGTGGTCCTGGAGCACTCCTGAGATGCTGCTCACCGCTGTCATCCTCATCGTCGCGGTCGCGCTCATCTTCGATTTCATCAACGGCTTCCACGACGCGGCCAACTCCATCGCCACCGTGGTGTCCACGCGGGTGCTGTCGCCGAACCTGGCGGTGGCCTGGGCGGCCTTCTTCAACTTCGTCGCCGCGTTCGGCGGTGGGGTGAAGGTGGCCAACACCATGGGCAAGGGCATCATCGACTTCGAGATGCTGCGCGCCCAGGGGTCGGAAGCCGTGCTGATGGTCATCTTCTCCGCGCTGATGGGCGCCATCGCCTGGAACCTGCTGACGTGGTGGTGGGGACTGCCCTCCTCGTCCTCGCACGCGCTGGCCGGGGGAATGATTGGTGCCACGCTGCCGGTGCTCGGCTTCGCCGGGCTGGTGGGCTCGGGCATCGCGAAGATCGCCGCCTTCATCGTGCTCTCGCCCTTCATCGGCATGGTGCTCGGCACGGCGCTGATGCTGGTGAGCACGTGGACGGTGCACAAGCAGACGCCCCTGAAGGTGGACACCTGGTTCCGGCGCCTGCAGCTCGTCTCCTCGGCCATCTTCTCCTACAGCCACGGTACCAATGACGCACAGAAGGTGATGGGCATCATCGCGGTGGTGCTCTTCGGCACCATCTGGCGGGACCGGACCTTCCACATCGACTGGTGGATGATCATCTCGTGCCACGCGGCCATCGCCCTGGGCACCTTCTTCGGTGGCTGGCGCATCGTGAAGACGATGGGGCACAGCCTGACCAAGCTGGCCCCCATCGGCGGCTTCGCCGCGGAGACTGGCGGAGGTGTCACCATCATCGCGCTGGCGAAGCTGGGCATCCCCGTGTCCACCACGCACACCATCACCGGCGCCATCGTGGGCGTGGGCTCCACCAAGGGCTGGCGCGCGGTGAAGTGGGGCGTGGCCGGCCGCATCATCTGGGCCTGGGTTTTCACCATCCCCGCCTCGGCTCTCATGGCCGTGCTGGTCTACGGGCTGTCCCGGCTGGTGGTGATGGTCCTGCGGTGAAAGGCCCGCGCGAGGGCATGCGATTCCAGCCCTCGCGTGGTGTAGAACCGGCGCCCCCCTCCCGCGCCGGGAGCGGGACCGGGAGAGGAAACCGACGATGAACCGACTCGCGCTCGTGATGGCACTCGCGCTGCTCGCCGGCTGCGCCACCGTGAAGAACAGCCGCGTCCGCCCCGACTACGAGACCGTGGACAAGACCCAGGTCAAGCGCCTGGCCGTGGTCACCCAGCCGCTCCCCGACAACATCCAGAAGGTGGGCGAGCTGTGGAGCCTCATCGCCCGCCGCTACGTCAACCAGAACCGCGACTTCATCGCCAAGGCCAACATCGCCATCAACGGCAACCCCGAGGACACCTCCTTCAAGGGCCTGTGCGTCGAGGGCATCGAGGGCGTCCTCTGGCTCTCCCCCTCCGTGACGCGCACCGGCACGGGCGTGGAGGCCGCCGTGAAGGCCCAGTTGCTCCGCTGCCGCGATGGTCAGGAGGTCTGGGGCGCCGAGGCCGCCGGCAGCTGGCCCTCCGAGGACGACCGCTACAAGGAGCTCACCGCCCAGTACTCCACCGAGCTCGGCCCCGACGTCACCCCCTACGTCGCCCCCACCTTCCGGCTCCTCAGCGCCACCCTCGACACCCTCCCCCGCCCGCAGCTCGGCGAGAGCGATGTCGAGGAGAAGATCGAGCTCGGGGAGTAGCCCTCATGGTGGACCAGGGCACCGCCGTCCTCCGGCTCTGCATCGCCTTCGGTCTCGCGTTCGCGCTCGGCCTCGAGCGCGAGCTGCGCGGGCAGGGGGCCGGGCTGCGCACGCACATCCTCGTCAGCCTCGGCTCCTGCCTCTTCACCCTGTGCAGCCTCTTCGCCGCGCCACCGCTCGACGTGGACACGCCCCAGGAGGTCCGGGCCGACATCACCCGCATCGCCAGCCAGGTCGTCGTCGGCATCGGCTTCCTCGGTGGTGGCACCATCCTCCGCCACGGCGCCACCGTGAAGGGTCTCACCACCGCCGCCAACCTGTGGCTCACCGCCTCCGTCGGGCTCGCCGTCGGGCTCGGGTTCCCTCTCGTCGCCGCGGCCACC
The DNA here is from genome assembly GCF_024623785.1 of Archangium lipolyticum. Classification (NCBI taxonomy): domain Bacteria; kingdom Pseudomonadati; phylum Myxococcota; class Myxococcia; order Myxococcales; family Archangiaceae; genus Archangium; species Archangium lipolyticum. The sequence continues at coordinate 107,870 of NZ_JANKBZ010000006.1, forward strand.
ACCGGGCTCGCCCTCTTCACCCTGGTCGGTCTCCGCTTCTTCGAGCGCGCCATCCTCCACGTCCGCAAGCGGTACCGGCTCACCGCCGACAGCGACACTTCCGCCCAGGGAGGGAATCAGAAGGAGGGAGAGTAGGGCTCGCCAGGGCCCGGCACCTGGGCCGCCAGGGCTCACATCGGGTGTGACTCGGGGGCAACCCGGGAGGAGCAATACCCTCACCCCGTCCCTCTCCCAGAGGGAGAGGGGTTGTTGGGTGGATGGGTAGACAGGGCTCGTCAGTCCAGCGAGGCGAAACGCTTGTCCATCTCCGTCCGGATGAAGCGCTCGATTTCTTCCGCCGTCGTCAGATCCATCGCCGTCTCGAGCATCTGCTGCGCCTCCACCCGGCTCGTCTGCCGGATGAAGCTCTTCACCGTCGGAATCTGTCCCGCCGTCATCGACAGCTCGTCGAAGCCCAGTGCCAACAGCACCAGCGCGTACACCGGGTCTCCCGCCATCTCCCCGCACATCGCCACCGGGATTCCCGCGTCCTTCGCCGCCGTCACGATGCTCTTGAGCGAGCGCAGCACCGACAGGTGCAACGGCTTGTACAGGTACGCCACGTCCCGGTTCTGCCGGTCGATCGCCAGCGAGTATTGGATGAGGTCGTTCGTCCCCACCGAGAAGAAGTCCGCCTCCTGCGCCAGCCGGTCCGCGATGAGCGCCGCGCTCGGCGTCTCCACCATGATGCCCACCGGGAAGCGTTTGCCGAGCGGCACCCCCGCGCGCCCCAGCTCCGTGCGGCAGGCCTCCAGCTCGCTCCGCGCCTCGCGCAGCTCGCTCATCCCGCAGATGAGCGGGAACATCATCCGCATGTTCCCGTGCACGCTCGCCCGCAGCAGCGCCCTGAGCTGCACCCGGAACAACTCCCGGTTGGCCAGGCAGTAGCGGATGGCTCGCAAGCCCATCGCCGGGTTGGGCTCCTTCTCGTGCTTGCCCTTCCCCGGCACCTTGTCTCCGCCCAGGTCCAACGTGCGGATGGTGACCGGCCTGCCTCCCATCATCTCCAGCACCTGCCGGTACGCCCGGTAGTGCTCCTCCTCCGTCGGCGGGCTCTTGCGGTCCAGGAACATGAACTCGGTGCGGTACAGGCCAATGCCCTCCGCGCCGTGGTCCAGCAGCGATTGGATTTCCTCCGGGAACTCGATGTTTCCCACCAGCCGCATGCGGAAGCCGTCCGTGCTCTGCGCCGGCAGATCCTTCTCCGACAACGCCCGCGCCTCGCTCTCCTGGTGCCGGCGCATCGTCTCGTGGAAGAGCGCGAGCTGGTCCTCCGTGGGGTTCACCAGGATGATGCCCCTGGCCCCGTCCATCGCCACCAGGTCGCCCGGGGAGATCTGCTCGCTGGCCCGGCCAGCTCCCACCACCGCCGGCGTCGAGCGGGCGCGCGCCACGATGGCCGTGTGGCTCGTCTGCCCGCCCAGGTCCGTGACGAAGCCCGCCACCCGCCCGCTGCGCGCCATCAGCGCCGCGTCCGCCGGCGACAGGTCGTGCGCCACCACCACCGCGTGGTCCGGCAGCGTCACCTCCTCGTCCACCACCTGCCCCAGCAGGTTGCGCACCACCCGGTCCGCCACGTACTCCACGTCCGAGCGCCGCTCCCGGAAGTACTCGTCCGGGATGTTGTCGAAGAGGTGCTTGAGCTTGCGCGCCACCCTCCTCACCGCCCACTCCGCGTTGATGCGGTCCTCCACGATGAGCCGGTTCACCTCGTCCACGAACATCGGATCGTGGAGCATCAACCGGTGCGCCTCGAGGATGAGCGCGTGCTCGGGGCCTTCCGTCTTGGAGATCTGCTCCTTGAGCTCGGACAGCTGGCGGTCGGACAGCTCCAGCGCCGTCTTCATCCGCATGCGCTCGGGGTCGACCTCGGCCTCGGCCAGCCGAAGCTTGGGCGTGCGCACCCGCTTGCGATCCAGGATGTAGGCGTGGCCCACCGCCACGCCCGGGGAGGCGCCGATGCCCTTCAGACTCAACGTGGGGGTGGCCTGGCTGCTCACGGTTCCTTCTTCGTCTGCGGCGACTCGCCGCGCGGGGTTGGTCACTTCGACTCGCCGAACCTGTTGGCGATGAGCTTCTGGATGTCCTGCAGGCACGCCTCGGCGTCCTCGCCCTTGCACGTCACCGTCACGTGCATGCCCTGTGCGGCCGCCAGCATCAGCACGCCCATGATGGACTTGGCATTGGCCTTCTGGCCCTCGCACAAGAGCGTCACCTCACTCTTGTAACGGTTGGCCACTTGCACCAACTGCGCCGCCGCCCGGGCATGCAGCCCGAGCGCGTTGATGATTTCAAATGTCCCTTCGGCCACACTCGACATTGCCAGTCCCTATTCTCCCTCTTCTAAAGGAAGGCTCCGGCCGCACAGGCAAGGCCCGCGGCGAGGTAGAGCACCACGTAGTTGGGAACCCGACGCGACACCAGAAAGTAGGACAGTACCCCCAGGGCCAGGCAGCCCGCGGACAACAGGGGCGCGAACCGGCCCCCCGCGTTGGCGCCGAAGGTGACCGCCAGCCAGGCGGCCAGCCCGCCAGCACACGCCGCCGCCACCGCCCGCAGCCGGGCGCCCCGGGTGGGGAGGTTGGCCCGCGCCACCGCCTCCACCAGCCTGTCCCCCAGCGACAGTCCCAGCAAGTACAGCCGGGCGCGGAGCGTCAGGTGGACGAGGTTGTAGAGGAAGAGGAAGAGCACCGCCGCCCACGCCGCCAGCACCGGCACCAGCGCCGCGCACACCGCCCCCGTCGCCGGCTTGAGCGACAGCCAGAAGAAGCCGTCCCCCAGCGCCGCCAGCGGGCCCATGAGCGCCGCCTTGAAGGCCACCACCTTGTCCGGCGGCTCCTCGCCCCGGGCAATCCGCTGCTCGTGGTAGAGGACGCCTCCCACGATGGCCGCCGCCACGTAGGGGTGGGTGTTGAAGAAGACCAGGTGGCGGCGCACCGCCGTCTCCAGGTCCTGCTTCTCCGGATAGAGCCGCTCCAGGGCCGGGTAGAGGGCGTAGGCCAGCCCCAGGTTCTGCATGCCCTGCGGGTTCCACGAGGCCTGCAGGAAGAGCGAGCGCAGGAAGACGCGCAGCAGCACTCCCCGGCTGAGCGGCGGGCTGGCCACGCTCATGAACATCCCCGCAGGGTGGTGAGGAGGACGACCACCCCGGTGACGACGGCGGCACCCACGCCGGCGTACACGGGGGCGCGCCGGGCATGGCTGCCCTTCGCGGCGAGAGAGGCAGCCACCGAGGCCATGGCCGGGTAGGCCCACGCCAGGCCGCGCAGCAGGGGCAGGGGCATCCGCTCCAGCAGCGGCCCGATGAAGAAGCCCGCCAGCGCGCACGAGGCCGTCATCGCCCCGAAGAGGACGAAGTGGGGCCACATGCCCCAGAGGTTCTGCTGCATGGCCCGGGTGAGCTGGCCGGCTTCGGCCGAGGCCATGGCCTTGCGGGCCAGCCGCGCCGAGTAGCGCTCCAGGCCCCGGTCCACCCGCTGCCCCACGCGCCCCAGTCCCACGAAGAGGAGCACCGCGAGCGACCAGAGGGCCGGGGTGGAGCCCGCGCCAGTGGCCGCCGCCATGGTGGCCGCCGCCGCCGAGGTGCCGGTGGCCGACAGCGTGTCGTTGTCCGGCAACGAGGCGCCCAGGTTCGCCGTCCCCAGGTGGAAGAGCTCCAGCAGCATGCCCACGAAGAGGCCCGAGGGCACGTCGTTGAGCAGCAGCCCCATGACGGTGGCCGACACCAGGGGACGGGAGAACATGGCCTGGAGGAAGGCCTTGCGCTCCACCGCGACGAGGCCGCCCCAGACGCCAGCGAGCGCCACCTGGGTCCAGCCCACGCTCACGAACTCACCCGGCCTTTCCCCAGCGCTCTTGCAGCTCCGGCAGCTCCACCGGCTTCTCCACCGGCACCGCCCTCGCCTCCACCCGTACCCCCTCGCCCGCCAGCCGCTGCAACGCCTGCAGCTCCGACTCGGCCAGGAAGACGGACGGGGACACCTGCCGCCGGCCCGTCCCGAAGTGCACGTTGCCCAGGTTGAGCTGATCCACCTTCAGCCCGTGCGCCTGGGCGAAGGGGACCGCCGCCACGTCCCGCAGCAGCACCAGCGTCTTCACCGCATCCTTCGAGATGCCCGCGAAGTCCACCTGCGCCAGGGGAAGAATCTGCACCTCGATGGCGCTCTGCACCGCCAGGGCCATGGCGGCACGCACCAGCGGGCTCGAGGCCGCCTCGTCGTCAGCGACGACGACGCGCGAGACCTTCAGGTGGGGGAGCCAGGCCTCGACGACCTGACCATGGATGAGGCGGTTGTCGACGCGGACCAGGGTGATCACGGCAGACTCGAATCGCCCACCCTTGGGGGGCCGTCAAGTTCGCGGCACGTCCTGCTGACGCTGCTGGGCCTCTCGCAACAGGGCCGACGCACAGGTGATGTTGCGCTGACCATAGGAAGCCAACTGCGTGGCCATCTCCGGCAACGGCAGCTCCTCGGAACGCAGGGAGTTGGCCTTCAGGAGCATGGGAAGATTGACGCCCGCGAGCACTTCCAGCTTACCCGACTGGCAGCGCTCCGAACACATCATCAGCGACTCCTTGCAGGGAGTGCCGCCGAAGAGGTCGGCCATGACGATGACGCCATCGCCCTGGTCCACGCCGCTGACCGCCTGCCTCATCTTCACCCGGAGATCCTCCACCGAGGTCCCAGGCTCGATGTTGCAGGTCGCCACCGCGGGCAGCTTGCCCACGATCTGCTCAGCGGTCGCCACCAGCTCGTCCGCCAGACGTCCGTGCGATGCCACTACGAGGCCGACCATGATCACCTCTCACCAGCCCCCCCGGGCTGCCTGACTACGCCTGAATGGTGCGATGCGCAACCCCCACCGAAAGTTTCCGCTGGCACCCAAGCCTGCTCCCTACCCCATCCCACCTCCCCTTGCAGGAAGAACGTAAGACAGGTCCCGCTCCACCGCCCGCAATTTCACCGCCCAGGAAACGAAGGGCTGTCGGCTGCCAGACGAGGAAGCAGTACGGGCAGGCGGGAAGGACCCTCCTTCCCCGCGCATCGTCCTCTCGACCAGAAGGAGCGCCATGGGCAGGGGTGTGAGGACGGAGGTGCAGGACGCGGGTGTGGCCCCCATGTCGGTGGGCGAGCGAGGGCTCAGCCAGCGGGGAACCACCAGCTCAGCTTGAGGGCGAAGGTGTGGCCACCGGGCGCGGCCAGCGCGTCCCCCAGGAAGCGCGGCGCCAGGGCGTTGCCCCGGAACGAGTCCGTGTACCGGTTCTGCTGCCATACCAGGAAGAGCGTGCTGCCCGGGCGCCACTCCCAGCGCAGCACCACGTTGCTGCGGAAGGAGCGCAGGTTGAAGTCCGGGTCATCCAGGCGGAAGGAGGTGCCGCCATCCACCAGCTGGAGGCCACCGTCGGGCAGGCGCGTGAAGGAGTCGTAGCGGCGCGGGGTGCGGCCCCCCGCCCGTTCCAGCTCGCCGAAGCCGCCGAAGGAGCCGCTGGAGGCAAAGGGCTCGGCGTAGGCCTCGATGCTCAGGTCCGGGGAGAGGAAGAGGTTGGCGCGCAGCCGCAGCGCTACTTCCCGGCGTTGCACGGCGCCGAAGACGTAGCGGTTGCCGAACGTCTCCGCTCGGCCGCCCTCCAGCGTGTCCACGTACTGCACGCCGTCGGTGTAGAGCGACGCGGTGGGCTCGATGCCCAGGCGCAGGCGCCGGTGGGGCTGAAGGGTGAGCGAGGCGCCCACGTAGCCGCCACGGCTGCCCGTTTCGAAGGCCCAGGCCCCACCGTTCACGTTCCAGCGCGTGGTCTCGGAGAAGCTGTTGTCGAGGGAGAAGGACGTGTCCACGCCCTGCCCCGTCTGCATCAGCGGCCCGCCCCGGGTGAGCGTGTCGGAGAGGGCGCGCGGCAGGTACGTCACCCGGAGGTTGCCCGACCAGAAGTTGGGGAAGGTGGCGGAGCCCGTCAGCTCCAGGCTGCTGGCCTGGCGCGAGAGCCCGTAGTTCCAGTTGCTCGAGGCGGCCAGGCCCAGCTCCCAGTTGCGCAGCAGGCGGCCCGGGTTCGTCTCGCGGTAGCGCAGTCCCAGGTTGACGTCGAGGTTGTCCGCGTTGTCGAGCTGGCCCACGTCGTTGAGCTCGAAGCCGGGGGAGTCCGCGCCCACGCTGGCGTTCCACAGCCAGTGCTCGCCACTCACCCGCTCCAGCCGGGCCCCCACCGTGTAGCCGGTCATCGAGGTGGCCCTCGGGTCCACCCGCACGTGCTTCTGGTCCGGCCGCTGGAAGAAGTGGGCGCTGGACTCCTGGATGCGGGTGATGGCGGCCGGGTCTCCGCGCACCACGCTGCCGCCCGCGTAGCCGGAGAGGACGTACTCGCCGTCGAGCAGCCGCAGCCGGAAGTCCGCGCCTCCGGTATACGCCTCGCGGGCCAGCTGGAGCGTGAGCCCCTCGCCCGCGCCGATGTCCCGCAGCAGCGAGGTGAAGGTGGCGCCCACCACCGAGCCTCCAGGTCCCAGCTCCTGCTGTGCGCGCAACACGCCGAAGCCGGTGCGCGAGTCCAGCTTCACCCGGCCCTGCTCGCGGGTGGAGAAGTCATAGGTGTCCGCGAACGCGTCGCCGGTGAAGGCGCCCAGCGCGCCCAGCGACAGGCCCGAGGACAACCGCCCCGTGAGCTTCGCCGCGCCCCAGAGGGTGCTGGCCTGGGGGGAGCGGACGAAGTCGGCTTCCGCGGAGAGCCGCGGCGCGCCCCCCACCCGGCGCGAGTAGAAGTAGTTGGGTCCGTTGCCACTGTTGAAGAGCTGGCTGCCCTCGGTGAAGAAGGGGCGGCGCTCGTCGAAGACGGACTCGAAGGCGGTGAGGTTCACCTGGGCCGGGTCCGCGTCGAGCTGCCCGAAGTCCGGGTTCACCGTGGCGTCCAGGGTGAGGTTGGGCCCCAGGCCCACCTTGGCGTCCAGGCCCACGCGGCCCGCGTAGGGGCGCTGGTGCTCGAAGGGCGTGCCCGCCCGGGGGTTGCCGCCCGAGTCCAGTTGCAGGTCGCTCGACACGTAGGGCACCAGCTCGACGCGGTGCGAGGAGGCCACGCCGCGGATGCCGTGGAGCTCGCCAAAGTGGGAGGACCAGCCGGTGACGTCGCGCGGCACCACCACCCAGAAGTCATCCTCGTTGCGGCGGGGGATGTAGCGGTTGATGTTGACGCCCCACACCTGCTCCCCCTTGCCGTTGAAGCGCAGCTGCGAGAAGGGGATGCGCAGCTCGGCCACCCAGCCATCGGAGGTCCGCCGTGTGCGGGCCTGCCAGATGGGGCTGTAGGAGGCATCGCGTTGGTACTCGTCGTCCTCCGGGTGGTACCAGTCCACGCGCACGCCCGCGGCCGTGACGGCGAAGCTGTAGGCGGTGCGCCGGTCCCGGTACGTGTCGAGTGAGATGATGAGGCGCTCGGCGGAGCCGCTGTCGTCGCGCCGGGTCATCACCGTCTCGATGTCCTCGGGCCTGTCGCTGGACATGCGCGCGCCCACGTAGAGGGCATCCGCGTCGTAGACGAAGGCCACCTCCGTGCGCAGCGAGGCGGGCCTGCCCTGGTGGGGCTCCTTCTGGAGGAAGCCGCTGGTGAAGGCGGCGTGCCTCCAGACCTCGTCGTCGAGCACGCCATCCAGCAATGGGCCCTTCTCCACCTGGAGGGCATCGATGCGCCGCTCTCCGGCCGGAGCGGGCTCCTGGGCCTGGGAGGGGGGCCCCACGGCGAGCAGGGAAGCGAAGAGGGCGGGCGCGAGAAGGAGGCGCATTGCGGGGCGAAGAAACACGCCACACCGCCAATCCCAGCCCAGCCGACAGCATCCAACCCGGGGCCCCACGGCCCGTGCGTGGGGCGGGCGGCCTGGGAACCGCGCCTACTCCTTCTCGATGTCGCGATCCCAGAGCTGCACGCGCGGGTGATCCCCGGACAGACGCTTGCGCAGCTCCTCGGCGATGGCCACCGAGCGGTGCTTACCGCCCGTGCACCCCAGCGCCACCGTGAGGTACGCCTTGCCCTCCTTCTGGTAGCGCGGGAAGAGGAACTGGCAGAGGTCCACCACCTTCTCCACGAACTGCTGTGTCTCCTCGCGATCCAGCACGTACGCGGCCACGCGCGGGTCCTTCCCCGTCAGCCCCTTGAGCTCCGGGACGAAGTAGGGGTTGGGGAGGAAGCGCACGTCGAGGACCAGGTCCGCCTGCGGCGGCACGCCGTGGCGGAAGCCGAAGCTCATCACCGACAGGGAGGGCCCGCTGGCCGGCTCCGGGTTGAAGCGCGCCTGCACCATGCGCTTGAGGTCGTGCACGTTCAGCGCCGACGAGTCGATGACCTGGTCGGCCATCTCCCTCAGGTCCTTGAGCGCCTCGCGCTCGGCGCGGATGCCCTCGGCCACGCTGCCCGTGGGGGCCAGCGGGTGGCGGCGGCGTGTCTCGCTGAAGCGGCGGATGAGGCTCTCGTCGCTGGCGTTCAGGAAGAGCACCTCCACGTGGTGCCCCGCCCGGCGCACCTCGTCGAGCACCCGGGGGGCCTCCTGCAGGAAGATGCCCTCGCGCGCGTCCACCACCAGCGCCAGGTGCTCGAACTGGCCGCCACCGGCCAGCTCGGTCAGCTTGGGCAGCAGCAGCACCGGCAGGTTGTCGATGCAGAAGAAGTTGACGTCTTCCAGGGCACGGATGGCGGTGGACTTGCCCGAACCGGACATGCCCGTGATGACGACGATGTGCTTGGCCGGAGCGGTGCTCACTCGACTTCCTCACCCATGGAGCGGCGCATCGCCCCTTCGGCGATGGCACGGTTGAGTCTCTCGGCGAACTCCCTCGCCGAGTGGTGGCCCTGCTGCTTGAGCAGCTGGTTGCGCGCGGCCACCTCGATGATGGTGGTCATGTTGCGGCCCGGGCGCACGGGGACCACCGAGAGCGGGATGTCCACGCCCACGATGCTCATGAACTTGTCCTCCACGCCCAGCCGGTCGTACTCCTGCTGCGGGTCCCACTCGTGCAGCTCGATCACGAGCTCGATCTTCTTCCGCTCGCGCACCGAGGCCACGCCGAACAGGTCCTTGATGTTGATGATGCCCAGGCCGCGGATCTCCATGTGGTGACGGATGACGGGGTTGCCCGTGCCATACACCACGCCGGGCCGGCGCCGCGTCACGTCCACGATGTCGTCCGCCACCAGCCGGTGGCCGCGCATCACCAGGTCCAGGGCAATCTCACTCTTGCCGATGCCGCTCTTGCCCAGCAGCAGGACGCCCACGCCGAACACGTCCATCAACACGCCGTGGAGGCTGCTGGACTCCGTGAGCGCCTCCTCGAGGAAGGCCTGCACCTGCTGGATGAAGGTGCTGGAGAGCAGCGGGGTGCGCATCAGCGTGAGCCCCGTCCGCTCACAGGCCTCCAGCAGCGCGGGCGGCGGAGCCAGGTCCTTGGTCACCACCACGCAGGCCAGCTCCTCCTGGAAGAGCGAGTCGAGCACCTCGCGCTGGCGCTCCGCGGGGAGGGTGCCCAGGTAGGAGACCTCGGTGTTGCCGAACACCTGGACCCGGTGCGGATGGAGGTGCTCGGTGAAGCCCGTGAGGGCCAGCCCTGGCTTCTGGATGCGCGAGGAGGTAATGCGGCGCTGCACCCCTCGCTCCCCCGCCACCAGGGTCAGCCGGAGGTCGTACTCGCGGTCTTCGAGGAGCTGTGACACCCGGATTGAGTTCATCGGCAGGGGTGGAATATCACCCGCCGGACTTTTTGCGTGGTGAACCCTCATGTCCGCTCCCACTCCCACCCCCGGAGAATCCGCCGAGCGGCCCCTTGCTCGAGCCGTCCTCGTGCTGGCGCTCGGGGTGGGAGCCGCACTGCGGGTGTGGTTGGGCCTCTCGGAGGACGGCATCTACTGGCCGGACGAGGTCTACCAGAGCCTGGAGCCCGCGCATCGGCTCGTCTTTGGCTACGGCCTGCAGGCGTGGGAGTTCATCGAGGGGGCGCGCAACTGGGCCCTGCCCGGACTGGTGGCGGCCCTGTTCGAGCTGGCCACATGGGTGGGGTGGGAGGAGCCGCGTGGGTACCTGGGTTTGACGCGGGGCGTCTTCGCCCTGGCCGGCGCGGCCACGGCCTGGGGGAGCTGGCGGCTGGCGCGGGCGTACGGGGCGTCGGCGCTGGCGGCGGCGGCGGGGGCCAGTCTCTTCGCGCTCACCGCGGTGCCCCTCTACTTCGCCCCCCGGGCCATGAGCGAGAACGCCTCGGCGCTGCCCGTGGTGCTGGGACTGGCCCTGGCGCTCACGCCGGGGGCCTCGCGGCGCGCGGGGGTGGCCGGGGCCTCGCTGCTGGGGCTGGCCGTGCTGCTGCGCCTGCAGAATGGCGTCTTCTGCGTGGGCCTCGTCGGGGTGCTGGCGGCCCGGCGCGACTGGCGGGGAGCGCGGGATGCGCTGGCCGTGCTCGCCGGGTGGGCCTTCCTCTTCGGGTTGCTGGACCGGCTCACCTGGGGCCGCTGGTTCCACTCGGCCATCGTCTACCTGGACTTCAACCTCCTCCAGGGCAAGGCCGCCCTCTGGGGCACCGCGCCCTTCGAGTACTACGGCCGCGTCCTGCTGCGCTCCATGGGCGCCGTCACGGTGGTGGGAGGGGGGCTCTCGCTGCTCGCGGCGAGGAGGGCCCCGGGCCTGCTGGGCGTGGCCGCCGCCTTCTTCGTGCTCCACGCGCTTCAGCCGCACAAGGAGCTACGTTTCCTGGTGCCCGTGCTGCCGGTGTTCGCCGCGCTCGCCGGCGTGGGGCTGGACGTGGTGCTGCGCCACCTGCCGCCCTCGCCCGCGCGGCTGGCCCTGCCCCTGGCGGTGGTGGCGGTGGCGGGCTTCTCCGGCCTGCGCGTGGGGCGGCTCACCTTCGGTGACCTGGGGCAGTACGAGGACCTGAAGCCCCGGGCGAGCGCCTGGGACGACTTCGGTCCCCTCAACCGGCTGCTCATCACCGCCGGGCGGCTCCCGGACGTGTGCGGCTTGAAGGTGGAGGCGGTGCACCTGGCCTGGACGGGTGGCTACAGCTACTTCCACCGCGACGTGCCCCTCTACGCTCACAACGGCCCGGGACACGCGTCCGGCCTCTACAGCCACATCCTCACCCTGCAGGGAGGGGCGGGCGCGGGCGAGGTGGTGGCCTCCGAGGGCCCGTTCGTCCTCGTGCGGCTGCCGAACACGCGCTGTGCTCCGGACCCGGCCTGGAGCTCGCGCCTTCCGTGAGCCGGACGCTCGTACGCGAGGGCCATTCCCTCCGCCGCGCCACGCTGCTAATCCGGACCGTCTATGTCTGATTGCATCTTCTGCAAGATTCGCGACGGCCAGGTGCCCGCCAGGGCGGTGCACAGGGACGAGCAGTGCATGGCCATCGAGGACATCAATCCGCAGGCCCCCACGCACCTGCTCGTGATTCCCCTCGAGCACATTCCCACGGTGAACGACCTCACCGTGGACCACCGCGCACTGGTGGGCCACCTGTACCTCACCGCGGCGAAGCTGGCCCGCCAGCGGGGAATCGCCGACAACGGCTACCGGCTGGTGATGAACACGCACCGTGACGCGGGGCAGACGGTGTTCCACATCCACCTGCACGTGCTCGGTGGACGTCCGCTGGAGTGGCCACCAGGCTAGCTGTCGGTGAAGCGCCAGGGCGTGGTAGAAAGACATCCGCCGTCTCTTCTGGGATGCCGTAGCCATGTTCAGCGCCGCGACCTCGTCGCGTAACCGTCTGGCGTATTCCACACTCGCCCTTCTGCTGGCCGGAGCGGCGGGAGCGGTCAACGCCACCAGCTTCTTCGCCTTCGGCCAGCACCTCACCCACATGACGGGGCACGTCTCCGCGGTGGGCGAGGCGGTGGCGACGGGCCGGTGGAGAGGCGCGCTCGTGGCCGGCAAGCTGGTGCTCGCCTTCGTGGTGGGCGCCATCACCGCCGCGGCGCTGCTGGATGCCTCGCGCCATCGGCGGCGCGGCCGCCACACGCCGGCCCTCTTCGTGGAGATGGTGACCCTGGGCGCCATCGGCCTCTGGGCGCACGAGCACCCCGGGACGAACGAGCCCACGCTCATGTGGGGGCTGGCCTTCGCCATGGGCCTGCAGAACGCGCTCGTCACCCGCGTCTCGGGCGCCGTGGTGCGCACCACCCATCTCACCGGAGTGCTCACCGACATCGGCATCCAGCTGGTGCGGATGGTCGTCTGGGTGCGCGATGGCGTGCGCGAGCGAGGTCTGCTCGGCCTCTGGCACAAGGTGCGTGAGCTGCCCTCCGCCGAGCAGTTCGAGCGCACCCGGCTCCACCTGGGGCTGGTCCTCGCGTTCCTGAGCGGCAGCATCCTCGGCTCGGCCCTCTTCCTGCGCATCGGCGCGCCCGCCATGGTCACTCCGTGCGTGGTGCTGCTGCTGGTGATGGCGCTCGACGTCAGCCCCGCCGGGGCCCGCGCGCCCGCCACCTGACCGGGAGAATGTTCGAGGCGGGCCTCGTCCTCCTCAAGAGTCCGGTTCGCACGTCCAGGGCTGCTCGTCCGAATCGCGGCGGCATTTCTGGTGGGGCTCACAGGCACCGGAGACGTTCGGGTCACACGGCTTCCGGCACATGGCTCGGTGACAGACGAACCCCTCGGGACACGAGCGCCCGCCCGAGCCGCAGAACGTGACGCACTCCATCCAGGCTTCGCCTGGACGGTTTGGGGGCTCGCTCACCAGACACTTCTGTCCCTCGGGGCAAGGCCGCTGCTGACAGTTCTGGCCGTGAATCGCGGCGCACACCGAAACAAGCTTGTTGGCGCGGATGCACTGAAGTCCTTCTGGACAAGACCGGCCTTCGCACGTGGGCAGACACGAGGGACCGTAGAGGCTGTCGTTGCAGAAGAAACCCGTGGGGCAGCTCTCGGGCTCCTCCAACCGGCAGGGGCGTCCACACCGCCCCTGACAGGAGAGCCCCGGCCCACACCCATACTCACGTGTGTCGGACGAAGCCAGGCAGGGCTCCCCCTCCTTCCTGACTCCCACGAGCGCACAGATGCGGACCCGGGAAACGCCATCCCGTAGAGGCATGACGCGGCAGGCGAACCCCTCCGAGCAGTCCTGGTCCGTCACGCACCTGCTGTCCGTGCAGTAGCTCGCCATGAATCGCGTATTGAAGAGGCAGCCGAGCGGAGACTCACACTCATCGCTCCGCTGACATGAGCGGCCATAGGTCAACAGCCCCTGACGTTCCTCGGGAGAAAGCATCGGGATTACCCCTGGGTCTGAAGCCTGCCGTGGCCCTCGGTTGAACAACGAGTGGAGCAACCCGGCCAATGGCGCCACGAGGAGGAGCCCGAGAAGGAGGGCGAGCGGCATACGCCACTTCATGGGTAGGTGACCCGGCATTCCCGCGGGCACTCGAGCGACTCCCAGGATTCAGGATCTGAACAGCGAGCCCTCCAGGTGGATACATCCAGGGGCAATCCTCCTCGTGCAGCATCTCGTCGATGTCCTGCGCCGTGGCCCGATCGATGGTGCCTCCCCTCCCCCATGCGTGTGGGCATCCCGCGCAGACAGCCAACAGCGGCGTCAAGCAGACGGTCAGTCGCCAGTCCATGCACCCCCCTGGGAAAGACAAGGACTATAGGTCAACAGGAACAGGGTCGACGGACCTCTGTCGTAGAACCCGTCAACGCGGAATCTCCGTCGGAGTGAAGGGAGGCTCGGCCCTCGGCTTGTGCCGCTCCCCTCGCATGAAGCGCTCAAGCCCCTCGCGTGTCACCACGCCCACTTGCCCCTCGCCCTGCACCGGCAACGCGTCCACGGTCTGGGTGTCCATGGCCGCCAACGCGTCCCCCACCTTCGTGTCCGGAGACACCGGACTCGCCACGTCCACCAGCGCGGCCACCGTGGCCCCGCCCTCCGCCTGCCGCCAGCGCTCACCCAGCGTGCTCGCCGTCACCACCCCGAGCAGCTGCCCCTCCGCTCCCCGCACCGGCAGCGCCGCCACCGGCGCGGTGAGCAGCCGCTCGCGCAGCTCCGAGACCGGCACTTCCGGCCCCACCGGCTCCATCCACACCACCATCGCCCGCACCGGCGTGCGCAGCAGCGTGTGCAGATCCACTCCCGCCTTGCGCTCCACCAGCGTGTGGCACAGCGCCGAGGCGATGGTGCACGTCACCATCAGGGGCAGGATGATGGCGTAGTTGCCGCTCAGCTCGTACACCATCATCAGCCCCGTGAGCGGCCCTCGCGTGAGCGCCGCCACCGCCCCGCCCATTCCCACCATCGCGTAGGCGCCACTCGGCGCGGTGATGCCGGGCATGGCCGCGTGCAGCACCTCCCCGAAGGCGCCTCCCGCCAGTGCCCCCATCACCGTCATGGGGAAGAACGTGCCTCCCGAGCCTCCCGAGCCCAGCGTGAGCGCCGTGCCCACCAGCTTCAGGACGCAGCCCGAGGCCAGCAGCGACAAGGACAGCTCCCGCACCGCCGCCTCGTTGATGTATTCGTGCCCCGTGCCCCACACCACCGGGTGCACCAACGCCAGGCACCCCACCAGCAGCCCTCCCATCGCCGCTCGCAGCGGCAACGGCTGCCGTCCCAGGAAGGCGCTCAGCCGCCCCGCCTTCTTCCCGTGGAAGAGCTCCTCGATGTCGTGCATCGACCGGATGAAGGCGTACGCCAGCAACCCCGTCACCAGCCCCAGCACCGCGTAGAAGACGATCTCCCAGCCGCTCACCATGGAGTAGGCCACGCGTTGAATCATCGCGCCGTTGCCCATGACGCCCCGGCCCACCATCGTGGCGGTGACGCTCGCGAGGATGATGGGCGAGAAGACGCGCAGCTGGAACTCGCGCAGGATGATCTCCATCGCGAAGATGGCCCCGGCGATGGGGGCGTTGAACGAAGCGGCGATGCCCGCTCCCGCGCCGCTCGCCAGGAGGATGGCCAGCTCGCGCCGCGAGAAGCCCAGGGTGAGCCCCACCTGCGAGCCGAAGGCCGCACCTCCGAAGACGATGGGGCCCTCGCGTCCAGCCGAGCCGCCCGTGCCGATGGTGATGGCGCTCGCCACCAGCTTCAGCACCCCGTCCCGCCCGGACAGCCAGCCCTCGCGCTCCACCGCCTTCACCACCTCGGGCACGCCATGGCCATGCGTCTCGGGCCGGTTCTGCAACACCCGGCCCACCAGCGCGCCGCCCACCATGGGCAGCAGCGGCATCAACCAGGGCGAGAGCTGCCGGAGGCTCCGCCCCGGGTCCTCCATGTGGCCCAGCACGGAGTTCACCGCCGCCAGCGCCACCAGCGGGTAGTAGAGCGACAGGGCCCCCAGCACCAGCAGCCCCAGCACCTCCAACCGGCGCTTCACCTGGTCGCGCGGTCCACCGGGCAGGATGATGCGCGCGAGCACCAGCGCGCCCAGGCCCAGGGGAACGCCGACGATGAGGTACTCGAAGTGCCAGCGAGCCCCGGCGAAGGCCCGGGCCAGCGCCCCCCGCGAGTCGGACTCCGGCAACAGCATGTCCATCAGCCGGGGGAAGCCCAGGGCCACCCCGCTGACGAGCGCGATGAGGTTGGCGAAGAGGCCCGCGGCCAGACCGCTGTAGAGGCCCACCACCGCGCCCGCCACCGGCAGCACCGAGGGCCCCGGCAGCCGGATGCGGTTGGTGACCGCCAGCAGCCTCAGCACCCACCGGTCCAGCCGCTTCAACTGGCGGCGCAACGGCCCACCCACCTGAGAGGAGGAATCCATCCGCTCACGAACACACGAGGTTGAAGCGGAAAGCCTCTCACGGCCGAGCGGCATGGACCCCCGTTCAATGCGGGAGAGTTCATCCGGCGGACATTCACGGACCCGGCGCGGCGCCCCCTCCGGCCAGGGCCGCCTGCCGGGCGGGCGATCCCTCCCGGCGTGGCCGCTCCCCTCTCCATCCCTACCTTCCATGAGAGGAAGCCAACGGATTTCCGCCAGGAGAGAGACGATGAAGCGCTGGTTGGGATGGACGGTCGTTCTGGGCCTGGGAGGAGCGCTCGCCACGGGTTGCGTCCAGAATCAGGAGGAGGGCGCCAAGGAGATGGGCCCGCCCTACACGCCCATCCAGGAGAAGTACAAATCGCCCCCTGGCTCGGCCGCCGAGAGTCCCCAGGCAGGCACTGGCGGCGCGGGGCTCTCCACGCCCGATCGATGGCAGCCCCACCCGGACAACGCGGCTCGGGAAGACGAGGGGCCCTACATGCTCAGCCAGCCCCAACCGGTGCCCCGCGAGCGCAGGGAATCGCCCCTGGGCGTGGGCTCGGGCACGGACTCGGCCCGGAAGATGGCCATGGACCAGTTGAAGAACCAGGAGAAGCAGGGGGAGCGCTAGCGGCGCTCGGCGGGCGGGCGCGCGCGCGGGGCGAACAGGCGCGCTCCCGAGGGCGCGCTCGCCATCTCCATGGGCACACCATAGAGGGCCTCGAGCCGCTCGCGTTGGAGCACGTCCGGCGCGGGGCCCTGGGCCAGCACCTCCCCATCGCGCAGCAGCAGCACGTGCGTGGCGAAGGCCGCCGCGAGGTTGACGTCGTGGAGCACCGCCACCGCGCCCAGGCCCGCGTCCACCCGCTCGCGCACGCGCTCCAGCGCCCCCACCTGGTGGGCCACGTCCAGGAAGGCCGTGGGCTCGTCCAGCAGCAACAGCCTCGGTTGCTGCACCAGTCCGCGCGCCATCAGCAGCATCCGGCGCTCGCCTCCGGACATGGCCTCGCAGGAGCGCTCCGCCAGGTAGGCCACTCCGAGATCCTCCATCACCTCCAGCGCCAGGGCCTCGTCGCTCGCCGAGGTGAGACCCCACAGGCCCAGGTGCGGGCTGCGCCCCATCAGCACCAGCTCCAGTCCGTTGAAGCCCTCGGCCGACTCGACGGTCTGCGGCACCCACGCCACCTGCCGGGCCAGCGCCCGCGCCTCCCACTCCTGCCTCTCGCGCCCCAGCAGCCGGATGACTCCGCGCGTCCAGGGCATCGCGCCGAGCACGCTTCGCAGCAGCGTGCTCTTGCCCGTGCCATTGGGTCCGAGCACCGCCCAGAGCTCTCCGGCCCGTACGGAGCAGTCCACGCCCCGCAGCACGGGTGAGGGCCCATAGCCGGCGCTCAGTCCCTGGATGTCGAGGAGCGTATCCACCACGTGTCGGGAAGGCCTCGGACTACGAGCCGCTCTTCTTCTTCTGGATGTCCCGGTACAGCGCCTTCACCTTACCGAGCACCTCGGCGTCCTCGACGTCTCCCAGGCCCACCACCTCGGCCTCCAGGTTCTCGTAGCGGCTGCACAGGAACTCGAGGCTCTCGCAGGCATGGATCTTCGTGAGCGCCTTGTAGGCGGTGCGCGTGCGTGCCCACTCCTTCTGCAGCATCGACTGGGGGGCACGCGAGGAGATGGTGTTGGTGCGCTTGCCACGCTGCGACGGACGCTTGCCGGGAGCGGCCGCCGGCGCCTCGTCGGAGCCGGACGAGAGCGGAGCGGGCATGGGCAGCTCCGGAGCCGGCGTGCCCGCGAGGGAGCCCGTGTCCGGCTCCGTGTCGGGAGCCACGGCGAGCGTCCCCGCCGGAGCGGCGGCGGGCGTGCCCGCGTCTTCCGTGCCGGAGGTTCCCGCGTCAGCGGCCAGGGCCTCGAGCGGGGCGGCGCTGTCCGGCCCCCCAGCGGAGCCCGACTCCTTCGAGTCCTCCCGCGCGGAGTCCGCCAGGGAGGAAGGCTCCTCCACGAGGGGGGCAGGAGCGGCGGGTTCGCGGGGCGGAACCGAGCCCGTCTTGTTGCCCGGCAGCGACAACGGGCGAGGAGCCTGAGGCTTCACCTGCTCCTGCTGGCGCTGCATGAAGAAGAGGACGGCCGCCACGCAGCCCCCCAACAGCAGCAGGAGTCCCAAGACGAGCCACACCCGCGAGCGCCTGGGCCGCTGGGGCATGGCCGTGCGCTTCGTGATTTCCTGCGAAGGCAGCCGCGCCGCTTCCTCGGTGTTCTCCTCGTCTTCGTCCGTCCTGTTCCGGGAGGGAACGGGCGCCATCCTCGGAGAGGACTGCGGGCGCTGGGGGACGGCGGGGAGGCCCGTCGAGGTCGTGCGGCGGCGGGCTCCACGAGCACCGGGCCGTGGCCTGCCACCCTGGGACACCTCGTCCTCCTCCGATTCCTGGAAGAGCGATTGATCGAGCACCACGCGCGGCTGCGTGTCCTCATGGAAGACATCCGGCAGGGAGATGCGCGGCTGCGTGTCATCGTGCGATGGGAGCGGCAGCTGGATGCGCGGCTGCGTGTCCTCCAGGCGCACGTCCACCTCGGGCGGGCTCTCCTCGGCGGGCAGTACCTCCTCGCCCTCGTACTCCAATGGGAGCTCCTGCTCCCGGGTCTCGACCTCCTGCTCGGCCTGGGCGTCCCACGCGGACAGCTCCTCGTGCGGCTCCAGCGACGGCTCGAGGGTCTCCTGCGCCTCCTCCCGGCCGAGCTGCGGCGACCAGGCTGGGGTGTCCTCGATGGGCACCGGGGCGGGCGGCGGAGGAGCGGCGGGCATGGCACGCGCGGTGGGAGCCGTCGCTCCGGGCGGAATGGAGGCCCGCAGCATGGCGGCGGACACCGGCACCTCGCGCGTCGGGGTGATCGAACGCGACGCACCGAGCGGCACCGGCGTGGAGGCCCTGGGCGTGGCGGAAGCCGTGAGGCCGGACACATCCACCGTGGGCGAGCCCCCGGGTGACGGCGACGACGAGCGGCCGCGCGCGGACTCCTCGATGGCCTCCACGGCGACGGCGGGGCGGGTGGGCTCCTCCACCACGACGGCCGGCCGCGTCTCGCCCTCGTCGCGCGCCGGACCTCCATCACGGGTGCGCGGCGTGGGCCGGAAGGACAGCGGCTCCACGGAACCATCCAGCCGGATCGTCTTCGGCGGCAGCGTGGCGGCGGGCCTCGGGGGAGCACCCTCCGGCATGTCGATCACCACCGGCTCCGGCTCGGGCGGGCGCCCCGCCTCCTTGAGGCTCGCGAGCAGCTTGCGCTCCCCCTGGTACTCCGGAGCGAAGAGCTCGTGCATGTACCGGCTGACGCTCTCGGGGCCCGCGCCCGGATCCAACTCCAGCATGCAGGCGTTCAACCTGCCGCGCAGCTCCTCCGCCGTCTGGAAGCGCTGCGCGGGCTCCACCGCCAGCGCCTTCATCACCAGCTGCGCCAGCGCGGGCGGCACGGACGGCATCACCTCGCCCAGGGGCCGGATGGAAGGCTGCACCACCGCGGACATCAGCTCGCCGGGAGGCAGCAGGTCGAAGGGGTTCCTTCCGGAGATCAGCTCGTACAGACACAGGCCCACCGCGTACAGGTCGCTGCGCCTGTCCACCGGCTGGTGCCGCGCCTGCTCCGGCGACATGTAGAGGAACTTGCCGAGGATGATGCTCGGGTTCGTCTTCGCCGCGCTCAGCCGGCTCTTGGCCAGGCCGAAGTCGATGACCTTCACCTCCCCCTCGTAGGAGATGAGGATGTTCTGCGGCGAGATGTCCCGGTGCACGAGGTTCAGCTCCCCCTCGTCATCTCCCTTCTTGCGGTGCGCGTACGCGAGCGCGTCCAGCACCCGGCCCATCACGAACAGGATGAAGGTGAGCGGCAGCGGCTTCTGCCTGTCGCGCGCCCGCGCCGCCACCTTGCGCAGGTCCTTGCCGTCCACGTACTCGAGGGCCATGTACGCCTCGCCCTCGTGCAGCCCCATGTCCAGCACCTGCGCGATGGAGCCGTGCGTCAGCTTCACCAGCGTGCGAGCCTCGCCCACGAAGCGCTCGACGAACTCCGGGTCCGCCGCCAGCTGCGGCAATATCTTCTTGATGACGCACAGCTTCTCGAAGCCTTGCAGGCCCTCCAGCCGCGCCAGGAAGATCTCCCCCATGCCGCCCGTGGCCAGCTGGGACAGCAGCGTGTAGCGGCCGAACGGCACCGGCCGGAACGGACGCAGTCGAGCGTTCGAGGTCGATGGGTTCATGCCGGACGCGGGGCGATCATGCTCGGGAGGAGGGCGGCCATGCTCGCATGGAGCCGGGTCCGAGTGCGAGTCTCAACCCACATTTCCCGCATTCACACCCACATCAGCGCACACCGGGATTGGTGAGCTGGGAGACCTCCTCGTCCACCACCTCGAAGGCGGCGACCTTGTCACGAGGAGGGCGGATGAGGCGCTCGCCCAGGGGCATGACGTCGAAGCGTGCGCCGATGACGGCCAGGGTCTTGCCGGTGATGAGCACCTGGCCGGGCATGGCGGTGCCGGCCAGCCACGAGGCGACATGAACGCCCTCGCCCACGGCGGTGTACGAGGGGCGGGCGTCGGGGCCCACCATGCCCACCATGGCGCGGCAGGTGTTGATGCCGATGCGCAGCTCGCAGCGCTCGTCCATGGGGCGGCGGGCCATGTGGCGCTCCCAGTCGGCGCGCAGGGCGAGCGCGGTGCGGACGGCGCGCACGGCGTCATCGGGCCTGGCGTAGGGCGCGCCGAAGTGGGCACGCAGCGACTCGCCGACGAAGGCCTCCACGGTGCCCTCGAAGCTGAAGACGAGGCCGCCCAGGCGCGAGTGGAAGTCGTTGAGCAGCGCGGTGGCGCGCGCGGTGCCGATGCGGACACACAGCGCGCCGAAGCCGACGAGCTCCGCGTGGATGAAGGTGAGGTTGCGCTCCTCCAGACCGGGCAGCTTTCCGCCGGCGCGCTGGGCCTCGGCCGAGCGCCGCTCGACCACCTCCGGGGCGTGGAAGCGCTCCAGGTGGTGGCGCAGGGTCTGGCCCGCCGCAGTGGAGGAGAACTTCTGCACGCCGGTGGCCACCAGGTGGGCCACGGCGGTGCAGGCATCGAGCATGATCTCCAGCTCGGTGTCGTTCCTGGCGGAGGTGTTGACGTAGAGGACGCCGGAGAAGGGCGCCTCCAGCCCGATGGGGATGCAGAGCACCCGGTCCACACCATAGAGGATGACGCTCTCGCGGCTGGCGAAGCGGCGGTCGTCGCGCACGTCGCCCACCAGGAGCGCGCGGCCCTGGCGCAGGGCCTCGTCGACGATGCCGTCGGAGACGGGGACCTCGCCCTTGGCGAGCGCGCCGCGGTGGCGCACGGCGGCGGGCACCATCACGCCGGTGGGGTGACGCAGCAGCACCACGGCGGTGGTGGCGCCGATGCGCTCGAGCACCCGGTCCATGGTGGTCTCGAGGAAGGCCGTCAGGTTGGCGGCGGTGGCGAGCGCCTCGGCGGTGTGGAAGAGGAGGACGAGCGTCTCGTAGGCACCACGCGGACCGGTGGGAGGGGCCGGTGCGATGGGCGCCGCGGTGGCGGGCGTGCCATCCAGGGGGCCGGAGATGTTGTCGAGCGCCCGCAGCAGCTCCACGCTCTTGACGTTCTTGGCGAGGATGACGGAGGGCCCCACGTCATCGCCATGGCCGAAGCGGCGCACGCCCCCGGCGCCCAGGTCCACCATCTCGGTGGCGGCGTTCTCCACCATGTCGGGCTGGCGGACGGAGAGGGTGTTCTCTCCCAGGGTGACGGTGTCGCCGGGTTGCAGATCGACGCTGCCCTGGAGGGGCGAGCCGTTGACGCGGCTGCCGTTGCGGCTGCCGAGGTCCTCGATGCTCAGGGAGTCGCCTTCCACCACGAGGCGGGCGTGCCGGCGGGAGACGAGATCGCCCCCCAGCACGATGTCGTTCTCATCCGCGCGGCCGAGGTGCGTGATGCCCTCTGGCAACTCGTAGGCGGTGTCGAAGTACCCCGGACCATTGATGATGATCTGCCACATCGCGGCGGGGAGATTACACGACCCGGCCCACCTCCGCGTCCCTTGACACGCGGTCAAAAGTGACATCAGCGGGCACGGGTGCCCTGGGTGTCACTTCCACTCGCAGACGGGCGAGCCGTTCACCACCGCGACGGCGTCCAGGTCGAACCCCCCCGCGGAGGAGCCGTAGGAGTTGGACCCGGTGTCACGGATGCGGACGAAGCGGGCCCGGGCCACACCGAGAGTGGACAGGTCGAAGCCATCACCGCCCGCCACGGCCGGATCGGTGGGGCTGATGCCATTCTCCGGCGAGGAGCTCACCGGCTTCACACCGGCGCAGCCAGGGTAGCCACCGGCCCTGTTGGCGGAGTCACAGGGGAACTCGTGCCACGTCTGGCCGTCCTCGCTCACGGCGACCACGCCCGTCTCCGCGAAGTACCCGAAGGCGTTCTCGAAGACGAGCAGGTCCACCCCGGGCCCGTCCACCACCCCGATGTCGGTGAGCTCGAGGACGATCTCCCCGCCCCTGCCAAGGGAGAGCACGTCCAGCGAGCCCATGCCGGCGCCAGCCCCGTGAGGAGGCCCGAGCACGATGTCCGGGTAGCCGTCCTGACCGAAGCCGGCGTCCTCCCCGGGAGAGAAGGACACGACCTTGTCCGCGAACGGCTCGTTGTCGCTCGTGCACACCAGGGCCTGGGGGGGCTCCTCCTCGGAGGGAGCCCCGCAACCCACGGCGAGCAGGGGCATGACGAGCCAGGCGCTCCAGCGCGCCACGGTGCCGTGCGTCCTCATGGCTGGGGCTTCTGCTGGAGGCGGACGAGCCGGCGGCCGTTCTTGTCCTTCACGCCGATGAGCAGGTCCGGGCCCATGGGAGCCATCGACACCACGTTGGTGCAGGCGTTGCTGGTGGTGAGCACGGGCGTGAGGTCGCCCGCGGTGACGGCTTCGGGGTTGATGCCACCGGGCGTCAGCTCGATGCGAGAGACGTCGCGAGTGGCCGTGAAGGTACCGCGATGCAGCGCCACGCCACTGCCGAACCCCGCGACCGCCTGGAGGTCGTTGCCCGAGTAGATTTCAGGCGCGTTGGTGTTGGAGAGGGCGAGGGTCGTCCTGCCCGAGATCGCCGGCGTGTACAGGGCGGGAGCCACCGCGTGCAGGTGGTTGATGTAGGGGGCCCAGGGGTCGCTGGCGGAGCTGTCGGGGACGCCGTAGCCGAACACGGCGACCTTGTCGCTCGTCACCGCCGAGTAGCCGCTGGCGGCGAAGGCATTCGTGGTCGGGAAGGTCGCCAGCTTCGAGCCCTGGAAGGGCTTGGAGGCCAGATTCAGGGCGTAGACGGCGAGACCGCCCTCGGACACGCCGTCGATGCCCAGACCATTGATGAAGAAGGCGCCGGACACGGCGGCGGCGGAGAAATTACCGGGCGCGGAGACGTAGACGGAGTCCGCCGGGGTGACGGTGTCGTAGACGAGCACATTGCCGGGGCTGCCCGTGACGCCCCGGGTGTAACCGGTCAGCAGCCGGGTGCCATCGTTGGTGAGGAACCCGCTCGGGAAGGTGGTGTTGCCGCGATCCGCCTCGGGAACGACGGCGTAGAGGGCCGCCGACCCCAGGGTGATGCTCGGCCAGGTGCCGAGCGCGTAGATGCTGTCATCGGCGACACTGGTGTTGTCGGTATCGCGCAGGCCGTACAGCTTGTACTCGCTGCCGCTCTGGACGGCCGTCACCGCGCCGATTCCCTCGGGAATCGTGGCGGACTCGGCGGCGGAGAAGCCGGTCTGGAGCTGCAGCGTGCCGAGCTTCGGATCATGCGGCAGGTCCGCGCACGCGACCCCCGCGTCGGTCGGACCCGTGCCAGCGTCCGTGCCAGCATCCGTCCCCGTACCCGCGTCCGTGCCCGTCCCGGCGTCCGTCCCGGCATCCGAGCCGGTCTCGTCGGGGATGTCCTGAGTCACGCAGCGTTCGTCCACGCAGACGAACTGCTTGCCCTCACCGGCGTTGCCCTTCCGCGCGCAGTCGAACTGATCCACGCACTCCGGCTCGCAGCCGGTGACCAGCAGCCCCAGCGCCGCGGCGCCCAGCGCCGCCGAGAAGCGACCGAACCACCGCGAACTCCTCGTTGCTGTCTTCATCCGCGTCCTGCTCCTCGCCCCCGCGGGCGCAATGCCTGCGAGGGGAAGCAGGGGCGGGAATCTCCCTCGAGCCTCCACACCAGGGTGGAGCAACCGGCGAGGGGCGCGGGATACGGCGGACGACTTCTCTTGTCAATGGGAGTACCGCGGGCGGGATTCGAACCCGCAACCTCTGCGTTCTGAGCGCAGCACCTCTACCAGGTTGGGCTACCGCGGCATGTATTCATTCACTGCGAGTGCCGAAGGCGGGATTCGAACCCGCAACCACCAGACTCTCGATCTGGGGCCTCTACCGAGTTGGGCTACTCCGGCAACGGAGACTGCTGGACTGCGAAGGGCGGTGGACTGCGAGTACCCCGTACGGGAGTCGAACCCGTCTTTCCGCATTGAGAGCGCGGTGTCCTTCGCCGATAGACGAACGGGGCGGGAGCTCGGGAGCCGGAAAAAGGAAGAGGCCGGGTCCCGTTTTCTGGGAGCCCGGCCTCTGAGCACCGCGCCGCGTCGTATGACGGGGCGCGGAGGTCAGGTTCCGGGCAGTAGGCCGCGAAGGGACTCGAGGCCGTTCAGAAGGTCCAGAGCGGTATCCAGACCGGTGCGCGAGAGCACGTCGATGCCAGTGTCAGCGTCATTGAGGTGCTTGAGATTCATCGGGCTCTGCTTCGTCACCAGGGTCATGGTCACCGCTCCTTTCATCGAGAAAAGACGCGGCGGAAATCCGTTCCTGACAGCGGCCGCGCTTCAGCCCGCCGAGAGCCGCCCGCTCCGGTACAGCAGCGCCAGGAACAGCGGCCCTCCGAGGAGCGCCGTCACCACGCCCACGGGAGGCTCGGAGCCGAACAGCGGGATGGCCAGCCGCGCCAGCAGGTCGGCGAGCAGCAGGAACGCCGCCCCGCCGAGCGCGGAGAGCGGCACGAGCAACCGCTGGTCCGGCCCGAAGGCGAGCCGCAGCAGGTGGGGCACGATGAGCCCCACGAAGCCGATGAGCCCCGAGAGCACCACGGCGTCCGCCACGCTGGCGCTCGCCGCGAGCAGCAACAAGCGCCGCGTCCAGACCACGGACACCCCTAGCGAGGCCGCGTCCTCGTCTCCCAGCGTCAACAGGTTGAGCCGCCCCGAGAGCGCCAACATCACGCCGATGGCCACGGCCTGGATGAGCGCGGACAGGATGAGCGTCCCCGTGCGCTCGTAACCGAGCGTCCCCGCGAGCCAGTAGAGGATCTCCCCGAGCCGGTTCGGGTCGGACAGCGTCTTCACGAGCGTGATGACGGCGGAGGCGAAGGCGTTGAAGACGACGCCCGTGAGGAGCACGGCATAGGGCGCGCGACCGCCATGGCCGCGGCTGACCACGAGCACGAAGAGCATGGCCGCCACGGCGCCCAGGAAGGCGAACAGGGCCGGTGCGGAGAGGCGCTCCATCCCTCCCCCGACGCCCACCTGGGCCACCTCCCCCACGGTGGCGAACCCCAGGAACAGGGACAACGTGGCTCCGAGCGCGGCACCGCCGGACACACCGAGGACGAACGGGTCCGCCAGTGGATTGCGCAGCACGCCCTGCAGCGTGACACCGGAGGCGGCGAGCCCCGCGCCCACGAGGGCCGCCAGCAGGGCACGCGGCAGCCGGACCGACCAGAAGATGATGGCACTGCTGGAGCTGGGATCGCCGAGCGCGTCGGAGAGGGAGATGGGCTGATCGCCGAAGCGCACGGCCACGAGGAAGGCCGCGAACAGCAGGATGAGGAACACCCCCCCGAGCCCGAGCGCTCGTGCCAGGGTGAAGCTCATCCTCCCTCTCCCTCTGGGAGAGGGGCGGGGGTGAGGGTCTACCGTCCCCATCTCACGCATTCTTCACCCACGGACGAGGGATGACCCTCACCCTAGCCCTCTCCCAGGGGGAGAGGGGACATACACGGTCAGTGCACAGTACCCGCATCGGGCTTCACGGAGGGGTACAGCAGCGAGAAGAGCTCCTCCAGCCCTCTTCCGAGCGACGGTCCTGGCTGTAGCAGCGCCATCGAGGGCACCTCCACCCACCGCGCCTGGGAGAGCCCCGGAAGCCTCATGAACTTGTCCTTGCCCACGTCCACGTCCGCGGCATCCACCACCACGTCCGGCCGAGCAGTCAGCGCGCGCTCGAGCGAATAGACGGGGTAGGCCGAGCCCGCGTCCGCCGCCACGTTGACGGCGCCAGCGTCGCGCAGCAGCTCGTCCGCGAAGGAGCCGGGCCCGGCCACCACGAGCGGCTCGAAGCCGTAGACGAACAGGACACGCCTCGGCTTCCGTGTCCTGGCGGCCTCTCGCACGCGGGTACGCGTGGACTCGATGCCCTGAACGAGGGCATTCGCCTCCTTCTCCCTTCCGAGCACCTTTCCCACCGCGCGCAGGGCCGCCAGGGTATCCGCCACGGTCTGCAGGGGCAGCAGCAGCACGGGCACACCGAGCTCGGCCAGCTTCTCCACGGGCCGCTGGTTGCCAGGGCTCGGCTGCACGAGCAACAGGTCCGGTTTGAGGACCACCACGGCCTCGACGGACGGGTCGATGAAGCCGCCCACGCGGGGAAGGCCGGCCACCTCCTTGAATTCGTCGAAGCGCGAGACACCCACGAGCGAGCTCCCGGCCCCGAGGGCCAGCACCGTCTCCGTGAGCGACGGGGCGAGCGTCACCACGCGCTTCACCTTCTCCGGGGGCTTGGGGCCCAGGAAGCGAGGGCCCGCCTGGGGAGGGGCGGCGTGCGCCACGGAGACGAGGCACAGCGCGACGAACAGGGCGAACGGAACGAGACGGGTCTTCATGGGAGGCTCAGGGCATCGCGACGACATCACCGACGAGGGAGGGCTTGTTGTCGCGCGGGCAGGCGAGGATGGGCGGCTCGGCACCGGGTCCGAACCCTCGGCGTTCCACGAGCGAGTCACCCACCACCTCGATGACGAAGACACGGCCCGCGTTGTTGTCACCCACGTAGGCGCGGTTGCCCACCACGGAGAACCGGCCAGCCGAGGGGAGCGGGCACGAAGTCGCCTCCGGGCACCGCAGCGCGAGCGAGGCGGCCACGCGGTCATCCGCGCCGATCAGCACCAGGCCGGTCCCCCTCACGTCGATGAGGTTGAAGTTGCGGTCATAGGTCGTCCCACCGCCGCAGCTCACGAGCAGCCGCTCCCCCATGGAAACGACCCAGAACGGGTTGAGGCAACCCTCGCCGAGCTCGATGAGAGCCACCGCGCGGGTGGAGGGATCGATGCGGGCCAGGAACCCGGGGCCTCCGACGGTGAAATCCCTCGGGTCCAGATTACCGAGGGCGGCATACACCCGGCCCTGATGCGAGGCGATGCCCGCGGGAGCGGGGACGGTGGTGCGGCCCGCGAAGGGCTTCAGCGCCTCGCCCGTGGGCAGCGTGAAGACATCCGTGATGCCCGGTGCGGTGGGATCGGCCATCGAGACGCGGGCCACCTTGCCACCCGCGGACGGGTCCGTCTGGAGATTGCCCAACAGCGTGACGTACACGTCCGAGCCCGACTCCGTGAACCCGTACGGGTTGGTATTCGCGCCGAAGTTCACGCTGCCCACGTTGGTGAGCGTGATGCCATCGGAGAAGCGAGGACCGGGGCCGCCGGAGGGCTCCTCGTCACGCCGGAGCACCTGCAGGGTGTTGCTGGTGGAGTTGAGGACGAAGACGTAGGGATCCCGGACGAGGAGCTGGTTGGGGACCAGCCCCGTGGTGTTCCGGGCGGGCAGCTCGCCGTAATCGGAGAGCCGGGCCTGGAGGAGCCGCATGGAGGCATCCAGCACCAGCAGCACGTCCTGCATGCGTGCGACGGATTGAGGACTGGTGCCCACGGCCACCGCGGGCCCCTTCACGTCCGGCCCCGCCTGGATGCCCACCACCTGCCCGGTGTTGAAGCACGCGGCGACGAGGTCATAGGTGCACGTCCCACCGCGACAGCTCTGGACGTCCGGGCACACATTACCGCAGGCGCCGCAATGGAAGGCATCCGTGCCGGGGTCTACACAGGAGCGGTCGCAGCGTACGGAAGACGCCAGGGTGCAAGCGGCCTTGCACTGTCCCTGCTCACAGACCTGCTCCGGAGAGCACGCCGTGCCGCCCTCGCCCGCGCAGCCACCACAATGGGCGGGGTCCGACGAGGTGACGACACACTGGCCACCGCACACCGTGGCTCCCGAGCGACACCGACAGGAGCCCTCGACACAAGCCTCCGTGGCGGAGCACTCAACCCCACAGGCCCCGCAGTGAGACGAGGAGCTGGAGAGGTCGACACAGACCTCACCACAGCGGGTCTGCTCCTCGACACACAAGGGGCCCTCGTCGGGGCAAGCCGTCAGGAGCAGGGGCAACAACACCAACGTCAACCGGCTCAACACGGTGTATGCCCCCTCTCCCTCTGGGAGAGGGCTGGGGTGAGGGTATTTCCGCATCATGGAGCCTCTGTCCTGGAATCCGAAGAGGACTCCCTGGGAGAACCCGGCCCGAAAGCACCGGCCACCGACAGGTACACGGCACGGCCGGGGAGTGGGTACCCAATGAAGTCCTCGGCGTGAACGTCGAACAAGTTCTTCACCTCGCAGGAGACGGTGAGCTCCGTGCGCGAGCCGAAGGAGCTGGACAGGCCCGCGTGGACGAAGGTGCGTCCGGGCAGGGACATGGCGCCATCCCGGGTAAGGAAGTGTGCCGACTGCGCGACCACCTCGACCCGCCCCGTGAGCCACCGGGGGCCGCCCAGGACTCGCGCGGCCAGCTTGTGGCGAGGCCGGTAGGGCAGCTCGCGCAGATAGAAGCGGCCATCGCGCTGCAGGTCGCTCGAGACGGTGAGCGTGTAGCTGAAGGCCCCGGAGAGGAGCGGATGGGGCCGCCACTCGCCCTCGGCCTCGAGCCCCACCACCCGCGCGTTGGCGAAGTTGTACGGCTTGGCGGCGCCAGGCGGGTAGGCCTCGTAGGAGATGAGGTCCTCATAGAGGCTGGCGAAGCCTCCCACCGAGGCGAAGGACACCTCCGAGCGGTGCACCACGGCCGCGTCCGCGTACAGGGCGCTCTCGGGGCGCAGGTCCGGGTTGGGAAGCAGCGTGCCCTGACGCACGTACAGCTCCAGGAAGGAGGGCGCGCGGTGCGAGCGGCCCGCGTTGGCGCGCAGCTCGAGGCCCGCGGGCAATGCCACGGTGACGCCCACCTTCGGGGACAGCAGCGTGTACGGACCCGCCCGCTCCAAGCGGAGCGACGGAGCGACGGTGAGCAACCCGTCCCACAGCAGCAGCTCGTCCATCGCCATCACGCTGGCGCGCAGCCACGCCGGCTCACCCCCGGACGCGGCGTTCGTCTCCGCGGCGGACACGGACTCTCCGCCCACGCCCACCAGCGCGGACAGCGAGTGCCATCCGCCCAGCAGCACCTGCCCCTCCACCTCCACCCCGCCGAGCAACTGCACCTGCGCGCCCTGCTGTCCCCACGGGCCACCGGACAGCGTCAGCCGGTCCCGCCGGAAGTACGCGCGCGCGTTCGTCCGCACGCCACCCGGCAGCGTGCCCGCGAGCCGCAGGTTGGCCGAGCCACGCGCTCCGGACTGGCGCGTGTCCTCGCTCGGGTTCTGCGCGGTGCCGGCGAGGCCCCGCTCGTCGAAGGAGAGCTCGCCCAGCAGGTCCGCCGAGAAACCCCGGCCCAGGTCCCTCCGCAGCCGCAGCAGGCCTCCGGCACCTCGCGCGTCGTTGTTGGTGCGCTGGCGCTCGATGAGCGCGTCCCCGGGCAGCGTGGGGCTCGGATCGAAGGAGTACGGGAAGCGCCCGCTGGAGGTGCCTCCGTGGACGAGCAGCAAGGCCTCGCCGCCCGCGAGCGGCCCCGTGGCGGACAGCCACCCCGTGGCCGTGTCCCAGCTCCCATAGGAAAGCTCTCCCGCCGCGCGCGGAGCCGCGCCGGGACGGCGGGTGATGACGTTGATGGCGCCGCCCAACCCTCCCGAGCCGTAGCGCGCGCCAGCCCCCCCCCGCAGCACCTCGAAGCGCTCGGCCAGGGCCACGGGCACACGCGACAGGTCCGCGATGCCCCCCGCGCCATTGAGGGGGATGCCATCGAGCAGCACGAGCGTCCCGTTGGAGGACGCGCCCCGCACCACCAGGCTCTTGCTCTGCCCGTACCCGCCCAGGTCCTGCAGCGTGACGCCGGGGGCGGTGGACAACATCGCCGCGGTGTCGCGGGCCGCGCCGCCGAACTCATCCACGCGGATGACGGTGACGGCGCCGCTCGGATCCCTGCGCGAGGCCTCCTCCGGAGACCCGGGGGCGACGGGCGCCTCCTCCACCTCCACGGCGGGAACGAGCAGGGGCTCCTCGGCCTCCTGGGCGAGCGCGACGCCACTCGTGCTGAGCGCCAGGCAGAGCCACCGCCCGGCGAGGTACGACCGCCGCATGCATCCGCCTTCCACTCTCTCCGTCGAAGAGAGAAGGCCATCGCGGACGCCTCGCGCCCACACCCCCGGGCAGGTCTCCTGACTCCCGGGACTCCGGCCGAGGCGCACGCCGCGCCTGCCAGAAGGGCTCCTCCGCCTTCCGCCAGCCCGCGAGCCGGAGTGGCGACTGCCGAGGATCCCCGCCCTGACGTCAGGGCCGCCCGATCACAGTGGCGGGACCGCGCCGGACTCTCACCGGCTTCCCTCTTGAAGGCCCGGCATGGGCACCCAAGGGCAGGCCCTTCCTAGGGGCTCAACCCTCGCGCGTCAAGCCACCCTCGGTGATGACCGACGTCCGGGAGGCGCGGGCGTGGCGGGCCAACCAGTCGAGGATGAACTGATTGAAGGCGGAGAAGTGGAGGAAGGTGGCCATCACGTCCCCGAAGCGCAGCGAGGCGCGCTCGAACAGGGGCGTGGACCGGCCGGGGATGAGCAGGGTGCCATCGTGCCAGGTGCCGTTGTGGCTCCCGCTGTCGGTGACGCACCAGACGCCCGTGTGCTTCTCCTCGTGGAAGGAGGCGTGGACGCGCGAGACCGTGGGGTCCTCCACGATGATGTCGTTGTCGGGTGTACGCCCCAGGTGGATTCCCAGGTCATGGGGAGAACGGGGAGAAGTGATGCTTCGTGAACGCTTGCGCACCTCGAGCACGAGCGGCTCGGCGATGGTGGGCCGCCGCGCCGACAGGCCCGGGACCGACAGGGTACTCCGGGTGAAGAGAGGACGTACCCCCATGGGAGGTGCCTCCCACACCAGCACGGGCCAGCACACCGCACGTCGCACGGCCTGAGGATCCTCGAGGAATTGAGATGCGAGCGCGGAGAACTTCAGGTCCACGGAAATACCCTCCAGCACATGAGCGGAAGAGAGCCGCAGGGTGTGCACGAAGAGTGAGCGCGGCCAGTCCCCACCGGATGTGGCCATCCCACGCGCTGGACGATTGGAGCAGGGGTGTACGCCCCGGGAGCGCGTGCCCCGAGGGAAATGCCCCTGGCACGGCGGCTGCTCTGGGCCTGGGGACCGCGTCAATGGAGGCGCGGGGGTGAAGGAGTGTGGTCGATGCTGACGGCGGGGAAGCGGTTGGCGGTGTTCTCCATCCGCGAGGGCAAGGGGGGAAGCATCTGGGTGCGGGCGGGGAGCGCCTTCGTGAACAAGGATGGCTCGCTCAACGTGCTGCTGGATGTGCTGCCGCTGGATGGGAAGCTGCACGTGCGCGAGGCGGCGGAGAAGCGGGACACGGCGCAGGCGGGCGGTGGCGGGCGCTACGGGATGGAGGGTGGGCTGGACTCGCTGCCGGTGGGAGGCCACTCGTGAGCGGGCGCGTGCTGGCGAGGGTGGTGGCCACGGTGTTGGGGCTGGTGCTGTGGGTGCCCGGGGCCGCCGAGGCCTCGGGGTCGAAGCTGCGCACCCAGTACACGGGCGTGGTGAACCTGAACGAGGCGACGGTGGCCCAGTTGGATCTGCTGCCGGGCGTGGGGCCGAAGGCCGCTCAGCGCATCATCGCCTGGCGGCAGAAGCGGGCCTTCAAGCGCGTCGAGGAGCTGGTCCGGGTGAAGGGCTTCGGCAAGAAGCAGTTCCTGAAGCTCAAGCCGTACCTGACGCTGGAGGGTCCTTCGTCGCTGAAGGTGGAGAAGGTGCCCGTGGAGGAGGACGAGGTCCGCGCCACGGGCGACGCGACGGCGAAGCGCTGAGCTCGCGGGAGGGAGGGTGTCCCGGACCTCGGGCACCCTGCCCGCCCTCACCCGCCCACGGCGCGGCGCCGCGTCGCCGCCTCGACGCTCTCCGTGAGGGCCATGTCGGGCGTGAGCTGGAGGGGCTGGACGGGCGCCGAGGTGTGGGTGATGACCAGACGCAAGGCATTGATGAGCTGCTGCCTGCCCTGGGGATAGGGCGCCTCGGAGCCGGTGAGCACCATGAGCTGCTGTTGCAGCACCTCGCCCGAGGGCGTGCGCTGCTCCCGGTCATGCTGGAGCAGACCCATGATGATGGCGTCCAGCGCGGGCGAGATGCCGGCCACGAAGTGGGAGGGCGGAAGCAGTTGCTGCTGGGTGGAGGCGATCATCAGCTCCGCCTCGCTGTCGCCCTGCAGGGCGCGCTGGCCGGTGAGGGCCTCGTGCAGGGTGAGGCCCAGCGCGAAGAGGTCCGCCCGGCCATCCAGGGGCTTGCCGTAGGCCTGTTCCGGCGCCATGTAGCCCGCCTTGCCGCGCACCGTCTGCGCCTGGGTGAGGGCCATCTGGTTCGCCGCGCGCGCGATGCCGAAGTCCGACACCTTCACCTCGCCAATCCGCGACAGGAGGATGTTGGGAGGGTTGAGATCCCTGTGCACCAGGCCCAACGGCTCGCCCTTGGGGCCCGTCCGGCCGTGCATGTGCGCCAGCGCGGAGGCGACCTCCGCGCCAATGTAGGCCACCGCCGACGGAGGCAGCCTGCGGGCGGGGAGGCGCCGCAGCAGCGAGCTCAGCGGCAGGCCATCCACGTACTCCATGGCCAGGAAGACCGTCCCCTGGTGCCGCCCCAGGTCGAGCACCTGCACGATGTTGGGGTGGATGAGCAGCGAGCCCAGCGCGGCCTCGCGCCGGAACATGGCGAGGAACTCCTCGTTGTCCGCGTAGGCCGGCAGGATGCGCTTGACGGCCACCTGCTTCTCGAAGCCGCCCTCCGGGCTGTAGGTGGCGCGGAACACCTCGGCCATGCCGCCCGCGCCCAGCCGCTCGTGGAGGAAGTACTTGCCCATCACGTCCTTCTCACGGATGGCGCGCAGCGCGTCCTCGGCCTTGCTCACGATGAGGCCGGCCAGCGTCGCCGTCAGCGGCCCGTAGGCGAAGAGGAACACGCAGCGCAGCAACACCATCGGGAACGACAGCGTGTTCAGGGTATCGGGCGGCAGCCGGGGCTGGAGCACGAACACGTACAACGCCATGTACTCCACCGCCGCGAGCGCCGCCGCCCCGTACGCCAGCTTCTTGCCCGCCCGGAGCGCGCACACCACGATGAGCGAGCCCCAGGCCAGCGCCGGCGGCGTGGTGAGCGCGTACACGGCATCGTGGAAGTACGCGTCGATGGCGCACGCCACCGCGGGGATGGAGACGGTGACGGCGCTGTCCACCCACTGCATCGCCGGATGGAACCCGCCCTGCCGCAACGCGCGCAGCATCACCGTGTAGTAGATGCCCAGCCCGCCCGTCAGCCCCGCCAGGCTCAGCGACAGGCCCGGGCCAATCACCCCGATGAGCAGCAACGAGGCCACGCAGCCGAGCACCATCATCCCGCGCATGAAGCGGGCGATGGCCATCTCACGCGGGACGACGTCCTGGTTCAGGTACTCCCGCAGCAGTTGGGAGGAGTGCGACACTCGGGGAGGAGCGGCTTCCATGGCGGGCCACTCTATCCAACTCCCCCGCCCACCCGCGCCGGGCCCTCATCATCCGCTATAGCGGATGCTCCAATGCTTGTTTCCCCTGGGGCATCCGTTATATTGGAAACACCCATGACGAAGGTCCGCCGCCGCTGTTGTCGCCCATCCCCGTGTCATCGATGAATCGCCGCCCTGGCGCGAAGCGCGCCGGAGCGGTTGGGAATGAACGTCGCAACAGCAGTGACCGCGCGAACACCGCCATGTCCTCGAACATCTCGAAGCAGTCCCTGGGTGTCTTCCACATCCTCCTCACGCTGTGGCTCGGGCTCGGCACCACCGCCCTGGCCCAGGGCACCGCTCCGGCGCCTGCGCCAGCGGCACCGGCCAACCCGCCGCCCATCATCACCGCGGAGCCCGGGCGCGGAATCCTGGTGAGGTCGCCCGATGACCGCTACTCCCTGGGCCTCCGCGCGCGGATCCAGCTCCGGGAGACGTTCCTCCATGTCGGCGACAGCGACACGAACGAGCTCAACGTCAAGACGCTCCGCCTCGTGGTGCACGGCAACGTGCTGGTGCCGGAGCTGCGCTACAACATCCAGCTCGCCTTCGGCGGGGGTGACTTCGAGTCGGGCAGCAGCTCGCCGATCTTCGATGCCTTCGTGGACTACACCCGCTTCCGCGACCTGAACATCCGCGTCGGGCAGTTCTTCGTGCCTTTCGATCGCGCCCGCACCATCCGCGAGTTCGCGCTGCAGCTGGTGGACCGGCAGCTGGTGGTGCGCGAGCTGAGCCTCGACCGGGACGTGGGCGTGATGCTCTCGTCCAACAACCTCTTCGGATTGAGAGAGCTGCTCGGCTACCAGTTCTTCATCGGCGGGGGCGACGGGCGCAACCGCTTCGCGGCGTATGCCCCCGGACCGCTCACCGTCCTCCGGCTCACGCTGCGGCCCTTTGGCGCCTTCGATGACGATCAGGAGGGAGACCTGACCCGCGCGGCGAGGCCCCGGTTGAGCCTGGGGGTCGCGGCCGCCTACAACTTCCGCACCTCGCGCGCCCAGAGCACCTACGGAACGGCCTTCACCGCCGGCACCGCCAACTACACCCACCTGGCCGCGGATCTGGTGTTCAAGTACCGGGGCTTCTCGCTGCTCGCCGAGGGACTGTGGCGACGGGCCCATGTGGATGTGCTCGAGCGGACCGACGCGAACGGCGCCGTCACCCGCGAGCCGACCCGCTCCGGCTACGGCTACTTCGTGCAGGGAGGCATGATGGTGCATCCCCAGGTGGAGGTGAGCGCGCGGTGGGAGGAGCTCTTCACCCGCCGGGGAACCGACCCGCAGCTGGTGCAGCTCGCGCAGACGCAGGGCAAGCAGCTCGGGGGCGGCGTCAACCTCTACCTCAACGGTCACGCCCTCAAGCTGCAAGGTGACTACTTCTACATCTTCGGCTCCGCGGGCGGCGATGCGCGGCACCTCGCCCGCCTCCAGCTCGACGCGAGCTTCTAGCCGAACGTCACGTTCATCAGCTTCACGATGGGCTCGTCCCCGTAGAAGTCGATGATGTTCACCGCCCCGTACCCCTGCTCGAGCCGGAACAGGTTGGCGTCCGGCATGCCCAGGGCCTCGGCCAGCAGCGTGCGGTTCACCCCGCCGTGCGACACCAGCACGAACGTCTCTCCCGCATGCCGCGTCCGCAGCTCCCGGCCCGCCGACCTCACCCGCTCGCGCATCTCCGGGTAGCTCTCCCCCTCCGGGAAGCGCACCTGCGTCGGATGCGCCATCCACTGCGCGTACACCTCCGGGTAGCGCTTCTCGGCCTCCTCGTAGCTGAGCCCCTCGAAGAGACCGAAGTCGATCTCCCGGAACGCCTCCTCCGTATCCACCGCCATCGCCTTGAGCTCCGCCAGCGGCGCCGCGCTCTCCAGCGCCCGCTTGCGAGGGCTCGCGTAGATGCGCAACAGGGGCGCCTCGGCCAGGAACCGCGCGGCCCGCTCGGCCTGCAACAGGCCCGAGGACGACAGCCCCACGTCCAGCCGCCCGTAGCACCGGCCCCGCATCTCCTCCACGGGCTGCCCGTGCCGCACCAGCACCATCCGCGTCACACCCTTCGGAAGTCGCCAGTCGATCATCGCCCTTCCCCCACCCCGAGCGGCACCCCGGACACCCGTGCCCCACCCGCTGTCGTTGTCACCTCCATCGTACTTCCCTCCAGCCCCCCCATACGTATGCGTGCACCAGGCGCCCTGGCTCGCGGCCACCATCGCCGCCCCACCGACCTATCACGCCTGCGGCCACCCGAGCAGCCCCGGCGCGTCCATGGACCATCCGCCATAACGGACGATCCTCTTGACAAACGGACATCCCCCGGGCACTTTCTTCACCGTTCAATGCCCACCTCCACCCGCCACAGGATGTTCTGTCGTTGCCGCTGGCGTGGGGGGTGGGTGCTCGCCCGCCGGAAGCCCGAGGGCTGACGGCCGCGTGCTCTGGAGAGCCCACCTCCGCGAGGGACGGTGGGTTTTGTCGAGCGTCATGGCTCTCGAGTCCACCCGGTACCTCGCGGCCACCTTCCGCATCGAGGTACCCCTATGAAGCCGCAGTCCCTCCACAAGCTCACCGCCGCCCTGCTCTGCCTGCTGCTGTCCGCCGTGCCCGCGCTGGGGGGTTGCTCCAAGCCGGGCGCCGGGCAGGGAGAGCCCATCACCCTGCTCAACGTGTCGTATGACCCGACGCGCGAGCTCTACACCGACGTCAACGCCGCCTTCGCGAAGCAGTGGGAGGCGAAGCACGGGACGAAGCTCGTCATCAAGCAGTCCCACGGCGGCTCGGGCAAGCAGGCGCGCGCCGTCATCGACGGCCTGGACGCGGACGTCGTCACGCTGGCGCTCGCGTACGACGTGGACATGATCCACGACAAGGGCCAGCTCGTCCCCGAGGGCTGGCAGTCGCGGCTGCCGAACAACAGCTCTCCGTACACGTCCACCATCGTCTTCGTGGTGCGCAAGGGCAACGCCAAGGGCATCCGCGACTGGGAGGACCTGCTGCGCCCGGACGTGGCCGTCATCACCCCCAACCCCAAGACGTCGGGTGGCGCGCGGTGGAACTACCTGGCCGCCTGGGGCTACGCGCTGCGCAAGAACAACGGAGACGAGGCGAAGGCGCAGGAGTTCGTCTCCAACCTCTTCAAGAACGTGCCCGTGCTGGACTCGGGCGCGCGTGGCGCCACCACCACCTTCGCCGAGCGCGGCATCGGTGACGTGCTCATCGCCTGGGAGAACGAGGCCCTCCTGCTCACCGACGAGGTGGGCAAGGACAAGTTCGAGATCATCGTCCCCTCGGTGAGCATCCTCGCCGAGCCGCCCGTGGCGCTCGTGGACCGGAACGTGGACCGCAAGGGCACCCGGGCCGCGGCCGAGGCCTACCTCCAGTTCCTCTACTCCGAGGAGGGCCAGGAGCTGGCCGCGAAGCACCACTTCCGGCCCCGCTCCCAGGCGGCCGCCGCGAAGTACGCCAGCCACTTCCCCACGGTGAGCCTCTTCACCATCGACGAGGTCTTCGGTGGCTGGAAGCAGGCGCAGAAGAAGCACTTCGATGATGGCGGCGCCTTCGACCGTCTCTACGTCCCCAAGGCGCAGTAGCCCGGAGCCGCCACCATGCAGCACAGTGCGAGACGCCGTGTCCTTCCGGGCTTCGGGCTGACCATGGGGTTGAGCTGGTTGTACCTCGGCCTCATCGTCCTCCTGCCGCTGTCCGGCCTCTTCCTCAAGACGTTCACCCTCTCATGGGCGCAGTTCTGGGACACCGTGGCCTCGCCGCGCGTGCTCGCCGCGTACCGGCTCAGCTTCGGCGCCGCCCTGCTCGCCGCGCTGGTCAACGTCGTCTTCGGCCTGCTCGTGGCCTGGGTGCTGGTGCGCTACCGCTTCCCGGGCAAGGCCCTGGTGGACGCGCTGGTGGACCTGCCCTTCGCCCTGCCCACCGCCGTGGCCGGGCTGACGCTCACCACCCTCTACTCCCACAACGGCTGGTACGGACAGTACCTGGAGGCGCTCGGCGTCAAGGTGGCCTTCACGCCCCTGGGCATCGTCGTGGCGCTCACCTTCATCGGGTTGCCCTTCGTGGTGCGCACCGTCCAGCCCGTGCTCGAGGACATCGACGCCGACGTGGAGGAGGCCGCCGCCACGCTCGGCGCCTCGCCCTGGAGGACCTTCACCCATGTCCTCCTGCCCGGCGTGCTGCCCGCGCTGCTCAGCGGCTTCACCCTCGCCTTCGCCCGCGCCATCGGCGAGTACGGCTCCGTCGTCTTCATCTCCGGCAACATGCCCATGCGCACGGAGATCGCCCCCCTGCTCATCATCACCCGGCTGGAGCAGTACGACTACGCCGGGGCCACGGCCATCGCCGGGGTGATGCTGGCGGTCTCCTTCGCGCTGCTGCTCGCCGCCAACCTCATCCAGCGCTGGACGAACCGCCGGCTCGAGGCCCGAACCGGATAGGAAACGCCCGATGCACCCGACCTCGCACACTCCACGCCGCGACAGGCGGACCATCTCGAGCCCGGCGCTCCTGCGCTGGCTGCTCATCGGCGTGGCGCTCGTCTTCCTCGGGGTCTTCCTCGTCGTCCCGCTGGTGGCCGTCTTCACCTACGCCCTGCAGAAGGGCGTGGGCAGTTACCTGGCGGCCATCCTGGAGCCGGAGGCGCTGAGCGCCATCCGCCTCACGCTGCTGGCGGCCGCCATCGCCGTGCCCCTCAACTTCGTCTTCGGGCTCTCCGCCGCGTGGCTCATCGCCCGCTTCCGCTTCCCCGGCCGGGACGTGCTCCTCACGCTCATCGACCTGCCCTTCAGCGTGTCGCCCGTCATCGCGGGGCTCATCTTCGTCCTGCTCTTCGGCCGGCAGGGGTGGCTGGGCCCGTGGCTGGACGCGCACGACATCCACATCATCTTCGCCGTGCCCGGCATCGTGCTGGCCACCGTGTTCGTCACCTTCCCCTTCGTCGTGCGCGAGGTGCTGCCCGTCATGCAGGCGCAGGGCGCCGACGAGGAGGAGGCCGCCCTCACCCTGGGGGCCAGCGGCTGGCGCACCTTCCTGCGCGTCACGCTGCCCAAGGTGAAGTGGGGCGTGCTCTACGGCGTGCTGCTGTGCAACGCGCGGGCGATGGGCGAGTTCGGCGCCGTGTCCGTCGTCTCCGGCCACGTGCGCGGGGTGACCAACACGCTGCCGCTGCACGCGGAGATTCTCTACAACGAGTACAACCTCGCCGGTGCCTTCGCCGTGGCCTCGCTGCTCACGGTGCTCGCGCTGGTGACGTTGGCCGTCAAGAAGTACGTCGAGTGGAAGGCCGAGGTCCCATGAGTGTCATCGTCGAGCAGCTCACCAAGCGCTTCACCACCGGGGGGACCCCAGCCGTCTCGGACGTGTCGTTCCACGCCCCCTCCGGCGCCATCACCACCCTGCTCGGGCCCTCGGGGGCGGGCAAGTCCACCCTGCTGCGCCTCATCGCCGGGCTGGAGCTGCCGGACTCGGGTTCCGTCCGCATCGAGGGCGTCGACTGTACCCACCTGCCCGTGCAGCAGCGCGGCATCGGCGTCGTCTTCCAGAGCTACGCGCTCTTCAAGCACATGACCGTGCGGCAGAACATCGCCTTCGGGCTGGAGACGCGCCGCATGCCCCGCGCCGACGTGGAAGCGCGCGTGGACGAGATGTTGCGCCTCATCCAGTTGGAGGATCTGGGCAAACGCTACCCCACGCAACTTTCCGGCGGGCAGCGCCAGCGCGTGGCCTTCGCGCGGGCGCTCGCCATCCGCCCCAAGCTGCTGCTGCTGGACGAGCCCTTCGGCGCGCTCGACAGCCGCGTGCGCGTGGAGCTGCGCGAGTGGCTCCACTCCCTCCACGAGC
Source organism: Archangium lipolyticum (assembly GCF_024623785.1). NCBI lineage: Bacteria > Pseudomonadati > Myxococcota > Myxococcia > Myxococcales > Archangiaceae > Archangium > Archangium lipolyticum. The sequence goes on from NZ_JANKBZ010000006.1 coordinate 147,433, forward strand.
AGACGGGTGTCACCACCCTGCTCGTCACCCACGACCAGGAGGAGGCGCTCGAAATCTCCCAGCACGTGGTCGTGCTCTCCGACGGCCGCGTGGCCCAGGCCGGCCCGCCGGAGGACATCTACGACCGCCCCGCCACCCCGTTCGTCGCCTCCTTCGTGGGCGGCACCAGCGTCCTGCGGGGACATGTCCGCTCGGGCCGCGCCGAGGTCGGCTCCCTGGTGGTGCAGGCCCCCAACAGCGCACGCGAGGGCGAGGCCGTCCACGCCTTCGTCCGTCCCCACGACATCAAGATCGCCAAACCCCCGCAGGGCACCACCGGGCCCGTCACCGGCCGGGTGGAGCGGCTCAAGTCCGTGGGCGGATACGTGAAAGTGCTGCTCAAACTGCCCACCGGGGAAACCGTGACGGTCGAAGTCCCCCGCTCCGAGTTCGAAAACCTGGGAGTGGTCGAGGGCGATCGTGTGCATGCGGACGTAAGGACAGCCACCGTGTTCCTCGGTGATTTCGCTATCTGAGCCAAGTGCGGGTACCTTTCCCCCGTATGGACCTGATCGCAGACGCTTGCCGGCTCGAGACGGGGGGATTCATGAACAGCAACGCCACCGCGGCTGTCGCCAAGTCGTACGACCCGTACGATTATTGGGAGCAGGATCTCGCGCAGCGGCTGAGGCTGGCACAACCCGAGGACTCCGTCAGGGGCATGTTCGCCAATGGCCTGCTGGACGCGGTGCGCGATCTGGCGGGCGATGGAGCCGTGAGCCACTGCCTCGAGGCGAGCGGACAGTCTCGGTTCGTGGACTTCTTCAACTACCCCATCAGCGCGCACCTCCGGGTCGTCTTCACCGGAGCACGCTTCCTGGTGCCAAGGTTCGGCAGCATGGAGGAAGCGCTGCGTCAACTGGGACGGCGCTCGACGGCCGACTTCATGAACTCGGCGGCGGGCAAGACCATGATGAAGCTGCTGGCCCGGGGAGATCCCAAGCGGCTGGTGGACGCGCTGCCCTCGGCCTACCGGATGTCGCTGACGTTCGGCAACCACAAGGTCGAGTGGTTGGGGCCCACCAGTGGCCGCTACATCCTCACCCGCAACTTCATCCCCCTGCCGAGCCACGAGGGCGTGCTGAGGGCGCTGCTCGAGACGAGCAACGCCCGGGACATCCAGGTGCGTGGGCGGCAGACGTCGGGGCTGCTCGACGGCGAGTACGAGTTCTCCTGGGGCTGAGCCGCACGTCACCGCCGCCTCCCGTGCGAGGGTGGCAGGCGGCTCACACCGGGATTACGGGCAGATCCACACGCAGGCGCTCGAGGGCCTCACGCACCCGGGCTCCGGCGGGTAGCAAGCCAGGAGCTCGGAGGCATCGGCCACACAGGCCTCCTCCCGCGCGGGTTCGGCCACCGGCTGCTGGGCCGAGAACGTGAACGCCGCCGCCACCAGACCCGAGAGCAGAGCCGCCGGAACCACGAAACGAAGCGCCTTCTTCATGTCGGAACGACCTCCAGGGCAATGAGGCACAGCCTCCTGGCAATTCGCGCCAGGTCCGTAACTCATGGCACGAAGGTGTCTTCGTATCCACTTGATTGGCGACCGTCCTGGCGCTAGCCACCCGCTCTCATCGCGAATCTGCGGGTAAGCCCCTCCCCCCTTACCTGGCGCTTAGGGGAGGCGTGCAGTCAGGGCAGTGGATTTTCCGGGCAGGTAGGACGCGGACTTACTACCTGTCCAGAGGATGAGACGGGCGACAGCAGAGTAGAAGTTGGAGGACACTGTAGAAATGAAGCCAATCGACGAGGCCGGCCAGCCGTCCTCCACGGACAAGAACAAGGAACCGCAGCAGCTGGGTGAGGTGCTGGAGTTCATGCGATTGCTGTGGGCCGTGGATCATGGCCTGCAGTCGACCTCGAAGCGAATGGAGGCCACGCTGGGCCTGACGGGCCCGCAGCGGCTGGTGCTCCGGCTGGTGGGACGTTTCCCCGGCATCACCGCGGGACGGCTGGCGCAGATACTCCACGTGCACCCCAGCACCCTCACGGGCGTCCTCAAGCGGATGGAGAAGCGGGGGCTGCTCGAGCGCAAGTCCGACCCGCTCGACGGGCGCAAGGCGCTCTTCGCGCTCACGGAGTCGGGCCGGGCGATGGACGTGCCCGCCACCGGCACCGTGGAGGCGGCCGTGCAGCGGGCGTTGGCCCGCCTGCCACGCGCGCGCCTCTCCGCCGCCCAGGAGGTGCTCGCCACGCTCGCCGAGGAGCTGGGCTCCGGTGACGCCCCGCTCGACAATCCCACCGGTCGCGCCTCGCACGGCAACAACGACGAGGCCCCGCCGGCCACGGCGGACGGAGAGGGCTCCACCTCGGCCAAGAGCGCCACCCGCTGAACCCTCCGCGCTCGGGCCGCCGCCCAAGCTTCCACCGGCCGACAACCGGCGGGAGAAGCAACCCGCCTGGAAACCAGGGGGACGCGCCGCGCTCTCCGTCCTGCTACAGATTTGGGAAATAGGTGGCCCGGCCATGGGTTGCCACACGACCGAGCGGACGTGACAGCGTGAATCTCGAATCCCCGCAGACCCCAGGCCCGGAGCTCTCCCCTCCGCCTCCCCCACCGCCTTCCGCCCCGCCGCGGGAGCCCCAGGAGGAGCCGCGCTCACAGGGCGTGGAGAAACTGCTCGCCGCCGTGCGTGCGCGCCAACGCCGCCACCTCTGGCTGCAGGGCGTGCTGCTGGGCCTGGCCACGCTCCTGGTGCTGGCGGTGGCCGGCGGCTTCCTGGCGCTCGCCTCCCCGGCACTCGGCCGTTGGGTGATGTTCCTGTCCCCGGTGGCGGGCGCGCTCGTGGCCGGTGCCTTCGGCGTGGGACTCTCGCTGCGCACCGTGGGGGATGACCTCCGCACCGCGCGCCTCATCGGCGAGCGCCGGCCGGAGCTGTCCCTGGACGTGCTCGCCGCGGTGGAGCTGTCGCGCGAGCGCGTCGGCCAGTCCCAGCACTCGGCGGACCTCGCGGACGCCTTCCTGCGGCAGATGGACCTGCGCGCGGAGCAGGTGGACGTGGGCACGGTGGTGGACCGCAAGCGCCTCGAGCACGCGGGGCTCGCGCTGGGCGGCGTGGTGCTGGTGCTGGCGGTGGTGCTGGGCCTGGCGGGCTCGCACTGGCGCGTGGGCTTCACCAAGGCGCTCGAGTCCGCCAGCCGCATGGCCGCGGCCGAGGTGCGCGAGCCCATCACCGGCGACATCGAGCTGACGTACCGCTACCCGGCGTACACGGGGCTCGCCCCGCGCACCGTGCCGGGCACCAATGGCGAGGTGAGCGCTCCGGCGGGCACCGAGGTGCAGCTCAAGACGCGCTCGGACCGCGAGGTGGAGCGCGCGGAGCTGGTCGTCAACGGAGAGACGCTGCCGCTCACCGTGGAGGGCAAGAGGGAGCTGACGGGCTCCTTCGTGGCGAAGAAGGCGGGCAACTACCACTTCGTCTTCTACGACAAGGGCCGCTCGCCCATCGCCACGGGGCCGGACATCCCGCTCAACGTGGAGGCGGACGCCAACCCCCAGGTGAGTCTGCTCACGCCCGCGGCGGAGATCGAAATCGACCCGGGCCAGAAGGTGACGCTCAAGTACGAGGCCAGTGACGACTACGGGCTCAGCGGCCTGGCGCTCGTCTTCCGGACTCCGGGCGCGAAGGAGGAGACGCGCATCCCGCTGCCCCGGGAGGACAGCCGGCGCGCGCGCAACACGTACACGTGGGACCTGGGGACGTTGAAGGTGCAGGCGGGGGATCGCATCTCCTACTACGTCGAGGCGAAGGACAACGACGCGGTGGCGGGCGCCAAGCGGGGCGTCAGCCGCACCCAGGTGCTGCGCATCTACAGCGCCGCCGAGCACCGCCGCGCCGCCCTGGAGAAGGCCGAGGCCCTCTGGGGCCGCATGGTGGACCACCTGGCGGACCGGCTGGAGGGCCCGGACCGGGAGCGGACGAAGGACGCGCAGAAGGTGGCGTCGGCGCAGTCGGTGGACACCGCGGGCCTGACGCTGGTGGGAGACATGCGCGCGCTCGCCCAGGAGCTCAACCGCGAGCGGGACGTCCCCGGGGAGCTCGTCACCGCGCTCGTCAACATCGCCGAGACGCTGGGCCAGAAGGTGCGCGCCACCTCGGACTTCCGGCGCATCTACCTGCGCACCCAGGCGCGCCGGCCCAGTGGCGACGACTTCGGCACCGGGGCCCGCCTGGGCGCGCTGGTGAACGAGGAGATCACCGAGCTGGAGAAGGACATCCTCTACCTGGAGTCCCTGCTGGACCGGCAGAAGCTGGAGGCGCTGCAGGAGCTGGCCAAGCAGCTGGCGGCCGAGCGGCGCGAGCTGGCCAACCTCATCGAGCAGTACAAGCAGAACCCGGACGAGCAGGTACGCGAGCAGGTGATGCAGCAGATTCAAGAGGTGCGCAACCGCATCGATGAGCTGATGCAGCGCATGTCCGAGATGCGCCAGGGCATCCGCGACGAGCACCTCAACGCCGAGGCCCTTCAGGAGATGATGAAGGACCAGGACATGCAGAGCGCGCTCGACGACGTGGAGCGGCTCATGCGCGAGGGGAAGACGGACGAGGCGCTCGCCAAGCTGCAGGAGCTGTCCATGCAGATGGACGAGATGCTCAACGGCCTGAACGAGGCGCAGGACGAGTTCGGCGACGCGCAGCACCCGGAGCTGGCGCAGAAGTTCGGCCAGTTCATGGATGACCTGGAGAAGACGGCACAGGAGCAGCAGCGCGTGGCGGACGCCACCAAGGCGCTGCGGGACCAGGCGCGCAAGCAGAACAAGGACCGGCTGTCCGAGCGCGGCAAGGCGATGAAGGACGAGCTGCAGCGCCAGCTGGAGCAGGTGCAGAAGAGCTACCAGGAGCTGCGGCCCGAGGATTTGAGCAGCCGGGCCTCGCAGCCGCTGGAGAAGGCGCAGGCGGAGCTGGAGAACGCGAGGAACGCGCTGAAGGTGGACGACTACGACCTGGCGGCCGAGTCGGCGCAGCGGGCCTCGGAGGCGGCGCAGCAGCTGTCCAGCTTCGGCGAGCAGCAGCGGGCGCTGGACGAGCTGTACGGCAATCCGGAGGACGTGCGGAGACAGTCGGCGCGGCTGGCGGAGGAGCTGGAGAAGGACGCGAAGACGGTGGAGGACGTGAACCGCAAGCTGCAATCCCTCTTCCCGCCGCCGGGCTCGCAGATGAGCCAGCAGGAGCGGCAGCAGTTGCAGCAACTGGCCCAGCAGCAGCAGGAGCTGGAGCAGAAGGCGAAGGGCCTGCGCCAGCAGATGGAGGAGATGGAGCAGATGGCGCCCCTGTTCGGCCAGGAGGCGGGGGACCAGATGGAGCAGATTGGCGAGCGGATGGGCGAGGCGGCGCAGCGGATGCAGGGCAAGGACGCGAACCGGGGCTACGGGGAGCAGCAGGCGGCGCTGGAGGGGCTGAAGCAATTCCAGCAGCAGATGAAGGAGAGCCAGCGGAAGGGGGGCAAGGGGCGAGGACTGCCGATGCCGATGGGGATGGGAGGAAAGCGGGAGGGCAACGGACACGACCCGCGGGACAAGGTGGAGATTCCGGACGAGGAGGCCTACCAGGCGCCGAAGGAGTTCCGGAAGGATCTGCTGGACGCGATGAAGCAGGGGGCGCCGGAGAAGTACCGGGATCAGGTGAAGCGCTACTACGAGGAGCTGGTCAAGTGATGACCCGGGTTGCGAGCACCTTCTCCCCCTGGGAGAGGGCCGGGGTGAGGGTCTTCACCGTCGTCCTCTCCGTGTTCCTCGCCACGAGCGCGTACGCCCAGGACGCGCTGAAGAGCGAGGCGAAGGAGCGGCTGGGGAAGGTGGAGAAGTCGCTGGACGACTGGGACGTGCCGGGAGCGCGGAGGGAGCTGCAGGCGCTGGAAGGCATCGTCCCGGAGGACGTCGAGCCGCTCAAATACTTCCAGGGGCGGGTGGCCTTCGAGGAGGGGCGCTACCAGGAGGCGGTGGAGCTGCTGCGGGGAGCCAACATCGAGGACAAGCCGGGCAGCTACCTGCGGCTGGCGAAGGAAACGCGCGACATCGTGAAGGACCACGCGCGAGCGGAGAGCGAGCACTTCATCTTCTACTACCCGAAGGGGAAGGACGAGGTGCTGGTGCCCTACGCGCTGGAAACGCTGGAGGCCATCCACCGGGCGCTGGCGGAGGACCTGGGATACCGGCCGGCGGGGAAGATCCGCGTGGAGGTGGTGAACAACGCGCGAGAGCTGTCGAAGGTGAGCACGCTCACCTACCAGCAGATTCAAACGACGGGAACCATCGCCATCTGCAAGTTCAACAAGCTGATGGTGACGAGCCCCAAGGCGGTGGCGAGGGGGTACGACTGGCAGGACACGCTGGCGCACGAGTACGTGCACCTGGTGGTGAGCCAGATGAGCCACAACACGGTGCCCATCTGGCTGCACGAGGGACTGGCGAAGTTCCTGGAGTCGCGCTGGCGGGGCAAGCCGGGACAGGCGATGACGCCGTCGATGCTGGCGCTGCTGGGCCGGCGGGTGAAGGACGACAAGCTCATCCCGTTCGAGAAGATGCACCCGTCCATCGCGATGCTGCCCACGGCGGAGGACGCGGCCACGGCGTTCGCCGAGGTCTTCTACGCCATCGACTACGTGTACACGACGCAGGGCAACAAGGGCCTGCGGGAGATCATCCTCGGGCTGAAGGATGGCAAGCAGGACAAGAAGGCGGTGGAGGGGGCCACGGGCATGCCCTTCGGCCTGTTCGAGAAGTCCTGGCTGGCGCACATCAAGAAGCAGTCCTTCCCCACGGAGCTGCTGCCTCGCGAGGAGGTGGTGCTCAAGGAGAACGCGAAGGAGAAGGACGAGAAGAAGAAGGGGCGGGAGATCTCCTTCGGGGACTTCGCGGAGGTGACGGAGGTGCCGGCGCGCAAGTTCGCGCACCTGGGCGAGCTGATGCGCGAGCGCAACCGCATCAAGGCGGCGGCCGAGGAGTACGCCAAGGCGCACAAGCTGGTGGGCGACAAGTACGAGTCGGTGTCCAACAAGTACGCGCTGGCGCTGCTGGAGCTGCGGCGGCTGGACGAGGCGGAGCAGGTGCTGCGCGGCTCGCTGCGCGTGCACCCGGGCTCGCCGAGCACCAACGTGCACCTGGGCCGCATCTACCTGTTCCGCAAGGACTACCCGAAGGCCAAGCAGTCCTACATGGAGGCCCTGGCGTCGGACCCGTTCGACCCCGAAATCCACCTGGCGCTCATGCGCATCCACGGGGCGCTGGGTGAGACGGCGCTCGTCACGCGCACGAAGGCGGCGAGCGTGGTGCTCACCGGCCTCAAGGCCGAGGACGTGGACCGCGTCGCCCGCGAGTTCCTCAACCAGGACTCGGAGCTGGTCGAGGGTGAGGACTTCACCCAGGGCGGCGGCAAGAACGGCGCCCCTCCCAAGGCACCCGCGGCGGCTCCCGCGAAGGACGGTGGAGCCCGGTAGTGGAGAAGCTCCCGGTCCTCAGGACTGGCCGCGGCCGATGCCGAAGTACGTGAAGCCCTCTTCGCGCGCGCGCCTCGGATCGAACACGTTGCGGCCATCGAAGATGACCGGGCTCTTCATCAGGGCCTTGAGACGGTTCATGTCCGGGTGGCGGAACTCGTTCCACTCCGTCACCAGGAAGAGCCCGTCGACGCCCTCCGCCGCGTCGTAGCAGGTCGGTGCGTAGAGCACGCGATCGCCGAAGATGCGCCGCGCCACCTCCGCCGCCACCGGGTCATGGCACTGCACGCGCGCGCCCTTGCCCAGCAGCCCCTCGATGAGCTCCACCGAGGGCGCCTCGCGCATGTCGTCCGTCTTCGGCTTGAAGGACAGGCCCCACACCGCGAAGGTGCGGTTGGACAGGTCTCCGCCGTAGTGCTTCAGGGCCTTGGTGAGCAGGCAGCGCTTCTGCCGCGCGTTGGTGTTCTCCACGGCGCGCAGCAGGTCGAACTCCAACCCCGAGTCCCGGGCGGTGGCCATCAGCGCCTTCACGTCCTTGGGGAAGCAGCTGCCGCCATACCCGATGCCCGGGTACAGGAACGAGTAGCCGATGCGCTTGTCCGAGCCCATGCCCTTGCGGACCATCTCCGCGTCCGCCCCCACGCGCTCGCACAGCGCGGCGATGTCATTCATGAACGAGATGCGCGTGGCGAGCATCGCGTTGGCCGCGTACTTCGTCAGCTCGGCCGAGCGCGGATCCATGAAGAGGATGGGGTTCTCCGTGCGGACGAAGGGCGCGTACAGCTCACCCATGATCTTCCGGGCCCGCTCGGAGTTGGTGCCGATGACCACCCGGTCCGGCTTGAGGAAGTCCTCGAGCGCCGCGCCCTCCTTGAGGAACTCGGGGTTGGACACCACGTCGAACTCGTACTCGGTGTTGCGGGCGACGGCGGCGGCCACCATGTCCGCGGTGCCCACCGGCACCGTGCTCTTGTCCACGATGACGGTGTAGTGGCGCAGCGCCTGGCCGATCTGCTCGGCGGCATTGAGCACGTACTGGAGGTCCGCGCGTCCCGTCTCGCCCTCCGGCGTGCCCACGGCGATGAACACCACCTGCGACGGCCCCACCGCGGCCTTCAGGTCCTGGGTGAAGTGCAGCCGCCGCGCGGCGATGTTGCGGTGGACCAGCTCCTCGAGGCCCGGCTCGTAGATGGGAATCTGGCCGTTGCGCAGCGCCTGGATCTTCTTCGGGTCCACGTCGATGCAGGTGACGTCGTGGCCCGACTCGGCGAAGCAGGTGCCCGCAACCAACCCCACATACCCCGTCCCAATGACCGCGATCTTCATGAGTCCCGCCTCTCGTCCTCAGCGCCCGGGCGCCGCCGGCTCGCGGCGGGCGCGCCCCTGATGTCCAGTCGAAGTCCTACGGTTTGCGTCCCGAGCTCACCGCCCGGGCGTACTCCTCCAAGGTCCTGGCCCGGTGCGCCGCCGTGTGCTCGGCCAGCACGCGCTCGCGTGCGCGTTGTCCCATGGCCTGGCGATCCGTGTCCGAGAGCTCCCGGAGGTAGCGCAGCGTCTCCTCGCCCGAGTGGGAGATGAGGATCTCCTCGCCTGGGACGAAGAGGGTGTCGAGCCCCGCCCACGGGTCACTGATGATGGGAACCGCGCATGCGGCGGCCTCGAAGAGGCGCACGCTGGGCGAGTACCCGGCGCGAACCATGTCCGCGCGGGTGACGTTGAGGGTGAAGCGCTGCGAATTGTAGAAGGCCGGGTGCTCGGGCGGAGCCAGGTGCTCCACGCGAGACACGTTGGAGGGCCACTGGATGGTGGCCGGGTACTGCGGCCCGGCGACGACGAAGCGGCCGGAGGACCACTCGCGCGCGGCGGCGAGCATCAACCGGTCCAGCACCGGCTGCCGGTCATCGCTGTACGTGCCCAGGTACCCGAGGTCCCAGAGCGGCTCGCGGCGCTGCGGCGAGTACAGCTCGGGGTCACAACTGCAGTAGAGCGGCCGGGCCGCCGGGGAGCCCAGCTCGCGCTCGATGCGCTCGAGCGTGGGCCCACCCGTGAAGGACAGATAGAGCTGGTAGCCCGGAATGAGCTCGGGCGACAGGTATTCGAAGTCCTTGCGCGCCAGCTTGGCCAGCGTCACGGGCGTGTCGATGTCGTAGAAGGCCGTGACGCCGCGAGCGGTGCGCTGCACCCAGGCGCCCACCTCCACGCCCTGGGGCACGTACGAACCCACGATGACCAGGTCCGCGCGCCGCACCTCGCTGGCGAACCGGTCCTTCAGGTCGTCCAGGCTCGAATAGAGCTCGGTGCGTCCGTAGGGCGGACGCGGCATGTCCCGGTTGGAGGCGTACCAGGGCACGTCGCGCTCGAGGAACAGCAGGTCATGCCCGTTGCGCACCAGCTCGCGCACCAGCCCGCGGTAGGTGGTGGCGTGCCCGTTCCCCCAGCTCGACGTGATGGACAGCCCGAGAATGACGATCCGCATCCGCTCCGTCTCCGTCTCCATGAATCAAGCCACCCGCTCGTGAGCGCCGCTCTTCTTGAATCCGAGCACCTCTTCCACCTTGGAGGCACGGTGCGCGTACGTGTGCTCGGCCAGCACGCGCCGCATCGCCGCCTGGCCGATGCGCCGGGAGTCGGGCTCCGTCAGCTTGCGCACGTGCTCGGCGACCTCCTCGCCCGAGTGCGCCACGAGGATTTCCCGTCCGGGCTCCAGGAACAGCTCCACGCCCTTGAAGGCGTCGGTGATGATGCAGGCGCCCGCGCCGGCGGCCTCGAACACGCGCGTGGCCGGCGAGAAGCCGAAGCGGGCCATGCTGTCGCGGTTGATGTTGAGCACCGCCCGCGCCGAGCAGTTCAGCGCGTTGTGGTCCTGCGTGTACACGTGGCCGAGGTACTTCACATTGGAGGGCAGCGAGCGGTCACCCCAGCCGCTGCCCCCGAGCAGGAAGCGCGACTGCGGCAGGAGCTCGGCGGCCCTGAGAAAGAAGGCCTCCACGCGTGCCTCGCGATCCGGCAGCCGGTTGCCCAGGAAGGCCAGGTCCCCCGAGAAGCGAGCATCCGCCGCCACCGGGTGGTGGGTGCTCGGATCCAACGCGTTGTAGATGGGCACGCACTCCTTCGCCCCGAGCGCGCGGTAGGCATTCACCACCGGCTCGCCACCGCCATAGGTGAGGATGTGGTCGTAGCGGGGGATGTGCGCCCGGAACGGGTCGTTCGGGTTCTTCTCCACGCGCTCGAGCGTGGCCGGTGCGTCCACGTCCCAGAACACCACCTGGCAGCCGGGGCGCTGGAGGTCGAGCACGCGGGCCTCGAGCAGCTCGTCGAAGACGCCGACGCCGCTGGCCTTCACCACCACGTCCGAGTCACTCGCCTCCTTCAGGCAGCGCTCGACGTCATCCGTGCCCTGGGCGGAGTAGACCACCACGCGCGCCCAATCCGGATCCGCCATGTCGCGGTGCTGCTGGCGCTCGTAGGCATCCGGCTCGTAGAAGGTCACCCGGTGCCCGAGGTCGTGCAGCGCCCGGATGATGCCACGGTAGTAGGTGGCCGCCCCGTTCCAGTAGGCCGAGACCAGACTGGAGCCGAAGAAGGCGATGCGAAGACCCTTGCTCATGCGGTGACCCTTTCCTGACCCATGGGGTTCAACTCGGTGGCACTCAGTCCCAGCGCCTGGCAGATGCGCAGCAGCTCGTTCACGCGGTGCGCGCAGGTGTGGCGTGCCAGCACCGTGCGCCGGCCGTGCCCGGCGATCTCCCGGCGCAGGCCCTCGTCGGAGAGCAGCGCCCGCAGGTGCTGCCGCATCTCCTGGCCGTCGTTGGCGACGAGGAAGTCACGTCCCGGTGTGAAGAGCCCCTCCGCGTCCGACCACGGCGCCGACACGAGCGGAAGGCCGCAGGCGAGCGCCTCGAACGGGCGGATGGTGGGGATGCCGGGCAGCGCCCGGGTGTAGGGCCGGCGCGGCACGTGGACCGTCACGCGCGCCTGGGCGAAGGCCACCGGCACGCGGTGGTTCGGCAGCCAACCGGCGAACTCGATGCCCGACTCGTCGAGCGCCGCCCGCGCGGTGTCCGGATAGCGCACGCCATGCACGCGCGCCTTCAGGCCCAGGTCCTTCACCGGGTCCAACAGGAACTCGTGGAGCTCCGCGGTGCGCTCGTCGTCACCCCAGTTGCCGACCCAGACGAGATCGCGCTCCTGCGCCACCTGCGGCCGCGGGCGGAAGACGCGCGCGTCGGCGGCCTCGTGCCAGGTCCACGCCCGGCGGGTCCAACCCTCGTCGAGGTAGATGCGCCGGATGACCTCGCCGAAGGCCAGCACCCCGTCGTAGTGGGCGAGCTCGTAGCGGGCCATCTCCTGCCGGGCACTCACGCTGCGGTGGTGTGTGTCATGGAAGAGCAGCCGGAAGGTGCCACCCGCCTTGCGCCGCTCGCCGATGCGCTTCACCAGCTCCGGGTCACTCCACTCGTGGACGATGACCACGTGGGCCCCGTCCAGCGCGAGATCCAGGTCCAGCGTCTCCAGCACGTAGCGCTCGGGCTTCACGCGCGGGTAGACGGTCCGCACCTCGTCCAGCACGGCCGCCCCACCGGGCTCGGCGAGCAGGTTCTGCAGGCTCCAGGCGTTCTCGGGCTCGAAGACGCGGACGTCATGGCCACGCACCGCGAGCTCCGTCACCACACCGCGCAGGAAGTGTGCGTTGCCGTGGTTCCAGTCCGACAGAAGGGAGTGACAGAAGAAGACGATACGCATCGGGGGTTGAGTCTCCGGTCGTCAGAAAGCGTGGAGCGCGGGAAGGGCCCGCTCCTCCTCGGGCCGCGCGCGGAGCGCGGCGTAGAGCTCCAGGTAGGCCTCCGCCATGCGGCGGGGCGTGAAGGTGAGTGCCCGCTCACGGGCCCGGGCGGCATGGCGCTCGCGCTCGGCGGGGTGCTCCATCAGGTCCCGCAGCACGGCGAGCAGTCCCTGGGAGTCGTCCGGGTCCACGAAGAGCGCGGCATCGCCCCACACCTCGCGCAGGCTCGGGATGTCTCCCAGCACCAGCGCGCACCCAGCGAGCGCGGCCTCCAGGATGGACAGGCCGAAGGGCTCGTAACGAGCGGGCAGCGCGTAGACCCCGGCCCGCGACATCCAGCCCGCGAGCTGCGCCGACGTGAGACGCCCGAGCGGCTCCACCTGACAGGTGCGCGCCGAGTCACCGCCTCCGGGGTGGTGCGTCTCGCCGGCCACCCGCACCGGGAACGGCAGCCACGGAGCGATCTTCTCCAGCGCCGCCAGGTTCTTGGCCTCGTCCCACAGGCGGCCCGCGGCGAGCACGAAGTCTTCCTTGGGTCCGGGCGGGAAGGACTCCGCCCGCCGTGCGTTGGCGATCACCCGCGTCGCGCGGAACGGACCATAGAGCCGCTCGGCGTCCGCGAGCATCGCCGCGCTGGGTGCCACCACGCATCCCGCCGCGCGCAAGCCCCGCGTCACCTCTTCGCGGTAGCGGGCATAACGGTCGGGGGCGGACTCCCCCTTCACGGCCTCCCACCACGACAGGACGCACGAGTGCGCCACCATCAGGGTCGGGGCCCGCCAGGGCAGATCGCCGTGGCAATAACCATTGAGGTGGATGAGGTCGGGCTCCAGCCGCGCTTCCAACTCGAGGAGCCACTTCCCGGCGGCGCGGACATCCTCCCAGGGGTCGTCCATCCACTCGAGCCGGTAGGTGCTCTCATGGATGGTGAGCCCCGGGACCTCCCGGGCCGAGGCCCATTGCCCGGGGGACAGCGGCGCCCCCATCGTCGCGAGCGCCACCTCCACCCCGTCCACCGCGAGCGCCCGGCACAGCTCGAGCGCGTACGTCCACACGCCACCCACCGTGTCGGCGGTCATCAACACCCGCCGCACGGGCGGCGTCGCGGCCATACGGCTCGAGCTAGCCCGCGAAGGCTTCAAGCGCATCTCCTCTGACGGGTGCATGACTCGCGCGCTCCTCGGCCAGTGTCTTCAGCCACGCGTACAGCCGGGTCACGCCCTGCTCGACGCCCACCTGCGGCGCCCAGCCGGTGGCCTCCTGGAACCTGCGGGTGTCGGAGACGTAGTAGCGCTGGTCTCCGGTGCGCCAGTCCTCGAAGCGGACCTCGGGGCGCCGCCCGGTGCGCTGCTCGATGAGGTCGAGCAGCTCCAGCAGGCTCACCGTCCGCTCCGGGCCACCGCCGATGTTGAAGGCCTGTCCCCGGAGCTTGTCGATGTTCGCCTGCGCCAGACGGAAGGCGCGCACCAGGTCCTCGACGAAGAGGATGTCGCGCACCTGCATGCCGTCGCCGTAGAGGGTGATCGGCTTGCCCTCGAGCGCGCGGATGAGGAAGTGCGCCACCCAGCCTTGATCCTCGGTGCCGAACTGCCGCGGGCCGTAGATGCAGCTCATCCGGAACACCGCGGTCTTCAGCCCGAAGGAGCGCCCGTAGTCGAGCACGTACTGGTCCGCGCACCCCTTGGAGCAGCCATACGGACTCTCGAAGTCGAGCGGGCACCGCTCGCTGATGCCGTGGGCACGCGTCTCCTCGTCCCTGGGCCCGTAGCGGCGGCCATCCTGGGCGAGCTCAAGCCCCGGCAATCCGCCGTACACCTTGTTGGTCGAGGTGAAGATCAGCGGCGCGGGATTGTCCATGGCCCGCAGGGCCTCCAGCACGTTGAGGGTGCCGCGCGCGTTGACCTCGAAGTCGTGCACCGGGCCCTCGAGGCTGGTGGTCACCGCCACCTGTGCCGCGAAGTGGAACACCTCCCCCGCGTCACGCACGGCGCCCCGCACCGCCACCTCGTCACGGATGTCCGCCACCACCACGTTGAGCAGCGACCCGTGACGCTCCTTGAGCCAGCGCAGGTTCCGCTCCACGCCAGCGCGAGACACGTTGTCGAACACCCGGACCAGGCGTCCATCGCTCAGGTACTGGTCCGCCACGTTGGAGCCGATGAAGCCCGCTCCACCGAAGATCACCACCGGTTTGTCGTGACCGTTCTTCCGACCTGATCGTGTCTTGCTCATACGGTCAGCCCTCGAGCCTCGAGCTCCGCCCTCGCCTCGGCCACTCGGTCCGTGGCCACCTGACCCTTCAGCCAGTCCGCCAGCTCCGCCAGCCCCTGCTGGAATTCGACCTGAGGCTCGTATCCCAGCACCTTGCGAGCCAGCGTGATGTCGGCGAAGCAGTGGCGGATGTCGCCCATCCGGTATTTGCCCGTCACCGCCGGCCGGATGTGTGGCTTGCCCATCACTTCGCCGATGGCGCGGGCCACCTCGCGCACCGTGACGGAGCGGCCGCTGCCGATGTTGAGCACGTGGCCGGGCGCGTCCTCGACCTCCATCGCCAGGCGGCAGGCGCGCGCCACGTCGTGCACGTTGACGAAGTCACGTTGCTGCATCCCGTCCTCGAAGATGAGCGGCGCGTTACCGTTGATGAGCCGCGAGGCGAAGATGGCGAGCACCCCGGTGTAGGGATTGGAGAGCGCCTGGCGCGGGCCGTAGACGTTGAAGAAGCGCAGCGCCACCGTGGGGATGTTGTAGGCCCGGCCGGTGATGAGGCACAGCCGCTCCTGGTCGTACTTGGACAGCGCGTAGACGGAGGAGAGCGCCGGCACCTTGGTCTCGGGCGTGGGCAGCGGCGCGAGCGCCTCGCCCTGAGCGCCCCTGAGCTCCCAGTCGCCGGACTGGAGCTGCTCCAGGGTGCGCTCCGTGCCAGGCACCAGGCGGCCGTCAGGCGTGCGGAACAGTCCCTCGCCGTAGACGCTCATGCTGGAGGCGACCACCAGCCGCTCCACCGGACGTTCGATGAGTGCTTCCATCAACACCGCGGTGCCGATGTTGTTCACCGAGGTGTAGTGCTCCACCTCGTACATGCTCTGGCCCACACCCACGGCCGCGGCGAAGTGGTAGACACAGTCCACGCCCTCGAGCGCGCGACGCACCGCCTCACGGTCGCGAACATCGCCAACCAGGAGCTCCACCTCGGGGTGCAGGTACTCCGGACGAGAGCGGCTCTCGCCATGGACCTGCGGCAGCAGTGCGTCCAGAGCCCTGACGCGGTACCCCTTCGAGATGAGCTCATCGGCCAGATGCGAACCAATGAAGCCCGCGCCTCCGGTGATGAGTACCTGCTTGCGCCTCATGTTCCCTCCCATCAACCGCCGCGTCGCGCGCGTTCCAGGTTTGTGAAGGTCAAGGAGCCAGCCGATGTGCGACGGCCCCGTCTTTCCGCAGGAAGAGTAAGCACCCCGCTGCCCGGCGGTACCCCTGGCCCGATGGATCCATCGCACTGTCGCGAAGCGCTCTCGCTCACGTGCGTGAGTCGTAGAACCCCGGTCCTAGCACTGGAGTGCAGGGTCTCTCGCGAACAGGCGAGCTGACCTGGAGAGTTGTTTTTTCAACCCGACCGCGAACGTTGGAAAGACGAAGGCCGGCGCTCTACGCCACCGCGGACGACGGATGCATCGGCTCGGGGAGCGACGGCAGCTCCGGCAGCAGCCCGCGCGTCTGACGTCGCACGAGCGAGGCGTAGTAGCCATCGAGCCGCATCAGCTCGGCATGGCGGCCCTGCTCGATGATCTGCCCGCCCTTGAGCACGAGGATGCGATCGGCGTCCACCACCGTGGACAGGCGGTGCGCGATGGCGAAGGTGGTGCGGCCCTTCATCAACTTGCCGAGCGCCTCCTGCACGAGCGCCTCGCTCTCCGCGTCGAGCGCGCTGGTGGGCTCGTCCAGGATGAGGATCGGCGGATTCTTGAGCAGCGAGCGCGCGATGGAGATGCGCTGGCGCTCGCCCGCGGACAGCCGGTTGCCGCGCTCGCCCACCAAGGTGTCGTAGCCCTGCGGCAGGCGCATGATGAAGTCGTGCGCGTGCGCGGCGCGGGCCACCGTCTCGATCTCCTCCATCGAGGCGTTCGGCCGCCCGTAGGCGATGTTGCTGCGCACGCTCTCGTTGAAGAGCAGTCCATCCTGCAGCACCACGCCGATGTGGCGCCGCAGCGACATCTGCTTGAGCGAGCGGATGTCCTTGCCGTCGATGCGCACCACGCCCTCGACCGGGTCGTAGAAGCGGCACAGCAGGCTCATCAGCGTCGTCTTCCCCGCCCCGCTCGGCCCCACCAGGGCGATCGTCTCGCCCTGCTTCACCTTCAGGTCGATGCCATTGATGAGCGGCTTGTTGGGACCCGAGGACGACGGGTAGGCGAAGTGGATGTTCTCGAACTCCACCTCACCGCGCAGGTCGGTGACCTCGACGGCGTCCGGGGCATCACCCAGGTGATCCTGCGCATCCAGGATGGAGAAGACCTGGTTGATGGCCACCGAGGCGGTCCGCAGCGTCTTGTACACGCCGCTCAAGCCCTGCACCGGCCCGAAGAGACCGCCGATGTAGCCGAGGAACGCCACCAGGGTACCGGCGGTGATCTGCCCGCGCATCACGAGCACCCCGCCAAAACCGAGCGACGCCACGCGCGCGATGAGCACCACGAGGTTCTGGGTCGCCCCCACGGTCGCGTCGAAGGCCACGCCGCGCGTCACGACGGAGTTGGCCTCGCGCACGTCATGCAGGAAGCGCTGCTTCTCGCGCTCCTCCATGGCGAAGCTCTTCACCGTCACGATGCCGGAGAGGACCTCGTTGAAGCGGGCGTAGATCTTCGTCCAGCGATCCATGAGCGTCTGCTCGCGCAGGGTCTGCTTGGGCGCGGCCCGGCGGGCGATCAGCACCGGGATGGGCGCGAACGCCAGCGCGAGCAGGGCCAGGCGCCAGTCCAGCCGGAACATGATGACCACGGAGAGGATGAGGTACGTGGCGGCCGGGATGACGTTGAAGGCCAGCTCGGTGATGGCGCCCACGAAGCCCTGCATGCCGCGATCGAGCTTCGTCATGATCGCGCCCACGCCCTCCTCGCGGTGGAAGCTGAGCGGGAGGCGGTGGAGGCGCGTGACGGTGGCCTCGTTGAGGGAGAAGTGCACGGCGATGCGCGTGCGCCAGGTGAGCCAGTTGGACGTGGCCCCGAGCCCCTCGCGTGCCAGGCCGATGAGCACCATCGCTCCCACTCCGAGGAACACGGACTTCCAGGCGCCCCCCGACCCGAGCTGGTCGAAGATGTGCTTGAGCACCAGCGGCTCCATCGCGCTCAGGCACGCGGAGGTCAGGACGAGGCTCAGGATGGTGATGACCGCGCGCCGGTGGGGGCGGAGGTAGCTCATCGCCCGCCACAGTGCGCCACGAGAGACGGAAGGAGTCTGCATGGTCGCGACACCAACGCTCGCGACTTTTCTTCCCTTCCATCCGCACCCCGCGTACGGGCGAGCGGCATACGGCCGTCAACGGGACGCAATCCCGGACGAGTGGCCGCCCGCCCGCTGGAAGGCGGGCAGGCGGCGACGGACGATCAGCCGTAGATGCTGTCGAGCGCGGAGGCGACCTGGATGAGCCGCTCGGACTCCGGATCGAAGCGCGCACCATGGGACAGGCGGGTGGCCCAGTCCACGGCGGCCCGGCCGCCCCAGGCATCCGGAGGATCCGCGAGGCGCTCGCGCGAGGTGCCCCAGAAGAGGTCCGCCGTGAAGTCGTAGAACGAGCCGTTCACGTTGCGGAACGCCGCGCCGCCCTGGGTGCCATAGAAGGACGCCTCGATGACGGCATCGCACCCGGCGGGCAGCTTCCAGGAGCACGCCAGCTGCACGGAGGTGCCGGTGGCGAGCTCCAACTGCGCGGCGGCGAAGTCCTCGACGGCCTCCCCCCGCTTCTGGAGGGGGCGGCCCTGCGTGAAGAGCTGGCTCGACACGCGCCGGACCTCGGGGAAGCCCAGCACCCAGAGCGCCAGGTCGACCAGGTGGATGCCCAGGTCCATCACGCACCCGCCGCCCGCGAGCTTCGGGTCGTAGAACCACGCCTTGTCCGGCCCGTAAGCGTTGTGGAAGACGAGGTTCACCGCGTAGATGTCACCCAGCGCGCCGCCCACGATGCGCTCGCGCAGCTGCCGCATGCCGGTGGTGAAGCGGTAGCTGAGGTCCACGCCCAGCAGCCGGTCCGCCGCGCGCGCGGCATCCACCACGCGCTTCACCTCCTCGGCCGAGCGTCCGAGCGGCTTCTGGCAGAACACCGCCAGGCCCCGCTCCAGCGCGCGCACGGACTGCTCCGCGTGGAACGCACTGGGCGTGGCGATGACGATGCCGTCCAGCCCCATCTCGAGCAGCGCGTCGAGGGAGTCCGCCCGCTCGCTCCCCGGCGCGAGCTTCTGGGCCTCCTCGGCCGCCGCTGGCACCGGATCCGACACGGCCGCCACCTCGACCGTCTCGCTGCGGGCGATGGCCTCCATGCGGTTGCGGCCGATCCACCCCACGCCGAGGAAGCCAATCCTGGGACGGGGGGACACCTTCTGAATCGTCTGTCGGTTCATAGCGTGATGATCGCCTTGAGGAAGCCGTCGGGACGCGTGCGCATCGCCTCGAAGGCCTGGTTGAGCTCGTCCAACCCGAAGCGGTGGGTGAAGAGCGGGAAGGGATCCAGCCTGCCGGAGGCCACCTCGTCGACCGCGAGCCGGATGCCCTCCACGTAGACCTTGGGGTCGCGCTCGTGGGCGTTGATGACGTCCAGCCCGCGCCAGTTCCACAGCCACATGTTCACCTGGCGCGGCCCATCCTGGTGGTAGCCCGCGACGATGAGCTTGCCGCGCTCGCGCGTGAGCTCGCCGGCCAGGTCGAGCGGCCACTGCTCGCCGACCACCTCGATGACGCGCTCGCAGAAGGCGCCATTCGTGAGCGACTTCACGCGATCGATGATCTTGTGGTGGTCATCCATGGGGATGCACTCGGCGGCGCCGTACGCGCGGGCCAGCTCGAGCGCGTAGGGCCGGCGGGTGATGGCGATGACGCGCGCCCCGGCGTTGGTGGCCAGCCGCGTCAGCAGCGCACCGAGGAAGCCGATGCCGATGATGGCCACCGTCTGCCCGGGCTGGATGTCGCTGCGGCGGAAGATGTTCATCGCGCAGCCGAGCGGCTCACCCGGGAAGGGCTTTCCGGCGAGCGAGGGCGGCAGCAGCACCGCCGAGTCCGTGTTCACCACGTCGTACTCGGCATAGGCGGCCGACGACAGGGTGGCCACGCGATCGCCCACCTTGAAGCCGGTGACACCGCTGCCCACCGCGTCCACCACGCCCCAACCCTCGTGGCCGGGCGCCCCGGGCTGCATTGGATACTTGAACCACTCGCGGCCCTCCCAGACGGGGAGGTTGGAGCCACACAGCCCGCAGCCCTCGAGCTTCACGCGCACGGTGCCGGGACCCGGCTCGGGCCGCGCCACGCGCTCGACCCGCGCCCCTTTGGGTCCCGCGATCACCGCCGCCTGCATCAGGGCGTTCGACACCGCCGCGCCGCCTCCGGCGCCGCTCGTTCGCGCATCCATCCTCGTTGCCTCCGCTACACCTGGGTGTGAGTGAGGATGCGAAGTGTGGTCGAGCCTGCGTCCGGACAAGCGCCCCCGAGTGGCCCCATGCTTCAGTCGTGAACCGATGAATGCCGCCGCTGACGCCTGGCGGACGGGGTCGGCGTCCGGGGCGTCGAGGACTCAACGCGGGCCTTCCAGGGCCGGCGATGCATTCACAATTTCCAGGAATGAATCCAATCAGCGGAAAGCGGATCATCGTCCTGGGCGGAGCGGGGTTCCTGGGCTCCCACCTGTGTGAGCGGTTGCTCACCGAAGGCGCGTCGGAGGTGGTGAGCATCGACAACTTCATCACGGGTGACGCGCGCAACCACGCAGAGCTCCGGAAGAGCCCGCGCTTCGTGTCCCTGCACCACGACATCACCGAGCCGTTCTCCTTCGATGGCCCGGTGGACTTCGTCTTCAACATGGCCTCGCCGGCCTCGCCCATCGACTACGCGCAGCTGCCCATCGAGACGCTGCGGGTGGGCTCCCTCGGCACCGAGAATGGCCTCCGGCTGGCGCAGGCCAAGGGCGCGGTGTTCCTCCAGGCCTCCACGTCGGAGATCTACGGAGACCCGCTGGTGCACCCGCAGCGCGAGGAGTACTGGGGCAACGTGAATCCCATCGGCCCGCGCTCCTGTTACGACGAGGCCAAGCGCTACGGAGAGGCCATCGTGGCGGCGTACCGGCGCGCGCACAAGGTCCGCACCCGCGTCGTCCGCATCTTCAACACCTACGGGCCGCGCATGCGCCTCAATGATGGACGCGTGGTGCCCGCCTTCGTGGGGCAGGCGCTCCGGGGCGAGGACTTCACCGTCTTCGGGGACGGGAGCCAGACGCGCTCGTTCTGCTACGTGTCGGATCTCATCGACGGCATCGTGCGCCTGGCGGTGTCGGACGTGGAGGAGCCCGTCAACATCGGCAACCCGCGCGAGATGACCATCCTCCAGTTCGCCGAGGCGGTGCGCGCGGCCATGGGCGGAGGCAGCCGCATCACCTTCCAACCCCTGCCCAAGGACGACCCCAAGCAGCGCCAGCCCGACATCACCCGGGCACGCCAGCTGCTCGGCTGGGAGCCCCGGGTGTCACTCGAGGACGGTCTCCGGGAGACCATCGCGTACTTCCGCCGGCTGACCGGGCAGCCCTCGCGCGAGCCCCACACGCTCGTGGACGCGGGCCCGGCCGTCTGACGGCGGGCGTCAGGGCAGGGCCTCCAGCACTCCGGCCACGTGCCTCACGAAGGAAGGCAGCCGCAGCAGGAGCCCCTCCTGCTGCGCCGTCAGCTCCTCCGAGTGGAGCTGCTCGCCCGTCACGTCGTTCCACCAGGTGACGCGGTACTTCCCGGAGGGAACGGCCATCCGCACCGTGGCGCCCTCCACCGGAGAGCCGTAGCCCTTCTTCGCGCCCATCACCCAGAGCGCCCAATGGCCGGAGCGTCCGAGCACCCAGGCCCGGGTGCCCTCGGGCATCGCGGGCGGAGCGGGCTGGGGAGAGAGCGCCGGCGCCAGTGACAGCCTCGACAGGAAGTCCGACAGCACCCGGAAGTGGCGGCCCCGCTCGGGCGTCATCAGCACGTCCGAGTCGGGGGTGAACGGCGGCGCACTGTGCGCCAGCACGCCCGCACCCGAGAAGGTCGCGCTCCAGATGCCCACGTGCGTGTGGTCGAACGTCTTGGGGTCATCGCCGCCGTAGCCGAACTCGCCGCAGAGGATGGGCTTGTCGTAGCCCCAGCTCTCGGCCACCTTGCGCGAGAACTCAGCCGCCAGCGCGTGCACCTCGTAGTACTCCTTGCCGTAGAGGTGCCACTGCAGCAGGTCGTTCTGGCGGCTCGCGTACCAGGGGCGCTCGTCGCCGTCCTCGTTCCAGTGCAGCCCCACCGAGCCCACCGTGACGAGGTGGCCGTACGGATCCGCGGCATGCCACCTCGCCGCCAGCTCCTCGGCCCAGGCCATCCACGTCTCCTCGCCGTTCTTGCCGTCCCACTCCGGTTCGTTGAGCAGGTCGATGGCGAGCAGGTTCGGCGAGTAGCCGTACCGGTCGAGCACATAGCGCAGCTTGCGCTCGGCCAGCTCCGGCCGCTCGAAGAACTCCTGGGGCGTGCTGGCGGCGCCGCCCCGCGCGGTGCTGTGCGGGTTGTCCTCCCAGCTCTTCCACGTCTCGCCCGGCGTGAAGCCCACCGCGAAGAGCGTGAGGATGACGTAGATGCCGTGCCGCTCGGCGGCCTCCAGGATGGCGTCGTACTGCGCCGCCACCTCGGGGTCGAAGCGCCCCGCCTGCGTCTCGAGGCACCCGGGCTGCGGCCCTGGCTTCGGCTCCTCCCGCTCGCAGTCGGTGAAGATGAAGATGCGCAGGGTGTTCATTCCGTTGCTGGCCATGTAGGCCACGTACTCGGGCGCCGGGAGCTGGTTGTAGTTCCACGACGGGTCGTAGACGTTGAAGCGGTTCTCCCCGAGCGGAAGAAAGACCTTCCCGTCCTCCCACGCGAGCTGGTGCGAGGAGGCGCTGCTCCGGTGCACGAAGCCCCGTCCCTGGCCCGGCCGCACCCGGAAGCCACCGGCGGACACCTCGCGCGGGCCCGAGCCCCCATCGGCACGGACGACGTACCGGTACTCTCCCGTCTCTCGCGGCGTGAAGCGCACGCGGAAGCCTCCCCCGGCAACGGCGAAGCCTCCCACGCTCACCTCCTTCCCGGAGGGAGCGGTGAAGCGGGCCTCGATGGTCACATCGTCCGGGTGCCGGGTGTGCTCCGGCAGGACGAAGGACACCTCGAAGCGGTAGAGACGCTCCACCTCGGGGAGCGCGCTTCGAGAGGCGGAGGACGTTCGTGGCCCGGCACAGGCCACCAGGGCCAGGAGCACGAGCGGCGCCAGTGAACGAAAGGACATAACTGCTCCCCAGGGCGGCGGATCTCGGTGGCAGTCTGCCCATGGCGAGCGGCCATGCGGGCGCCCGGTACCTCGGAGTGCGTGCCGCAGGACACAGCCTCCCTCCAGAGGTGAGGCCCCCTATCTTCTTCCGTCAAGGGGGAGACGACTCCAATGCTCGTCTATGGAGACCATGCGCGCGAAGTACGGCCAGCCGAGGTGCTCGCGTCTCTTCGTGAACGCTTGCTCCAGGTAGGCGTCATGCCTCCGGGGCTCGGCCGCCATGCGGCACTGGTGGGCCTGCTCATCGAAGCGGGAGAGCTCGCGCAGGGCGTGCTCGACGCGGACTTCGCCGAGCGGCACCAGGACACGCTCAGTCCCCTTCACGAGGCATGTCTCGCGTTCCCCATGGCCCTTGCGCGCGCTGTCCGGGACTCCTACCGGAGCGGCTTCTCGCGCTACACCCCCGTGCCCCACGAGGTGCTCGCCACGCTCGAGAGCCAGGCGCTCCCGGAGCGGGTGACCATCAAGGTCCCCGAGGGCTACGCGTACTACGCGCTCTACCCGGAGCTGTACCTGGAGGCCGCGAGCGCGCTCCAATTCCTGCCGCGCCCGCCGCTGGTGATTGGCATCCGCAGCATCGGAACGGGGCTGGCGTGTGTGGTCGCGGCCGCGGCGGACTCCCCGGTTCCACCCCTCACCATCCGGCCTGGAGGCCACCCCTTCCAGCGCACCCTCAGCCTCTCGCCCGAATTCGAGCGCGAGCTCCTGGCCCGCGCGAGCGAGGCGCACGTCGCCATCGTGGACGAGGGCCCGGGGATGTCGGGCAGCTCGTTCGGAGCGGTGGCGGACTTCCTGGAGGAACACGGTGTCCCACGGGAGCGCCTGCTCTTCTTCCCGAGTCACGCGGGGGAGCTCGGGCCCGCGGCCAGCGAGCGCCACCGGACGCGCTGGGCCCAGGCACGCCGGTACACGGCCGACTTCGACCCGGAGCCCCTCCTCTCCTGGGTCGAGGATCTCACCGGCTCCGCCTACGGCCCGATCGTGGACGTGGGCGGCGGCGGCTGGCGTCACAAGGTCTTCCCCGACGAGCGGGCCTGGCCCGCGGTCCACATCCAACAGGAGCGGCGCAAGTACCTCGTGCTGGCCGAGCGCGGCACGTTCCTGCTCAAGTTCGCCGGCCTCGGGGCTCATGGCGAGCGGCGCCTGGCACGTGCGCGCCAGCTCGCGGACGCCAGCCTCGCGCCTCCCGTCGAGGGGCTCCGGCACGGCTTCCTCGTCCAGCGGTGGCTCGAGGGCGCCCGGCCCCTTCCGATGTCACGGGGATTGGAGCGCGCGGAGCTGATGACGCGCGTGGGCGCCTACCTCGGCTTCCGTGCCCGCCGGTTCCTCGCGGAGCCCGGGCGGGGCGCCTCCCCCGCGAAGCTGTTGGAGATGGCGCGCTACAACACCGCTCAGGTGCTGGGTGACGGGTACGCCGGAGCGCTCGACGTCTGGGCCTCGCGCCTCGACCGGCTCTCCACCGAGGTGCGCCCGGTGGAGACGGACAACAAGCTCCACGCCTGGGAGTGGTTGCTGCTCACGGACGGACGGCTGCTCAAGGCGGACGCGGTGGACCATCACGATGCCCATGACCTAGTGGGCTGCCAGGACGTGGCCTGGGACGTGGTGGGCGCCGCCGTGGAGCTCGGGCTGGACGCGGCCGAGCAGGACATCCTCGCCGAGTACGTGGCACGCGCGAGCGGCCGCGCGGTCAGCCCCCGGCTCATGGACTTCTACCGGCCGTGCTACCTGGCCTTCCAGCTGGGCCACCACGTGATGGCGGCCTCCGCGCTGGAGGTGCTCGTCCCGGCGGAGGCCGCGCGGTTGCGCCGGGCCGCGGAGCACTACACCACGCTGCTCCGCGAGCACCTCGACGCCCCCGCGCGTCCCTTCGAGGTGTGAAGGGCCTACTTCGCGTAGCGGCGCGTCATGCGCGCGCAGAAGTCGGCGAACTCCTCGATGTTCCGGGGCGGGCTCGTGTGGTGGTCGTTGATGCCGCACGAGCCCGGAGTGAAGCAGTACGTCAGCGTCACGTCGAAGTCCTCGAGCAGGCTCATCTGCCGGTCGAACCAGGCCTCGTAGTTGGGCCGGTGGCTGTCCGCCCAGCTCAGGCCCGTGCGCAGCTTCTTCACGCCCAGCTTCTTGAGCCACGCCACCGCGGACTCCAGCCGGTGGTCCTCGAAGTGGAACCACTGGCAGATGCCCATCTCCGGCGTGTAGTCGGCGAAGTGGCGCATCGCGCGCTTGGGCGTACCGTCCTCCTTGAGCAGGCCCATGTAGAAGTGCCGGTAGTACGACGAGCCCTCCGCCTCGCGGTGGCGCGTGGTCGCCGGCCACGCCTTCGGCAGGTCATAGAGGCTGTACCAGTGGACGCGGTCCACCTTGCCCAGCAGCAGCTCCGCGGTGCGCCGCAGGCCGAACTCCTGCACCTCCTCGGCGCCGAAGGTGGAGACGCCCACCTCGGTGACCCAGACCGGGTGGCGGGAGGCGGCGCGGATCTCCGCGATACGATCCGGCCACTCGTGGATCTGCCAGTGGTTCCAGTCGAGCGGGAAGCCGTGCACCGCCACGACGTCCACCTCTTCCAGCGCGCCCTGATCGCTCATCCGGCGCACGAAGGCGGGGTCGATGGGCGAGATGCCACCCAGCACGCGCGTGAGCTTTGGGTTCTCCGAGCGCACCGCCTCACCGGCCAGGCGCACCATGCGCGAGAAGATGCTCCAGTCCTTGTCGATCCCAAAGTCCCAGTGGGACATGTTGTTGGGCTCGTTCCACAGCTTCACCGCTTCAATCATTGAATGGTCTCCGGGTGGGCAACGGTGGTCTCGACGGAGCGGCTCGGGTAGGCCGCGCCCCATTTTCCTGCACGCCTTCCGCGTCGGCAGACGTAGACCTCGCGCGCGGGCCGCTCGAGGATTTCGAACCCCGCCGAGCGCAGCATCGCCTCGGTGCACGCCCGGTTGGGCGCCCACCAGTTGGTCCAGTCCCCCGCGTACTCCTGCTCGATGAAGTGCATCTTCGGGTAGTCCGGCCGGTCGAAGATGTCGCGCTCGGTGATGGGGTAGTCCGGCTCCAACTGGCCCACCTCGTCACTGCCACGCTCCAGCGTCTGGAAGATGAGCAGGTCCTTCACGACGTGCTCATAGAGCAGATCCAACGCCAGCAGCGGGTGGCGCAGGTGGTAGAGCACGCCCATGAAGAGGACGACGTCGAACTTCTCGTTCAGCGCGCCCACCTCGTAGACGTCCATCTTGCGCAGCTCCACGTCCGCCCCCACCACCTGGGTGGCGAAGCGGGCCTGGGCCAGGTAGCGCTCATCGTGGTCGATGCCCACCACCCGGGCCGCGCCGCGGCGCTTCATCTCGATGCTGTAGAAGCCCCCGTTGCAGCCGATATCCAGCACCGACTTGCCCTTCAGGTCCTGGGGAATGGCGTGCTGGAAGGTCTTCCAGAAGACGCTGGGGAAGTTGCCCAGGAAGTGCCGGGGCGCCGTCTTCACACCCTTCAGGTCCAGGTTGTGGAACCACTCACCCAACGAGCGCACCCGCTGCTCGATCTGCTCGGTCGTCATCTCCGCTGGAGCCATTGGCACCTCGGCAGGCAGAACTTCCGCGCAGGGTGAGCAGCACCGCCGGACTTTCCAAGGCGTCTCTGGATACACAACCTGGTCGTCGTCGGACGCTCGACACCCCCACGGTCGCATTGACCTACGGACAGGACAGTGGAGTCGCGCCATTGGCCGAGAGGGCAAGTGGCTGTACGTCCAAGGAGTACTTAAGCCTTAGGCGAGCACATGGGGGTGGAGGATGCGGGTGTGGTGGTTCCTCTCCCGGCACGTACTCCGACTCGGGCGGGCGCCCCGAGTGTCGGCACAACAAGTGAGGGACAGATGAAACGACCAGACACGATCCGCCCGCCAAGAGGGAAGCTCGCGGTCCTGCTGCCCGGCATGGGCGCGGTCTCCAGCACGTTCATCGCGGGCGTGCTCCTGGCTCGCAAGGCCCTGGGGCTGCCGGTGGGCTCGCTCACCCAGATGGGCAGCATGCGCGTGGGGGAAAGGCAGGTCCGCCTGAACCAATACCTGCCCCTGGCCCAGCTCGACCAGCTCGTCTTCGGCGGCTGGGACATCTTCTCGGACAGCGTCTACGACGCCGCCGTTCACGCCAAGGTGCTCGAAACCTCCCAGCTCGAGCCCGTGCGCGCGGAGCTGGAGGCCATCCGCCCGATGAAGGGCGTCTTCTATCCGCAGTACGTCAAGCGCCTGCACGGCACGCACGTGAAGGAAGGCGCCACCAAGGCCGATATGGTCGAGCAGGTGCGCGCGGACATCCGCTCCTTCCTGCGCGCCAACGGGTGCTCGCGCGCCGTGGCCGTCTGGTGCGGCTCCACCGAGACCTACGTCGCGCCCGACCAGGTGCATGGCTCGCGGCAGTCCTTCGAGGCCGGCCTGCTGAAGAACGACCCGGCCATCACCAACTCGCAGATCTACGCCTGGGCGTGTCTCCAGGAGGGCGTGCCCTTCGCCAATGGCTCGCCCAACCTGGCGGTGGACTTCCCCGCCGCCGCCGAGCTCGCGCGTCACCACGAGGTTGCTCTCGCCGGCAAGGACTTCAAGACGGGCCAGACGCTGATGAAGACCGTCATCGCGCCCGCCCTGAAGGCCCGCATGCTCGGCGTGCGCGGCTGGTTCTCCACCAACATCCTCGGCAACCGCGATGGCGAGGTGCTCGACGACCCGGAGTCCTTCCGCTCCAAGGAGATCACCAAGCGCGGCGTGCTCGATGACCTCCTCGATTCGGACACCCATCCGGAGCTCTACGGAGACCTCTTCCACAAGGTCCGCATCGAGTACTACCCGCCTCGCGGCGACGCCAAGGAGGGCTGGGACAACATCGATCTCTTCGGCTGGATGGGTTACCCCATGCAGATCAAGATCGACTTCCTGTGCCGCGACTCCATCCTCGCGGCCCCCATCGTGCTGGATCTCGCGTTGCTGCTCGATCTCGCCCAGCGCGGCGGCCGCATCGGCACCCAGGACTGGCTCAGCTTCTACTTCAAGAGCCCCATGACCGACCCGGGCCGCTCTCCCGAGCACGACCTGTTCGTGCAGAGCATGAAGCTCAAGAACACCCTGCGCTCGCTCATGGGCGAAGAGCCCACCTGCCCTCCCGGCGCTGAGGGCTACGACTGAGAGAGGCCATGGCCTTCGCGGAATGGGTGTCGGTGTCCGCGCTCCTCTTCGAGGGCGCTGGCGTGGCCGCCATGGTGGTGGGCACCGTCTTCTCGGCGGTCTCCGTGCTGCTGCGCCTCCGCCGGGAGCCCGGTGCGAGCCTCTTCCGCCATTTCCGCGAGAAGGTCGGCCGCTCCATCCTGCTCGGGCTGGAGCTGCTCGTCGCCGCCGACATCATCCGCACCGTCAGCGAGGAGCCCACGCTTCAGGGCGTGATCGTGCTCGGGCTCATCGTGCTCATCCGCACCTTCCTGAGCTTCACCCTCGCCGTGGAGCTGGAGGGGCATTGGCCCTGGAAGAGCGCGGAGCTGAAGCTGAAGGGGTTGCGGCAGGAGCCGCCCGTTTCCGAGCAGCGGCACCTGGACCACTGAGGAGGGTGCGCAGCCGCGCCCCCTCCTCGTTCCGGCTCAGCCGTGACGCGCCACCCGATCCGCGCGCCGCAGCAGGAAGCCGATCTCCAGCCCCGTGGAGTCCACATCGGGCGTCACGGTGTCTTCCGCGACCACGGCCAGCCCGGCCTCCTGGAACAGCTTCAGCCAGAAAGCCCGCGTCTCCAGCCGCTGCCGCGTGAAGGGATGGAAGAGGTAGTAGGGGTTGTAGTACGCGAGCGAGAGCCCGTGGCGCATGGCGCGCGGCTCGTCCATCTTCTGGTCCACCTCGATGACCACCAGGTGGATGTCCGGGAAGCGCTCCGTGAGCTGCTTGAGGAAGCCCACGACGCCCGCCTCGCCCTCCTGGCCCAGGATCTCATGGAGCACGAAGCCGAGCACCGTCAGGTCCGGCGAGAACGACAGCGGCGTGCGGAAGAACTCCACCGCGCCGCTGCACGTCAGCTGAATCCGGCTCTGGAGGTGCTCGCGCTCGACCAGCGCCACGGCCGCCTCATAACCCTTGCGGTCCGGCTCCACGCCCCACGCCTGGATTTCGGGGAACAGCTTGCAGAACTCCACGAGGTACAAGGCGTTGCCACAGCCGAGGTCCAGCACGCGCTTCACGCCGCCCGGAATCTGGGACATCAGCCGGCGGGTGAGAGGGATGGCGTCGTAGTGGCTGATGGCGCAGCTGCCAATTCCAACCAGGTCCGCACGCCGCGAGGCGCTCCCGCTCCCGACCTTCAGCTTGTCACCGAGCTCGAGGAACGTCTGTCCATACCCACCGATGAGCATGGTGTACCAGCCGCGGAACTCCGCGAGGCCGCGCATCTTGTCGAGCATGTGCACGCGCCCGTTGGCCCCACCCAGGTAGCCCTCGTTGCGCATGAACTGCAGGAGCGCGGAGGCGCGCGCGGGCTCGAGCTCGAGCCGCTTGAACAGCTCGCCCTCGTCCTGCTCACCCTTGGTGAGCGCGTCATAGATGCCACTCTCGAAGACGTGGTGGATGGCCGCCGCCACCACGAACGCACGAATGGGCTGAAGCGCCTCGATGAGGCGGACCTCGGTCGACGAAAAGGTATCCATGGTTTTTTTCAGATCCTCGGAGATGCGTGTCCGTAGATGGCGAGCGATTCGGCGAGCAACTTGAGGGCGCGCGAGAGCGTGTCCCTCGGGGCACCGAGCGGCAGCCGGATGAAGGGGCCGCTCACGCCCTCGTACTGGCTGCACGTCGCGAGCAGGAGCCCGAGCTCGCGCAGGACGGTGTCGCCGTAGGCCTCGATGTCCTCCACGGGCAGGGACGCGAACAGCTGCGTGCCCCCCACGCCGGGCTCGCACACGACACCGGGCACCTGTCGCAACGCCTCCGACAGGAGGCGCCTGCCACTCTCCACGTGGTCCACGAGCGCCGCGTTGCCATGCTCGAGGATGGACGCCGCGAGCCGCTGGGACGGGCCCGACACGCACACGCACTCGCGCTCGAGCAGCGCCGACAGCATGCGCACGTTCTCCGCGCTCGACAGGACCCAGCCCACCCGAAGACCCGGCGAGCCGTAGTTCTTGGACATGCTGTTGACGGTGTACACGTGCGGCCAGGCCTCGCGATTCGCCAGCGGCGACCCACGGTCCACCCCCGGCTTCGCGAAGCTGTCGTAGACCACGTCCGCGAGCAGCTTCGCGCCGCGCGAGGCGGCGAGCTCCGCGAGCCGCGCCATCTGGGCGGACGACAGCACCTGCCCCGTGGGGTTGTTGGGGCTGTTCACATAGATGAGCCGCGTGTCCTCGCCGAGCAGGCTCTCGAGCTCCCCGAGCCCCGCCGCCGCGGAGAAGTAGCGGACGCGGAACCCCGCCGCGCGCAGCATCTGGGGAATGCAGATGTAGACGGGAGCCTGCACCAACGCCACGCTCCCCGGCTGCGCCAGCGCACGGATGACCAGGGAGAGGCCGTGCAGCGCCCCATTCGAGACGAGGATCTCCTCGGGGTTGGGAGAAATCTTGTTGACCGCTCGCTCGCGGGCCTCGATCGCCCGCAGGAGGAAGGCCGAGCCTTCACAAGGGCCATACGCCAGCGTGTCCTCGGCGTGCAGCACCCCGTCGGGAAACGGGCTCGGCCAGCACGGCACGTTCTCCGCGACGTTGATGAAGGTCCGGTCTGGGCACGCATCCACGTAACGCAGCCGTTGCTGCAGGAAGGTGAAAGGGCTGTCCGCGTCGACGATGCTACGCTGCGCTGTGAGATTGCGGGCCATGCGAAAATTTTCTAGGGAAGCGGCGTCAGTGCCGTGCGGCGTTCGCATGGGACGTCTGCGAACACAGAGCCGCTGGCGGAAGTCGAGAAAGGTTGCTCCGCCCGTGGCGGATGTACTCTACGAGCGAAGCCTGCGACATCTTCAATGACACTATCAGACGTTTGCGGCGATGGGCAACGCGGAGTTGGGGCGCCGCGTACCTCGACGCGGCGCACCTGGAATCCCGCGCGACTCAGTACTTGTGGAATCCCTCGCCGCTTTTGCGCCCGAGCTTGCCGGCCGCCACCATCTTGCGCAGCAGCGGACTGCAACGGAACTTCGGGTCCTGGTAGCTCTCATACAGGACGTCGATCGAGCTGACGACCGTATCGAGGCCGATCAGGTCGGCGGTCTCGAGCGGACCCATGGCGTGTCCGTAACATTGCTTGAAAATCTCGTCGATCGCCCGCGCATCGGCGACCTGATCCTGAACGAGAAAGGCCGCCTCGTTCATCATGAGGTGCGAGATGCGGTTGGCGACGAAGCCCGGCAGGTCGTTGACGACGATCGCCGACTTGCCAAGCGCCGCGAGGAGCGCCGAGGCCCTATCGAGCGTCGCCTGCGTCGTATGAAAACCGCGGATGACCTCCACCGCGGACTTCAGATAGACGGGGTTCATGAAGTGCATGCCGACGATCTGCTGCGGCCTGCGCGTCACGGCTGCGATCCGGGTGATGGAGATGCAGGAGGTATTGACGCCAAAACACACTTCCGGGCGGCAGATGGCGTCCAGCTCGGTGTAGACGGCGCTCTTGGTCGCGAAGACCTCTGGAACGTTCTCGACGATGAAATCGCAGCCGGCGACATCCGCGAGACGCGTCGTGAAACGCAGCCGTTCGAGGGCCTCCGACACCTTCACCTTCGGTAGCGTCGCCTTCACCAGACCGCCGAAACGCACCAGCCGTACGATCTCCTCGCGCGCCCGCGCGAGGGCCGCGTCCGAGACGTCGACCAGCACCGCCGACAGGCCATGCAGCACCAGGTCGTGCGCTACCCCGATGCCCATCGTTCCGGCTCCGATGACACCGACGGTCTTCAGGTCTGCCGTTGTGTCTCCATTACTCACTGTGCGGCCTCCAAGGTTGCGCCGGACTTCTCGCCCGGCGTGGGCGGTACGACATCGAGCGCCCAGCAATAAAAGCTTAGCTCGTCGACATCTTGTTCAACGAGCGCCGTCAACGTGGTGCCGCCACCGTGTCCCGAGTCCCGGAGCGACAACAGGAAATAGGGTCCGCCCTGCGTGCCTTCGGCCTGGAGCCTGGCGACCATCTTGAGCGGATCATGCGGCGGCGCGACCCGGTCGTTCGCCGCCGACACGAAGGCCATCACGGGATAGCGGCGATCGGCCCGGATGTTGTGGTAGGGCGAATACCCGGCGAGATACGCACCCTCGACGGGATCCTCGGGCGAGCCGTATTCGACGGTCGCCGAGCTCAGGTGGCCGAAACTCGGGAAGCGCAGCATGTCGAGGATGGGCGCGCGGCAGTAGACGGCGCCGAAGGCCTCGGGCGCTTGCAGGGCGGTGGTGGCGACGAGCAGACCCCCGTTGCTGTTGCCGCGTGAGACGAGCCTGGAGGGTGTCGTGTAGCCCGCTGAGACGAGCCACCGCGCCGCCGCGATGTAGTCGTCGAAGGCGTTCTGCCGCCGCGTCTTGCATGCCGCCTGGTGCCAGGCGCGGCCGTATTCGCCGCCACCTCGAATGTTGGCGAAGGCAAGCACGCCTCCCAGCTTCAGCCAGGCGGCATTGAGCGCCGAGAAGCGAGGATCCAGCGCGATGTTGAAGCCACCGTAGGCGTTCAGGCGCACGGGCTGGCGTCCGTCGCGGGGCAGGCCCTTCCGGTGGACGATGAACATCGACACCCGCGTACCGTCGAGCGACTCGTACCAGACCTGGTCCGTCACATACTCCGACGCGTCGAGCCCGACGTCGGGGACGTGGTACGGCGACAGGCGATCCGTCGCGTAGTCATAGCGGTAGACCGAGGGTGCCTGAACGTACGACGTGAAGCTCACCCACACCTCGTCGCCGCGCCAGGAGCCGCTGATGCCGCTGACGATGCCGTCTCCCTCGTTGCGATTCACCGAGCCGAGGGCTGGCAGCGCGAGGTCGCGGAGGTAGGTGCCGTCCTCGGCGTGGATGCGCACGCGATGCGACGCCGCATGCGAGTAGACGGCGTAGAGCCGGCCGCCGACACCGGTGACCGTCTGCAGCGTGTCCGAGTTCTCGGGGATGAGCGTCCGCCACTCCGTCGGCGCCGTCAGCGACGCGACGCACAGACGGCCGCGCGGCGCGTCGAGGTCGGTCTGGATGAGCAGCGAGTCGCCAATCACCTGCACCTGGTTGACGGACCGCATGACGGGAGCCACCGGCACGAGTGCGTCGTCTTCGAGGCGCAGCAGGTAGACGACATTGGCGTGCACATAGTCCCACTTGCAGAGCACGGCGAAACGGCGGCACTCGCTCATCTTGACGGTGCACCAGTACTCTTTCTCCTGGTCATCGCCGAAGACGCGGCGGGCGGGCACGCCCGATCCGATCCGGTGCTCGTAGATGGAGTTCCAGTGCGCCTCGTCGCCCGGGGGCACCTCGCCCGGCTCGGGACACGCCGCATAGAAGAATCCCGACGAGTCGGGTCGCCAGGCCACCGACGTGTGGCTCGTACCCCGAGGCCGGTCGGGAAGCAGCCGCCCCGTCTCGACGTCGAGCACGTGGATCACCGCGTCGTGGGCGTTGCCAATGGACTTCCCGAACGCGACCAGCGCACCGTTGGGTGACGGCACGGCGTAGACCAGCGCCTCGTTGCTCGCCCACGTGTTGGGGTCGAGCAGCGTCTCGAGCGGCGCGCCCTTGCCGCGCCGGAACATGAACTTGAGCTTGTTGTCGCTGGCGTCCGCCTTCCAGAGAAACTCGCGTCCGTTCGGCCCGGCGCAAATCGGCGGAGAGAGCCGCGCATAGCGCGCTGAGCGGGCGACCGTTTCCCGCAGCCAGTCGCGTCCCGGCAACGCGCGCAGCACGGAGTGCGTGACGGCTTCCTGCGCGGCGATCCACGCCTGGGTCTCCGGGGCGTCGAGCCGCTCCAGCCAGGCGTAGGGATCTTCAAACCGCTTGCCGTGCAACGTGTAGCCGCTCTCCGGCTCACACCGCGTCGTGGGGAACTCCAGGGTCCGGTTCAGGTTCTTCATCACGAGCCCCTCCTCCGGCGCGCGACCAACTTGCTGCGATTCGCATCGCCGGGTTCAGTCCGGCGCACGGTGTCGCGGTCCGCCGCCGGCTCCTTCAGGTACGCCGCCTGAGCGCGCAGCGTCGGGAAGCGGAAGAGCGTGGCCACCGGTACCTCGCGGCCCAGCGCTTCGCGCAGAAGGCTCTGAAGACGAACGAGCCCCAGTGACGTGCCGCCGAGATCGAAGAAGTTGTCGTCGAGCCCAATGCGCTCGGTGCCAAGCGCACGCGCCCACGCCGCGGCGACGGCCTGCTCGATCCGGTCGCTGGGAGCGGCGTAGGCCGGGCGGTCGCCGCCGGTCGCCACCGCCTGCGGTGCCGGCAGCGCCCGGCGGTCCACCTTGCCACTCGCGTTGAGAGGCAGCGTCGGCAGCTGCACGAAGTGCGACGGCACCATGTAATCCGGAAGCGCCGCGGCGAGACCCGCGCGCAGCGCCTCCTCGAGCTGGGGTCCGGCGCGGTCTTCTTCGGCGACGTAGTAACCGCAGAGGCTCGCATCGCCGCCCGTGGCACCGCGCACGGCCACCACCGCGTCCTTGATGCCCTTGCAGCGCCGCATCATGGCTTCCACCTCGCCGAGCTCGACACGGAAGCCACGCACCTTCACCTGATGATCGATGCGGCCGCGGTACTCGATCTGCCCATCGTCCCGCCACCGCGCGGCGTCGCCGGTGCGGTAGAGACGGCCGCCATCGGCACCGTGCCCGAAGGTATCGGGAACGAAGCTCGCCGCCGTCAGGTCAGGCCGGTTGAGATAGCAGCGCGCCAGACCGGCGCCACCGATCGCCAACTCGCCCACGACGCCGACCGGCGCCAGACCCCCGTGATGGTCGATGATGCGGAGCGTGACGCCCGCGAGCGGTTTGCCGATCGGGATCTCCCCGGAGCCGTCCCAATCCGCGAGCGAGAACCCGCTGGCGTAGATCGCCGCCTCGGTCGGGCCGTAGAGATTGTGGATCCGCACCGCCGGACAGAGCGAGCGGAAGGCCTCGATCGGACCCGGTACGGCGGCCTCGCCCGCCAGGAACACATGGCGCAGGCTCCCGAGTCGCTGCGCGGTGGTGGCGTCGAGCCCCTCGACCCAAGCTCCGAACATGGACGGAACGAAGTTGAGGTGCGTCACGTTGTGGCGGGCGATCGCCGCGACGATCGCCAGCGGGTCGCGCTCGCCCCCGGGTTCGAGGAGCGCCAGCCGGCCGCCTGCGTGCATCCAGCCGAACAGCTCCGCCGCCGAGACGTCGAAGGTGCTGGCGGTCTTGTGCAGGTAGACGCCGTCGGCCTCGAGCGGATACGCCTGCTGAAGCGCGAGGATCGTATTGACGATGGCGCGGTGCTCGACGACGACGGCCTTCGGTGTCCCGGTCGAGCCGGAGGTGTACAGCAGGTACGCGGCGTCTTCCGGACGCGCGCTGTCGCTGGCCGCGGGCGCGCCGCCCTGCTCGACCAGAGCGCGGACACCACAGGTTTCGCAGCTCGTGAGCAGGAAGGCCGGGTCGGCGTCGTTTCCGAGGATGAGGCGTGCACCACTATCGCGAAGCATGAACGCCGTCCGATCCGGTGGCGTTTTCGGATCGATGGGCAGATAAGCGCCACCCGCCTTCAACACGCCGAAGACGGCAACGACGAAGTCGACCGAGCGCTCGAGGCGCAAGGCGACGACGGAGCCGCGCCCCACGCCCTTCGCGGTCAAAGCCGCGGCCAGACGGGTCACCCGCTGATCGAAAGACGTATAGGTGAGCGTCTCGCCGGTGGCGGACAAGATGGCGGGCCGGTCACCGAAGCGGGCGGTCGCCGCGCTGAGCAGCGCCGGTAGCGTCATCGCGTCTGCCTGAGGCCGCGGCACCGGCGACGTCGCCAACGTGTCGAGGAATGCGCGTCCCTCGTCGTCGACGAGGCTCAGCTTTCCGATGGGCGCATCCGGACCCGTGGCGATGCGGAGGCCAAGCGTCGCGAAGTAGCGCGCGAACCGCGCCACCGTCTCGGGACGGAACAGGTCCGAGGCATACTCGAACGTGGCGGTCAGCCCTCCGTCTCGCTCGGCCAGGTACAGCGAGAGGTCGAACTTGCTGGCGACCACGTCCGTGTCTCGCGGCGTCACCTTCAGCCCGGCGCTGTTCGGAACCGAGAGGTCGATGTTCTGCAGCGCCAGGAACGCGTCGAACAGGGGGTTGCGCGCGGTGTCTCGCGCCGCGCCCAGGCGCTCGACGAGCTCCTCGAACGGATAGTCCTGGTGCTCGAAGGCATCGAGCGTCGTCCGGCGCACATCCGCCAGGAAGGCGCGGAAGCTCTTCCGCGCATCGAGCTGATTGCCGAGCGCGAGCGTGTTGACGAAGACGCCGACGATGTCTTCCAGGTCGGCGTGGTTGCGGCCCGCGACCGGTGTACCCACGACGGTGCGGTCCTGCCCGGTGAGCTTGGCGAGGAAGACGTGGAAGGCCGCCAGGCTGACCATGAAGAGGCTTGCGCCCTCCTCACGGGCAAGACGGCGCCAGCCATCCACGACCGCCGGTGGCAGGGTGAAGTGGGTGAGCGCCCCGGCCGTGGTGCGAACCGGCGGCCGCGGCAGATCCGTCGGCAGGTTCAGGACCGGCGTCTCACCGGTGAAGCGGCTGCTCCAGAAATCCGCCAGGCGTTGCCGGCGCTGCTGCTGCGCGGGCGTCTCCAGCCAGGCGACGTAGTCCACGTACTGCAGACGCGGCGGAGTCAGTGTCTCGCCGGCATAGAGCTTCAGCAGGTCGCGCAACAGGATACCGGTCGAGACGCCATCCAGCGCGATGTGATGGAAATCGAGAGCCAGTGTCGCTTGCTCCTGCCCCGTGCGCAGGAGCAAGGCCCGGATCAGCGGCGGCCTGGCGAGGTCGAACGGCCGTACGAAAGCCGTGATGCGCTGAGGCACCTCGCTGGCCGTGACGTCCGCTACGGCGAACGGTACCTGCACCGTGTCCTCGATACGCTGGAAGAGCACGCCGTCCTCGAGGAAGAAGCCGGTGCGCAGCGCCGCGTACCGGGCCACCAGGGCCGTCAACGCGCGTTCGAGCCTCGCCGCATCGACAGCACCGCTGAGCTCGACCGCGAGCGGCAGGTTATAGGCCAGGGTCTCGGGCGCGAGTGCGCTCAGCACGAAGAACCGCTGCTGAGCTGGCGACACCCGGTAGCGCGCCTGCGGTGCCAACGCCTGGATGGGCTCGTGGCGTTGGAGCGCGGCGGCGCGAATCCGCTCGGCGATGGCGCCGAGCGTCGCCTCCTCGTAGATCGCCGCCAATGGCAGCGCGACACCGAAGGCCCGCTGGACGCGCGCCGCCAGCAGCATCGCCTTGAGCGAATGGCCTCCCTGCGCGAAGAAGTCCGAGTCGGTACCGAGCTTCGCGGCGTCGACGCCAAGAGTGGAGGCCCACAGCTCAGCGAGCTTCACCGCGAGCGGGTCACCGAGCGGCACCGACCGGGGCGCCGGCGCAGCCGTGGTAGCCACGGCACGCAGACGCCGCCGATCGACCTTGCCGTTACCGGTGAGCGGCACGGCCTCGATGCCGATGAACACAGGCGGCACCATGTAGGACGGCAGCGTCTTTCCCAGCTCGGCGCGCCAGCGGGACGCATCCTCGGGCGAGACCTTGCCCTCCTGCGGCACCACATACGCCACCAGGCGGCGCCGCCCTCCTCCGTCGTCCACATCCAGGACGACGGCCTCCTTCACCCCGGCCAGCTGGCGCAACCTCTGCTCTATCTCCCCCAGCTCGACCCGGAATCCTCGAATCTTGACCTGCTGGTCTATACGCCCGAGGTACGTGACGGTTCCGTCGGGCTTCCAGCACCCGAGGTCTCCGGAGCGATACACCCGCTCGCTTCGCGCCGCCTCCGGCAACAACGAGGCCGGCATCGTCGCGTCCGGCAGGCCTCGACGGTAGCGCTCCGCCGTGAGGTCATCCCGGCCGTAGTAGCCCCGGCCGACGGGCCGGCCTCCGAGGTAGATTTCTCCCGGCGTGCCAACGGGCTGGCTCATCCCGTTCTCGTCGAGCACGAAGATACGGAAGTTCGACACCGGCTTGCCCAGGGCGGGTCGCGCCGCGACCTCGCTTCCCGCCCCGAAGGCGGCGGCGATCACCAGGTGCGTCTCGGAGGGTCCGTAGTGGTTGTGCAGCGTCACACGTCCCTCGCGCACGGCCTGCGCGAGCAACGGCCCCACCATCAGCGCTTCACCCGCCGCGATGAAGTGGCGCACGCACGCCGGAACGGCCGCGGCCATCTCCGCGTCGGCGAAGAAGGTATCGAGCAGTGCCGGCGTCAAGTACACGACCTCGACCCCGCGGCGCTCGAGCAGCGCCAACAGCCTCGGCACGTCCCGCTGTACCCCCGGAGGGATGAGGTGCAGTTGGCCACCTGTCAGAAGGGTCGTGAACATCTCCTGCGCCGACACATCGAAGCCGATGGAGGCCAGCTGCAGCACCTTGGGTACCGCCGGCAGTCCCATTTTCTCCCGGGTGTACTCGGCCAGGTTGAGCATCGTGAAGTGCTCGACCATGACGCACTTGGAGTTGCCCGTGGAGCCCGAGGTCGAAATCAAATACAGCAGGTCATCGGGCCCGCTCTCCACCGTCGGCACCGGCGCCGCGGGCGCCGTCTCCAGCCGGTCCAGCGACAGCAGCGTGCGCGCCCTGCCCTCCCCGGACTGTCCGGCCTCCTTCAGCCACTCGAGCTTGCGTCCTTCGAGCGCCGACGTGGTGCTGACGAGGTGTTTGACTCCCACCGAGCTCAGTACCTCTTCGATTCTCCCGTCCGGCAGCTCGGGGTCGAACGGCAGGTAGGCGCCTCCCGCCGCGATGATTCCCAGCACCGCCGCCACCATGTCCGGCGAGCGCTCCACCAGCAGGCCCACCACCGTCTCCCGCTTCACTCCAGAGGCGCGCAACACGGCCGCTATCCTCTCGGCTCGGGCCGCCAGCTGGGCGTACGTGAGCTGCCCTTCCTCCCACACCACCGCCACGCGCTCCGGCGTTCTCGCGGCCTGGGCCGCGAACGCGGCCGGCACGCTCGGCCCGAGCGCGACATTCCTGTCCGTGGCGTTGAAGGCGACAACCACCTGCTGCCGCTCCTCTTCGCCCATGACGTCGAGCTTGCTGACCCTCCGCCCCGGCTCTTGCACCAGCAGTCGCAGGGCCCGCTCGAAGTAGGTGCACAGCCTCTCGGCCTCCTCCGCGGTGAACGCCGGCTGCGCGTGGCTCACCACCAGTTGCAGGCGCTCTCCCGTTGTATCCACCGTGAACTCGAGCTGCATGTCGGTCCGGACATGCCCCTCGGCCTCTATCTTCCTCTCGGCCCCGGCCGTCAGCGCTCCGTCGTCTCCGAAGTCCGTGTAGTTGAAGAAGGCCGAGAAGAACGGATTGCCCCCGCGCGCGTCCTCCCCGGTCACACGGATGATTTCCGCCAGAGGCAGACGCTCGTAGGGCCTGACGGCCTGAAGGCGCGCCTCCACCGTCCGCGCCAGCTCCTCCCAGCTCGCCTCGGCCGGCATCCGGATGCGGAACGGAATGGTGTTGAGGAAGCAGCCCAGCAGCCGGTCACCGTCAACACACGTCGGCCGGTCGTGCGCCACCAGTCCAACCACCATGTCCGCGTGGTAGTTGAACATCGACATTGCTTCCAGGTACGCCGTCAAGCACAGCGTCTTGACACTCACGCCCCGCGCCTTCGCCGCCCCGCGCACCGCGGTGACAAGCGTCGGTGGCAGCTCGCGGCTCATCTCCCGCACGTCGTGCGGCTCGTTGCGCCGCGCTTCGGCGAATTTGTCGAGAGGCACGAAGCCCTGGAGCTCCTCGCGCCAGAAGGCGGCGGCCTCGGGCCTGCGTCGCTCGAGCAGTTGCTGCAGAACGTGCTCGCGGTGCCGGCTGCTCAGCGGCTCCGGTCGGAAGCCGGGCTCCACCTCCAGGCGGCGGTAGATGGCGTCGAGCTCGCGCACGAACAGCGATGCGCTCCAGCCATCGAGGATGGCGTGGTGGGCGACGAGCGCCAGCACCAGCCGCCCTCCGCCGCAAGCAAATGACTGGACGCGCCACAGCGGCGCCTGCTCCGGCACGAACGGCCGCGTCCGGTCCTCCGCCAGCCACGCCCGCACCGCCTCCGACTGCTGGCGTGCGTCCATGCTGGCCAGCTCGAGGTGGCCATACACGACAGGAGCGTGCTTCTCGACGAGGAGCAAGGGTCCGTCAGGGCTGTCCAGAACGAAGCGCGAGCGCAGCACCTCGTGCTTCCCGGCGAGCAACACTAGCGCACGGCGGAAGCGCTCGGCGTCGAAGCCCGGAGCCGAGAACTCATACACCAGCTGGTCGTGGTAGACGCCCTCCCCCGGCGACTTCAGGCCGTGGTAGAGCATGGCCTGCTCGATATCGGTGGCGGGGTAGACGTCGTCGAGCGACTTGACGTCTGCGAAGGCCGCTACGCCCTCCTTGAGGCGCGCGAACTCCGCGGCAAGCGCAGCACGCTCTCCGTTCTCATCAGTGGCCGAGGCCGAACCAGAGACCAGCGCCGAAAGCCTGGCGAGCGTGTCGTGCTGGTAGAGGTCCGGAATGCGCAGCTGCGTGCCGAAGGCCTCGTTGACGAGCCCGACCAGACGGATGGCGCGAATGGAGTCGCCGCCCGCATCGAAGAAGCTGCGATCCGCCGCCACGTTTCCTGCACTGATGACAACGTCCCAGATGCCGCGCAGCTTCGCTTCGACGGGCGACGTCGCGCCCGGAACCGCCGCTGGCGCTGCCGCCGGCGCCGCCGCCATCGAGAGGGGAGACGGAAGCGCCGCCCGGTCGAGCTTCCCATTGGCCGTCAGCGGCACCCTCTCCATCGCCACGAAGTACTGCGGCACCATGTAGTCGGGCAGGAACTTCCCCAGGTGCGCCCGCAGCTCATCGTTCAACCCGCTCCGGTCGACGGCCGCCATCCCCTCCTTGAGCTCGAAATAGGCGCACAGGTAGGTCGCACCTCCATCGGTGCGCGCCACCACCACGGCTCTGGCCACCGCTGGGTGCGTCTTGAGCTGCGTCTCTATCTCTCCCGTCTCGACACGGAACCCTCTCACCTTCACCTGCGCGTCGATTCTCCCCAGGTACTCCAGGTCCCCGCTCTCCAGCAGCCTCACCAGGTCTCCGGAGCGGTAGAGCTTCTCTCCCGGCACGAACGGGCTGGCCACGAATCTCGCCGCCGTCAGCTCGTCCCGGTTCAGATACCCGCGCGCTACTCCCTCTCCTCCCACGCACAGCTCACCCGCCACTCCCAGCGGCGCAAGCTCCAGCTGCTCATCCACCACGTACGTCGACAACGTCGGTATTGCCCTCCCGATGTTGCTGACGTTCGTCTCTATCTCCTTCTCCCCTATCTCCTTGTACGTGACGTGGACCGTCGTCTCCGTAATTCCATACATGTTGATCAACGCGACTTCCGGATACCGCCTCCGCCACGTTGCCAGCTTGCCCGGGTCGAGCGCCTCGCCTCCGAAGATGACGTAGCGCAGCGCCTCCACCCTCCCCGCCTGCGCCTGCTCCGCCTCGATGAACCCATAGAACGCCGACGGCGTCTGGTTGAGCACCGTCACCCGCTCACGAATCATCAGCTCGACGAACGCCGATGGATCTCGCGCCGTCATCTTGGGCACGACGACAACACGGCCGCCGTACAGCAGCGCGCCGTACATCTCCCATACCGAGAAGTCGAAGGTATAGGAGTGGAAGAGCGTCCAGGTGTCCGTGGCGCCGAAGCTGAACTGGAAGCGGTCGTTGAACAGCAGGCGCACCACGTTGCGGTGCTCAATCAACACGCCCTTGGGACGTCCCGTCGTGCCCGACGTGTAGATGACGTAGAGCAGGTCGCCCGGCGCGTTCACCGGCGCCAGCTCGGGTACGGGCCCCTGCCACAGCTCCGGGTCGTCGAGGTGGAACCACTTCGCCGAGGGGGCCAGCTCCGCTGCGCCCGGCCGGGATGCCACGACGAGGCGCGCCCCGCAGTCCTCGAGGATGAAGCGCATCCGCTCGGCCGGCAGGTCGGGGTCGATGGGCACATAGGCCGCGCCCGCCTTGACCACCGCAAGAATGGCCGTCACCAGCTCCAGCGAGCGGTCGACCAACAGCGCGACCATCTGGTTGCGGCCCGCCCCAGCGGCTCGCAGCTTGCCAGCCAGCCGGGTGGCCCTGGCGTCGAGCTCCGCGTAGGTGAGCGAGCGGCCTTCATACGTCACCGCGATGCGCGAGCCGTGACTGCGGACAGCCTGGTCGAACAGCTGCGCCACGGTCGCCTCGCTCGGCCAGGAAGCCGGGCTGGCCGACAAGTCAAGGATGCGCCGCCGCTCCGCCTCGGGGATGACGGGCAGCCGCGCCAGCGTCGTCTTCAGGTGCGCCGTGAAGCCCGCGAGCAGCTGGGCCCAGGCCGCCAGCAGGCGCTCCAGCAGCGGCACATGCGCCGGGGCCAGACGGTGCACGAGAGAGACCGCGCCATCCTCTCCGCTGTCGTCGAGCGTGAAGACGAGTGGAATACCCGCCGGTGTCGGCAGACCCGAGTGCAGGACGGCGCTGCGGAAGAGCGCGCTCGCGTCGTCCTCTGGCAGCGACGTCTGCCGTTGCCGCAGGCGCTCGCGCAGCGCCTCATAGGGGTAGTCTCCATGCGCGAGCGCTTCCTGCACCGTTGCCTTCACGGCCCCCAGCGCCGCCGCCAGCTCCAGGTTGGCACCCAGGCGCGTGCGACAGGCGATGCGGTTGCCCGCCGACGGCCCTCCCGCCGGCATCAGCGTCACCAGCGTCACATCCTCGCTCTTGGCGTAGCTGCGCAGCGCCGTCTTGAGCAGCGCCATCCCCAGGATGGCCACACCCAGTGGCGAGCCTTTGCTCACCGTGCGCAGGCGCGCCGCTGTTCCCGTGGACAGGTTCAGCCTCAACGTCGACTCTGGCCCGTCGCCACCCCGCCCGAGCGACAGCCCATGAGGGTTGTCGCCCAGCCGCGCGTGCCAATAGTCCTCGATCAGCTTCTTCTGCTGGGCATCCATCTGTTGCGATTCTCCAGGTGTTCCAAGGCGTGGCTGTGGAGCCTGCGCGCACCCTAGGCGCCCTCGACTTCGTCTTCAAGCTCCAGAAGACCCGGTCGAGGAACGCCACCATCGAACTCTTGCGCGATGGCAAAACGCGCGTAGGCGTGCTCGTTTTTTGGTGCCCTAGGCACGAACCGCCGTCGGGCCTTCAGCTAGCGAATGCTCGTTCACGGATGGCGAAACCTCGGCGCGGAGATGCTCGTCCTCGACCAGCACCGTCCGACCCGTATCCGGTGTAACCACCTTGCCGCTCGATTTTGACAGGAGCCAGACCTCCGGTCGGCCGCGGTGCTCCAAGGGCACGGGCGCTGGAACGCCCGCCCACCGAGCGACCCTCCTGGGCGCGCGTTCCGCGAGGGCGGCGATGTTGTCGATTCCCTGGAGCGCCTCCTCGCGAGGAACCCCAAAATCCACGAGGCACGCGATCTCGTCGGCTCCCGCCGAGACCAGCGATTCGAGGCGTCGTTGGCACTCGGGGAGACCGCCGATCAGCCCTTCGTTTTCGATGACCCGTTCGGCTTTCTGCCGGAGGAAACGATTGCCGGCTTCCATCGGCACGGATGCCACCAACTCCCTCGCACCAATATCGAGCGACCAGGCCAGATAGCGTTCGAGAGGCGCGAGAGCGATCTCACGCGCCATCGCGTCGCTTTGATGAATGAACGTGCTGACGAGAACCGTCACGTGCCCGGCCGCACCATTCCAGTGACGGGCAAAGGACTTGCGATACGCCGCGATATTGTCCCTGAGCGTATCGATGTCCGCCGGTACGAGCATGGTGAGAATAGAGGTACCAAGCTCCCCAGCGAGCGTGAACGAGGTCTGGGAACCCGCGCACGTGAGCCAGACGGGAAGCTCCGGCTGAAGAGGACGTGGCCGGGTCCGTATCTGGATCGGGCGCCCCTCCGGGTCGGGACGCTCGATGGACTCCCCCCTCCAGAGCGCCCGCAGGGTCTCGAGCAGCCCCGTCAGACTCTCCTTGCGTCGAGCGAACATGGAAGGCGCGAGTACGAAATCCTCCATCCGCCACCCGGTGGCGATGGAAAGGCCAACGCGACCGCCCGAGAGCACGTCGAGCATCCCCCAGCTCTCGGCGACGCGAATCGGATCATGAAGGGGCAGAACGACACTTCCCGCTCGAAGGTGGATACGCCTGGTCACCCCGGCGAGTGCGGCCGCGGCCACCAGGGGATCGGGGAAGGAGCCTCCAAAAGGATGGAAGT
This sequence comes from Archangium lipolyticum, assembly GCF_024623785.1. NCBI lineage: Bacteria > Pseudomonadati > Myxococcota > Myxococcia > Myxococcales > Archangiaceae > Archangium > Archangium lipolyticum. The sequence continues at coordinate 191,627 of NZ_JANKBZ010000006.1, forward strand.
GGCGCTCCGGTGCGAAGACGCCGCGGAGTCCCAACTCGTCCGCGCGTTTGGCCCCTTCCATGAAGAGACGATACGTCTCATCGCTGGATGCGTCTTCGTCGACGGGGAAGTACGCGAGACTCAGTGGGACGGACTCCGTGACGCTCCGAACCGACGGAGCCACGGACGGAAGATCGGAAACGAGCCCTCCTGCCTGTAGCGCGGCGACGGCAAACGCCAAAGCTCGATTGTCGGGCAGTGCGTCATCCCAGATGACATGCGCACCGCTGGCAGGCGACACCTGGGACGAGAGCTCCGCGGCGTGCCGCACGGACTCCGCCGTGATGGGGCTCGCGTCGGAATCGATCCGGGGAACGCGGGTTCTCCCCCTGGGCATGTCGATCGAAATCGCACCGTGCTCTTTATCGAGGGCGCCTCGTACTTCCTTCGGGTGGAGCGACAGGCTCCTGGAGGCATCCGTGCGGCCGAGGGTCGCGTAGGCGCCCATCCGGACGAGGGCGAGCGTCCCCACGACGAGCTCGGCGCGGTTGCGGTAGCTGATGTTGACGGCCGAGGCCGGCCCGATGCCGCTCGTGCGCAGATGGTCCTCGAGCTCGGCCGTGAGACGCGCGAGCTCCGCATGCGAAAGGGCCACCCCGTCGAGCCGCAGGGCAAGCGGCGAACGAGGTGCGGCGGAGAGAGCGGGTACGAGAGCGGATGCTGACTTCTGTGTCTCCAGCAGGCTCTTGAGCGCCGCCTCCAGGCGGAGAGGGATGTTCCTGGCCTCCGCTCCGAGCACCTCTCGAGGGAAGCACAGGGACATGTGGCCACCCCCGCCACTATCGAGCCGAATCAGGGCGCCGACGGTGCCCATGGTGGCCGTCCAATCCGCCTCGCCGGCATCACCGGGCAGCTCGTACGCGAACGGCTCGATCTCGAGCTCACCCATTCGCCCCGACGCCTCGTAGCCCTCATGGACAATGAGGCACAGATCCGAAAACGGGTGCGCGCCGCGTTCGTTGCGCGCGAGAACCCAATGTTCGAACGGCACCTTGGAATGGCTCAGCGCTTCGGAGAAGGCACGTTGCACTTCACGGAGTACGCCACCAGGCCCCGTTGCGGCATCCGCACCGAGCACCATGAGCATGCAATGCGCCACATACCCGACGAGGTTGGCGTGCCCGGCCCGGTCGCGATTCCCGTGCGGCGTACTGATGATCAACTCGGACGAGCGGAACGTATCTCTCAGCGCCATCGAGAGCGCGGCAGTGAGGATGACGAATGTCGACAACCCGCTCTGCTTGCGGATTTCGGCCACCATCCGGCCGACCTCGTGCCCGAGAGGGAGTGAGACACTCGCATTGGCGCGCACGCTCTTGTCCGGATCGAGCAGGGCTCGCAAACGGGGAGAGCTATTGAAGACGGTGTTCCACCGCTCGAGGTGCGCGGAGCCGTCTGGGCCGAGGATGGCGGCGGCCTGCTCCGCTGCGAATTCCGAGTACCGTGGAGCGTCCGCCTCGAGCGGTACCCCATGATAACTCTGTAGTATCTCCTGCAAGATGATCTCGAAAGACGAGGCATCCGCCGCGATGTGGTGGATGACGAGCACCAGAACCTGGTCCTCATCACCCACATGGAAGATGAATGCGCGAATCGGAATTTCACGAGAAAGGTCGAAGCGCTGATCGACCCGTTCGCTGATCGCGGAGCGCACCTCGGCGAGCCGCGCGTCCGCGCCCTCGGCGTCGCACCAGATCGACGTGAGCTGGACATCGCTCGGGCGGAAATTCGTGTCGAGCGTGACGCTGTCGCCCTGAACGATGAACCGCGTGTGAAGGGCTTCATGCCGGCCGACGGTGCTTTTCAAAGCGCGCGCCAATCGTGGCATCTCGAGTGGTCCGCGGATGCGGACGGCCACTGCCATGTTGACGACGCTCGGACCCCATTCGGAGTCAACGTGCGCCGCGAAAGTACGCCGCTGAACGGCGGACAATGCGAGCGCATGGGCTCCGGCACCCGCTCCGTCGTGAGACCCTGCCACGGAGTCTTCCCGGGTGGGGAGCCGGGAACCCGGCTGCTTTGGAGACGAACCTTCGAGCGGCGTCGACCCACCGCCCTTGCTCGCGATGAATCGAGCCGCCCCTTCCACGGTGGGAGCGGCGAAGAGCTCGGCCAGCCCGAAATCGACGCCGAACGTTTCGCGCATGGCGGAGACGAGCTGGACCGCCATCAATGAGGAGCCGCCCAGCTCGATGAAGTGCGTATGATGGTCGATCGTCTCCAACTTCAGGAACTGCCGCCACAGAAGAGAGACGCGCTCTTCGATGGCGTGGCTGTCAACGCTCCCTGAGGGTCGCTGCACTGAAACACTACCTGCGCTCACGCTTGAACTCGATTCTCTGGCATGGCTCGGCGCCGGGACGGAACCGGTCGGCAAGGACTCCGCTCGCCGAGGAGGAGGATGCACTGCAATCGGTGGAGACGGTGCTTCGGCTCGAGAAGGCGCCGCGGCGAAGACGGCCTCCGCACGTGGTCGCGGATGCAACGCGACCTGAACGCGCCGGCGGGTTTCACCGGCATACCAGCCGGACCAGTCAACGGGGCACTGGAGGTCGAGGAGACGACCGACCAGTTCGTACAGAGCGCGGGAATCGTCTCCACTGCGGAAGGCGGGCATGCTGACCGCCTCCGCCCCTGCACTGGCGGAGATGAAGGGGACGAGGCCACCAGCCGGACCGATCTCGACGAATGCATTCGCGCCAGCCGCACGAGCCGCATGCAATGCATCCACGAAGCGCACCGGGTTCCGCATCTGTTCGGCCCAATAGCCCGCGGCCGTGAGCCTCTCGCTCTCCATCGCGCCCGTTGCCGTGGAGATGAACCGGGCCGAGGGGCTCTGAGGCCGCACGGCCGAGAAAGCCTCGACGACCCGCGGGAGGACCGCGTCTACGTCTTTCGAGTGCAGCGCACGATCGACTCCAAGTTTCACGCTCGCCACGCGGCTCGAGCGAAGCTGGTTCCGGAGCCGCTCGATGTTCTCGGGCGCTCCCGAAAACACCACCGCGTTGGGACCGTTGAACGCGGCGATCTCGACCTCCGCTCGCCGCGCGAAATGGAGCCCATCATCGTGTGTGCACGTCGCCGCGAGCATGGACCCTTCGGGCATGGAGTCCATCGCGCGGCATCTCGCGGTCACCACCTCGAGTGCGTCATCGAGGGAGAGGACCCCCGCGCAGAACGCCGCCGCGTACTCGCCAAAGCTGTGTCCGATGACGCACGAGGGGCGGATACCCCAGGACTCGAGCAGCCGATGGAGCGCCGTCTCGAACGTAAAGACAGCAGCACCTGCCAGGCCTACGGGGAGCCGGAGGCTGGACGGCCCCTCCGTGAGCGCCCCGCGCACGTTGAAGCCGGCACGCGCGAATCCTTCGTGGCAGAGCTCGACATGCCGCCGGAAGACGGGCTCCGTCTCATGAAGAGAAGCGCCCAGCCCGGCGGGAAAGGGCCCCATGCCCGCGTAGACAAAGGCGAGCGAGAGGGGGCCCTTCGGTACGGCCTGGGCTCCACGACGATCCCGCAGGCCACGAGCGAGCGAGGCACCATCCATACCGACGACGGTCCGCCTGACAGGCCATTTCAATCGCCGGGTGTTGAGGGTGAACACCTGATCGGCCACATCGGTCCGGGATGCGGATTCGAGCGCCAAGGCGACTTCGCGGCTCACGCTTTCGAGCGCTTGTTCCGTGCGTGCGGTGAGCTGGAGCACGAAGAATTTCCGCGCCGCCGCGGGCGCCGTGTGGGAAGCGGGGGCCTCCTCGAGCACGGCGTGAACGTTGGTTCCACCGATTCCGAACGAACTGACGCCCGCGATGCGAGGACGCTCACCACGCGTCCACGCCCGTGCCACCGTGGGAATCGAGAAGGGAGTCGTCTCGATCCGCAGCTCCGGGTTGGGCGTTTTGAAATGAGCGAGAGGCGGGATGGTCTCGTGATGGAGCACCAATGCGGTCTTGATCAGACCGGCCAGTCCCGCGGCGTTGGCGAGGTGCCCGATGTTGGCTTTGATGGCGCCGAGGGCGCAATATCCAACGTTGTTCGTCGACAGCCGGAACGCGCGGGTAAGCCCCGCCATCTCGACGGGGTCACCCAGACGTGTCCCCGTACCGTGCGTCTCGACATAGCCGACATCGTCCGCCCGGATCCGCGCCAGTGAATGGGCCGCGGAAATCACGGCCGCTTGCCCTTCGACGCTCGGCGCCGTGTACCCGACCTTGGTGCGGCCATCATTGTTGATCGCGGTCGCACGAATCACGGCATAGACGGAGTCACCGTCTCGAATGGCCGCATCGAGCGGTTTGAGGAGGACCGCCGCCACCCCATGTCCCCCGATGGTACCGGAAGCGGCGGCATCGAAGGGCCGGACATAGCCGTCTTTCGACGAGATCGTTCCCTCTTCATAAACGTACCCGACGCCCTGTATCGAAGGGACTTCCGCGGCAACCGCGACGGCGAGCTCACTGTTTCCAGACAACAAGCTCTGGCATGCCAGGTGTACGGCGGCGAGCCCCGTGGAGCATGCCGTGTTGACGTTCACGGCTTCGCCGCGGAACCCGAACGCATGCGCAATGCGCAGGGGCATGGTCTCGGGAGCGACAGCCCCCAACGCCCAGATTGCGTTTCCCGACTTTGGCAGAGCTCGCGTCGCGAAGGTCTCGGCGAGAGGAATCGAGGAGGCTCCGCCATAGAGCGAAACCCGACCGGCGTAGGTCCAGGGGTCGTACCCCGCGTCCTCGAAGGATGCCAGCACGCAATCGATCGCCAACTTGGACTGAGGATCGAGCGCTCTCATTTCGGCGGACGGCCGCCAGAGCTCCTCATCGACCCCCGTCTCGCGCAGGATTCCCTCCGCTCCAACGAAGCGCGGGTGCCGAGGCCCCTCGGGGACCAGGAAGGACTCTTGCGCGGCGTCCGCGGCAAATCGAGCAATGCAGTCCTTCCCGACGAGAACGTTCTGCCACAGTTCGCCCACGTTCGACGCGCCGGGAAACCGCCCGGCCATCCCGATGATGGCGATCTTCGTCTCGCGGGGACGGAGCTCCGCTCCTTCGTTCGCATCGTTCACGGACGGAGGAGTTCCGCTCAGGGGCTCCCCTCCACCGGTCTGCTTTCGTGCGACAGAGCCCAACTGGGGTGCCAGCGCGCTGATCGACGGATGTTCGAAGAAGGAGGCGATCGGAAGGCGTACCGAGAACTCTCGTTCCAGCCTGCGTTGGAGTTTGATCAAATCGAGAGAGGACGCACCCATCTCGAAGAATCTGTCGTGGATTCCCACGCGCGGTACGCCGAGCACGTCCGCGACGAGGTGGCAGAGCTTCTCTTCGATCTCGTCGCGCGGTGCGGCGTACTCAGCTTCGTCGGAGGCAGCATTCGCCAGAGGAGCCGCGGCCAGGGCTTTGCGGTCTACTTTTCCGTTGCGCGTGAGCGGCACGGCCTCGATGCCGATGAACAGGGGCGGCACCATGTAGTGCGGCAGCGTCTTTCCCAGCTCGGCGCGCCAGCGGGACGCATCCTCGGGCGAGACCTTGCCCTCCTGTGGCACCACATACGCCACCAGGCGGCGCCGCCCTCCTCCGTCGTCCACATCCAGGACGACGGCCTCCTTCACCCCGGCCAGCTGGCGCAACCTCTGCTCTATCTCCCCCAGCTCGACCCGGAATCCTCGAATCTTGACCTGCTGGTCTATACGCCCGAGGTACGTGACGGTCCCGTCAGGCTTCCAGCACCCGAGGTCTCCGGAGCGATACACCCGCTCGCTTCGCGCCGCCTCCGGCAACAGCGTGCCCGGCATCGTCGCGTCCGGCAGGCCTCGACGGTAGCGCTCCGCCGTGAGGTCATCCCGGCCGTAGTAGCCCCGGCCGACGGGCCGGCCTCCGAGGTAGATTTCTCCCGGCGTGCCCACGGGCTGACTCATCCCGTTCTCGTCCAGCACGAAGATGCGGAAGTTCGATACCGGCGTGCCGAGGGTAGGTCGCGCTGGTACCTCACTTCCCGGCCCGAAGGTGGCAGTAAGCACCAGGTGCGTCTCGGAGGGTCCGTAGTGGTTGTGCAGCGTCACGCGGCCCTCGCGCACGGCCTGCGCGAGCAACGGCCCCACCATCAGCGCTTCACCCGCCGCGATGAAGTGACGCACACACACCGGAATGGCCGCGGCCATCTCCGCGTCGGCGAAGAAGATGTCGAGCAGAGCCGGAGTCAAGTACACGACCTCGACCCCGCGGCGCTCGAGCAGCGCCAACAGCCTCGGCACGTCCCGCTGTACCCCCGGGGGGATGAGGTGCAGTTGGCCACCCGTCAGCAGGGTCGTGAACATCTCCTGCGCCGACACATCGAAGCCGATGGAGGCCAGCTGCAGCACCTTGGGTACCACCGGCAGTCCCATCTTCTCCCGGGTGTACTCGGCCAGGTTGAGCATCGTGAAGTGCTCGACCATGACGCACTTGGAGTTGCCCGTGGAGCCCGAGGTCGAAATCAAATACAGCAGGTCATCGAGCCCACTCTCCACCGTCGGCACCGACACCGGCGCCGCAGGCGCCGTCTCCTGCCGGTCCAGCGACAACAGCGTACGTGCTTTACCCTCCCCGGGCTGTCCGGCCTCCTTCAGCCACTCGAGCTGCCGTCCTTCGAGCGCCAACGTGGTGCTGACGAGGTGTTTGACTCCCACCGAGCCCAGTACCTCTTCGATTCTCGCGTCCGGCAGCTCGGGGTCGAACGGCAGGTAGGCTCCTCCCGCCGCGATGATTCCCAGCACCGCCGCCACCATATCCGGCGAGCGCTCCACCAGCAGGCCCACCACCGTCTCCCGCTTCACGCCAGAGGCACGCAACACGGCCGCTATCCTCTCGGCACGGGCCGCCAGCTGGGCGTACGTGAGCTGTCCTTCCTCCCACACCACCGCCACGCGCTCCGGTGTTCGCGCTACCTGGGCCGCGAACGCAGCCTGCACACTCGGCCCGAGCGCGACATTCCGGTCCGTGGCGTTGAAGGCAGTGACGACCTGCCGCTGCTCCTCTTCGCCCATGACGTCGAGCTTGCTGACCCTCCGCCCCGGCTCTTGCACCAGCAGTCGCAGGGCCCGCTCGAAGTAGGTGCACAGCCTCTCGGCCTCCTCCGCGGTGAACGTCGGCTGCGCGTGGCTCACCACCAGTTGCAGGCGCTCTCCCGTTGCATCCACCGTGAACTCGAGCTGCATGTCGGTCCGGACATGCCCCTCGGCCTCTATCTGCCGCTCGGCTCCGGCCGTCAACGCTCCGTCGTCTCCGAAGTCCGTGTAGTTGAAGAAGGCCGAGAAGAACGGATTGCCCTCTCGCGCGTCCTCCCCGGTCACACGGATGATTTCCGCCAGAGGCAGACGCTCGTAGGGCCTGACGGCCTGAAGGCGCGCCTCCACCGTCCGCGCCAGCTCCTCCCAGCTCGCCTCGGCCGGCATCCGGATGCGGAACGGAATGGTGTTGAGGAAGCACCCCAGCAGCCGGTCACCGTCAACACACGTCGGCCGGTCATGCGTCACCAGTCCAACCACCATGTCCGCGTGGTAGTTGAACATCGACATTGCTTCCAGATACGCCGTCAAGCACAGCGTCTTGACGCTCACTCCCCGCGCCTTCGCCGCCCCGCGCACCGCGGTGACAAGCGTCGGTGACAGCTCGCGGCTCATCTCCCGCACGTCGTGCGGCTCGTTGCGCCGCGCTTCGGCGAATTTGTCGAGAGGCACGAAGCCCTGGAGCTCCTCACGCCAGAACGCGGCGGCCTCGGGCCTGCGTCGCTCGAGCAGTTGCTGCAGGACGTGCTCGCGGTGCCGGCTGCTCAGCGGCTCCGGTCGGAAGCCGGGCTCCACCTCCAGGCGGCGGTAGATGGCGTCGAGCTCGCGCACGAGCAACGACGCGCTCCAGCCATCGAGGATGGCGTGGTGGGCAACGAGTGCCAACACCAGCCGTCCCCCGCCGCAGGCGAATGACTGGACGCGCCACAGCGGCGCCTGCTCCGGCACGAACGGCCGCGTCCTGTCCTCCGCCAGCCACGCCCGCACCGCCTCCGACTGCAGGCGTGCATCCATGCCGACGAGCTCGAGGTGGCCATACACCACTGGGGAGTGACTCTCCACGAGGTGCAAAGGTCCGTCGGGGCCGTCCAGCACGAAGCGCGAGCGCAGCACCTCGTGCTTCCCGGCGAGCAACACCAGCGCACGGCGGAAGCGCTCGGCGTCGAAGCCCGGCGCCAAGAATTCATATACCAGCTGGTCGTGGTAGATGCCTTCCTCCGGCGACTTCAGCCCGTGGTAGAGCATGGCCTGCTCGATGTGGGTCGCGGGATAGACATCGTCGAGCGACTCAACGTCGGCGAAAGCCGCCACTCCCTCCTTGAGGCGCGCGAACTCCGCAACGAGCTCGGCACGCGCTCTGTTCTCACCACGATCTTCAGTGGCCGGGGCAACGCCAGAGACCAGCGCCGAAAGCCTGGCGAGCGTGTCGTGCTGGTAGAGGTCCGGAATGCGCAGCTGCGTGCCGAAGGCCTCGTTGACGAGGCCGACCAGACGGATGGCGCGGATGGAGTCGCCGCCCACGTCGAAGAAGCTGCGATCCGCCGCCACGTTGCCGGCACCGATGACGACGTCCCAGATTCCGCGCAGCTTCGCCTCGACGGACGTCGCACCCTGAACGACCGCCGGTGCCGCCATCGAAAGGGGAGACGGTAGCGCCGCCCGGTCGAGCTTCCCATTGGCCGTCAGCGGCACCCTCTCCATCGCCACGAAGTACTGCGGCACCATGTAGTCGGGCAGGAACTTCCCCAGGTGCGCCCGCAGCTCATCGTTCAACCCGCTCCGGTCGACGGCCGCCATCCCCTCCTTGAGCTCGAAATAGGCGCACAGGTAGGTCGCTCCCCCGTCGGTGCGCGCCACCACCACGGCTCTGGCCACCGCTGGGTGCGTCTTGAGCTGCGTCTCTATCTCTCCCGTCTCGACACGGAACCCTCTCACCTTCACCTGCGCGTCGATTCTCCCCAGGTACTCCAGGTCCCCGCTCTCCAGCAGCCTCACCAGGTCCCCGGAGCGGTAGAGCTTCTCTCCCGGCACGAACGGGCTCTCCACGAATCTCGCCGCCGTCAGCTCGTCCCGGTTCAGGTACCCGCGCGCTACTCCCTCTCCTCCCACGCACAGCTCACCCGCCACTCCCAGCGGCGCAAGCTCCAACTGCTCATCCACCACGTACGTCGACAACGTCGGTATTGCCCTCCCGATGTTGCTGACGTTCGTCTCTATCTCCTTCTCCCCTATCTCCTTGTACGTGACGTGGACCGTCGTCTCCGTGATTCCATACATGTTGATCAACGCGACTTCCGGATACCGCCTCCGCCACGTTGCCAGCTTGCCCGGGTCGAGCGCCTCGCCTCCGAAGATGACGTAGCGCAGCGCCTCCACCCTCCCCGCCTGCGCCTGCTCGGCCTCTATGAATCCATAGAACGCCGACGGCGTCTGGTTGAGCACCGTCACCCGCTCGCGAATCATCAGCTCGACGAACGCCGACGGATCTCGCGCCGTCATCTTGGGCACGACGACGACACGGCCGCCATACAGCAGCGCGCCGTACATCTCCCATACCGAGAAGTCGAAGGTATAGGAGTGGAAGAGCGTCCAGGTGTCCGTGGCGCCGAAGCTGAACTGGAAGCGGTCGTTGAACAGCAGGCGCACCACGTTGCGGTGCTCAATCAACACGCCCTTGGGACGTCCCGTCGTGCCCGACGTGTAGATGACGTAGAGCAGGTCGCCAGGCGCGTTCACCGGCGCCAGCTCGGGCACGGGCCCCTGCCACAGCTCCGGGTCGTCGAGGTGGAACCACTTCGCCGAGGGGGCCAGCTCCGCCGCGCCCGGCCGGGACGCCACGACAACGCGCGCGCCGCAGTCCTCGAGAATGAAACGCATCCGCTCGGCCGGCAGGTCGGGGTCGATGGGCACATAGGCCGCACCCGCCTTGACCACCGCAAGAATGGCCGTCACCAGCTCCAGCGAGCGGTCGACCAGCAGCGCGACCATCTGGTTGCGGCCCGCCCCAGCGGCTCGCAGCTTGCCAGCCAGCCGGGTGGCCCTGGCGTCGAGCTCCGCGTAGGTGAGCGAGCGGCCTTCATACGTCACCGCGATGCGCGAGCCGTGACTGCGGACAGCCTGGTCGAACAGCTCCGCCACGGTCGTCTGGCTCGGCCACACCGCCGGGCTGGCCGACAAGTCGAGGATGCGCCGCCGCTCGGCCTCGGGGATGACGGGCAGCCGTGCCAGGGTTGTCTTCAGGTGCGCCGTGAAACCCGCGAGCAGCTCGGCCCAGGCCGCCAGCAGGCGCTCCAGCAGCGGCACATGCGCCGGGGCCAGACGGTGCACGAGAGAGACCGCACCATCCTCTCCGCTGTCGTCGAGCGTGAAGACGAGTGGAATACCCGCCGGTGTCGGCAGACCCGAGTGCAGGACGGCGCTGCGGAAGAGCGCGCTCGCGTCGTCCTCCGGCAGCGACGTCTGCCGTTGCCGCAGGCGCTCGCGCAGCGCCTCATAGGGGTAGTCTCCATGCGCGAGCGCTTCCTGCACCGTCGCCTTCACGGCTCCCAGCGCCGCCGCCAGCTCCAGATTGGCACCCAGGCGCGTGCGACAGGCGATGCGGTTGCCCGCCGACGGCCCTCCCGCCGGCATCAGCGTCACCAGCGTCACATCCTCGCTCTTGGCGTAGCTGCGCAGCACCGTCTTGAGCAGCGCCATCCCCAGGATGGCCACACCCAGTGGCGAGCCTTTGCTCACCGTGCGCAGGCGCGCCGCTGTTCCCGTGGACAGGTTCAGCCTCAACGTCGACTCTGGCCCGTCGCCACCCCGCCCGAGTGAAAGCGTTTGAGGAGTGCCACCCAGCTGCGCGTGCCAATAGTCCTCGATCAGCTTCTTCTGCTGGGTGTCCATCGCTGGCGTTTCTCCGGGTTTTGCTTCAGGCGCGGAGCCGACTCTGCCCGTACGCGTTCACGCGAACGCGGAAAATAGCCTAATCGACAAGTCTGACGCGAGCGATGCGGCGCTGCTCGCGCCCGACACCCGATGGAGCCCCCCAGCTGGTGCTGACGCCACTGCAGGTGATGAAGCCGCCTTCGCTCTCATCCACTGCTTTTGTGTCTCGCCGGAACCGAGAGGACCTCAGCTCCGCATTGCTGCCTGGGTATCCATCATCCCGCTGTCGCTTGAGCGGGTTTCTTCCGCTCGATAAAGCGAACGATCGCGTTGATCGATCCGAAGTTCGAGATATCGAGATCGTCGTCTTCGAGGGTGAGATTGAAGGTCTTTTCCAGGTGCGTCACGAGCTGCATCGCGAAGAGCGAGCTCACGATCCGCAGCTCGAAGAAGTTGTCGTCGTCTCCGAAGGCCAGCTTCTCCTTGTTGAAGATCGCCTGGCTCTCAATGAACGACCGGATCTCTCGACGTATATCCACAGGGATGCTCCTTTCTTGGTCACTTTCAGGCGACCTTGACTTCGAGATACTCGGGGTAGGGCTGGATGTTGCTCAAATCGTTTTCCAGGACGATGGTGCCGTCTTCGCGTGTCTCCACCTTCTGGAAGTTCGCGAATTTGTAGGTGACAAACATCATCTTGTTCTTACCGGTCTCTCGAAAATCGGCACGCAGGCGCTTACCCTCGGCACGCGCCGCCATCATGATGTGAGTCAGCAGGACGGTGCCGACGCCGCGTGACATGACGCGGCACGACATGAGCAACAGCTTCAACGTCCAGGCTTCGGCACCTTTGTGCACGAGTGCCAGGCCGATCTTGCCATACGAGCCGTAACGGTCCACCAGCTCGCAGACGAGCAGGAGGTGATCCGGCGAGCGGCGCAGCGCGTCGAGTTGCTCATAGTCATAGGTGATGCCGGTCGAATTGAGCTGGTTCGTGCGGATCGTCAGCTCTTCGGCGCGCTTGAGGTCGCTCTCGGCGGCGGGCGCGATGGTGAAGCGCAACCCCAGGCTGGCGAGGAACTCCGACTTCGGCCCCTGGTACTCGTTCTCCTCCGTCAGCCGCCGCGCATCGTCGAGGTACATCTGCCGCCGCCGAGCCGAGTCCTCGGTGATGAAGCGCGGCATGAGGCGAGGCATGGTCAGCAGGCTCAGATATTGCGTGGCATCGAGCGTCGTCAGCTCGGGATGGACGCTGCGCACCTCGTCACGCTCGAAGGCCTGATCATCGACGAAGAGGATCGTGTCCATGCCGATGTTGAGGCTCTTCTGGATGGCCGCCAGCCCTGCCGATTTGGCGTTCCAGGAGATCTGCGGATAGAGGAAGTATTGCTCGATGCCAAGCTCCGTCAGCTTGGCCATGGCCGTGGCGTGATCGTTCTTGCTCGCGATCGAATGCAGGATGCCGCGGGAGTCGAGCTCGCGCAGAATGCGCTCGACCTCCGGACGCAGCTTCAGGCCGTCGCGCTCGAGCAGCGTCCCGGTCCACAAGGTGTCATCGAGATCCCAGACGACGCACTTGATTTCTTTTTCCTTGGTCAAAGCCATTTCCATGGTTCGTGGCCACGCTTCAAGTTGATGACGTCGTGAACAGCGAATCGAGCTCGTCGAGAGTCAGCTCGGCCGCGGCGAAGTCCGAAGGGGTCAGCCGCGGCTTCTCCTGCGCAAGGCACAAGTGAGCCATCGCCTGCGTCTCTTCCGCCAACCGCGCCGCGAACCGGTTCGCGGACTCGGCATCGAAGCGCCGCGCGTCGAGCTGCAGGGTCACCTCGAAACCCGAGTCCTTCACCTGGACGATCATCTCGACAGCCGCGGTCGCGTGGTTTTCAGGCGCGACGTCGGGGCCCGTCGGCTCGGGCGCGAGCTCGAAGAGCCCCGCGTCCTCCGTGGCCGCAGCGGCGAGCCCGAGGTAGTTGAACCGCAGCATCGGATGTAGCCCGACGCCGCCGCAGCGCTCGCGCACCGCGCCATAACCCAGACCGTTACCCGGCAGGCGGCGCAGCCGATCCTTGACGTCGATCACCAGAAGCTCCGGCCGCTCCGACGACGGCGCGGCGAAGACCAGCGGCGTCAGGGCCGTCAGCCAGCCCACCGTGCGCGTGAGATCCTGGTCGGACGTCAGCTCGTGGCGCCCGTGGCTCTCGTATTCGATCGACACCGCGTCACGGCCGAAGTGACGCGCCGTCGCCGCCACGGCGGCCGCCAGGATGAGTTCGTGCGGTTGCGTCGAAAACGCCTGGTTGGCATTCCCGAGCAACGCTTGCGCGGCGGCATCTCCGAGCTCGACACGGAGGGTTTGAACGGCCGACGCGCCTTGCTCGAGGAGGCGCGTCGGCAACGCCGGTATCGCCCGCGCCGCCGTGACGGCGTCGCGAAAGAGGGCCTCCTCACCTGGCGCCAGCGACTCGGCGAGCCCGGCCACCGCCTCGCACCACTCGACGAACGAGGTGCCCTCTGGCGCCAGGGCAGGCGTACCGCCGCCGTCGAGCGCCGCGTAGGCCGCGGACAGGTCGGCGAGCAGCACGTGCCAGGAGACGACGTCGACGACGAGGTGATGGCCCACGAGGAGGAGACGGACGTCGCCGTCGCCGAAGTCGAGGAGCGTCGCCTTCAGCAGCAGGTCGCGGCGCAGATCGAAGCCGCGCTTCACCTCCTGCGCGGCGGCCACGATGCTGTCCCTGCGAGCGGCCTCGCCAGCGGCGGCGAGCACGCGCCTCGTCACGACGGGCGTGACCTCGAGATGCACGGGATTCAGCAGCAAGCTCTTGCCGTCGTCGGCGACGTTCAGCCGCAGCGCATCGTGGGCGCGGACGACGGCGTGCAAAGCCTCACCCAGCCGCACGGGATCGAGGAGTGCACGGGGGCGCAGGAGGACCGACTGGTGCCAGTGCTCGGCCCGGACGAAGCCTTCGGCGAGAAACCAACGCGCCGCTGGCAACGGCTGCGCGAGCGGCCCGCTGATTGGTGCGCGAACCGACTTCACCGCCACATCGCCGAGTCCCGCGAGGAAGTCGCCAATGGACTCGCTGCGCAGAAGGCCGCGGACGGTGCCACCCAGACCCGCGGCCTGCAGGCGCGAGATCGCCTGGATCGCGGTGATCGAGTTGCCGCCGGCCTCGACGAAGCTGCGCCGGAGGTCGACAGCACCCCCGATCAGCGGTTCGATCAGCGCCAGGGCTCGCGCCGCCTCCGGCGAGAGGTCGGTCGTGGAGGGTGCGGCTCCCGTGAGCGCACGCGCCTCGTCGTAGCGACGCTGCAACGCGGTACGATCGACCTTGCCGTTGGCATTGAGCGGAACGGCATCGATCCTGAGAATCACGCCCGGCACCATGTAATCGGGCAGCCGTCGCGCCAGTGCCGCGCGCAGGGTACGCACCTCGTGCTCGACGGGCGCGACGTAGAACAACGCCAGCACCCGGTCCTCGCCAGCGCCCTTGACGTCGACCGCGACGCAGGCCGCGTCGCCGGTTTCGGCGCGGTAGGCCGCCTCGATCTCTCCGAGCTCGATGCGGAAGCCGCGGATCTTGATCTGCCGGTCGATGCGTCCCAGATAGTCGAGCTCGCCGTCGGGGCGCAGCCGGACCTTGTCGCCGGTCTTGTACCAGCGTCCGCCATTCTGGCCGTCGGTGAGGAAGCGCTCACTCGTGAGATCCGCGCGTCCGAGATATCCGGCCGCGAGCCCGCGGCCACCGATGAGCAGCTCGCCCTCGGCCCCCGGGACCTGGTCCACGCCCCATGGAGTCACGATTCTCAGCACCGTGCCGGCAATCGGCAGACCTATCGGTACGTCGATGCCGACGTCGCCAGCGTGATACGCGTGGATGGTGCAGCCGACGACCGCCTCCGTCGGGCCGTACTCGTTGATGACCTCGGCCCGCCCGCCGTGCATCGCGACGATCGCCGCTGCCGTCGCCGTCGGCAAAGCCTCGCCACCGACGACGTAGGCTCGTACCTGCGGCGCCGGCATGGACAGACGCGAGATCAGCGCCAGATGCGCCGGCGTCAGCTTGATGACCTCCGAATGCTCGTCCTGCAGCACGCGCGAGAGCAGGGCGCCCTCGTGGTCGGCGTCCTCGCCGTAGATCCTGAGACAGCCGCCCGTCAGCAACGGCAGGAACAGGCTCGTCACGGTCAGGTCGAAGCCCAACGACGTGAACAGCGGACAGCTCGTTGGCCTGCCCTTCCCATAACGCTCGACGGCGAAGGCGAGATAGTGCGCGAGCCCGCCGTGATCGACCGCCACGCCTTTTGGACGTCCCGTCGACCCGGAGGTGAAGATCACGTAGCAGAGGTCCGAGGGCCGCACGGGCTCCCACTCAGCCCCCGTCACGGCGCCACGAGCGTGCCGCGGATCCAGGATGCGGATGCCCTGTGTCGACAAGGCCGTCACGTCGCAGTCCGTGACGAGGAACCGCGCCGCGGCGTCGGAGAGGATGGCTTCGACGCGCGCCGCCGGAGTGTGCGCATCGAGCGGTACGTAGGCGGCCCCGGCGGCCCACGCCGCGAGCAGCATCGCCACCGTCTCCGGCGTGCGATGGGCCCAAACCACGACGCGGTCGCCCCGCTCCACACCAGCCGCGCGCAAGGCCGCAAGCCGGGCATCGACCTCGGCCGCGAGCTCGGCGTAGCTCCAAGCGCCGCCCTCCCAGCGGAGCGCCTGCCGCGTCGGATGCGCGGCCATGACGGCCTTGAGACGACTCGGGGCGAGCGCCAGGTCGTTGGAGTCGTCACGCAGCGGTGAGCCGACGAGCGTCAACGCTTCACGGGTGAGCGGCAGGGCCGTGACCGGCCGCTGGCGACTCCCGGCGTCACCGACCTTGTCGATGCCCTCCACCAGGGCGGCGGCGAGCCCGTCGACCAGGCGCTCGCTGACGACCGCCGTCCGGTGGTCGATGTCGAAGGTCAGCTCGCCCTGCCGTTGCCGGTCGTGGAAATGCACCGTCGCGGCACTCATTTCCTGGCCGTTGAAAAACCACTCGAGGGAGACTTCGAGGGCGCCGTAAGACTCCCGGAACGGGGCGTTTTGATACGAGAGCCCGACGTCGAACAGGCTCAGCGCGCTGCCGCCGCCTGGCAGCCGCAGGCCGAGGCTCGGATAGCGCGACCCGGCGATCGCCGCCTTGGTCAGCCGGCCGGCATCTTCGACCAGCGTCGCCAGTCCCGCCTTCGAATCGATGACGAACGGCAGGGGCACGGTATTGACCATCATGCCGAACGTCATGCGCTCGCGCTTCGAGCGCCGGTTGAGGATCGGCGTGCCGATGCAGACCTCGGGATTGCCGGTCAGCCTCGCGATCACCGACGCGAGCACAGCGGTCACCACGCGGAATGGCGAGGCGTTCAACTCCTCGGAGACCGCCGCCAGCCGCCGGGTCGCGTCCGCACCAAGGCGATACGTCTTGCGCGCCGCCGTCGCCGGTACGACCGTCAGATCCTCGGAGGAAAGCCGCGCGGGCGCGCGCAAGGCGCCAAGCGCCGCGCTCCAGTAGGCATGGTCTTCGGCGTACTGCTCCGAGCCGTGATAGGCGCGGTCCGCTTCGATGAAAGTTTCATACTCCGAGCGGAACGGCCTGGCGATCGCCCCCGTCTCGATCAGCTGTGAGTAATTGCGCAGCACTCCTTCGAGGAACAGAAAGAGCGCGTATCCGTCGGCGATGATGTGATGGGCCTTCAGATAAAGCGCGGCGCTGTCTTGTCCCAGCCGGACGATGCACGCCTCGTACAAAGGCCTCTCGAGGAGAGGCATTGGCACGCGGATCGTCGCGTCAACCCAGCGGCGGAACGCCGCCTCCGGCTGCGGCTCGCCGCTGAAGTCGCGACGGCCGATGGCGACGGGGGCAGCGGCCGGAAACATCTGCCGCGGCTCTCCGTCGACGGTGCGGATCACCGTCCGCATCGCGGAGTTGCCGGCGACGAAGGCCGCCACTGCGGCCTCGAGCCGCTCCTCGTCGAGTGGACCCCGGAGAAAGGCCGCGCCAGCCAGGGTGTGCAACTGAGTACCCGGATACAGGTGCTCGTTGATCCAGATCAGCTTCTGCGGGCCCGTCAACTCGAAGAGGACGTCGGTAGCCATGGTCGTCATCAGCTCGCCTCCCGCGCCGGCTTCACCTGGCTCAGCCGGCCGAACTCGAGGCGGAGAATCTTGTCCGCAACGTCGAAATACTGGTCGTCGTGCGTAATGGCAATGATGAGCTTGCCGGAGCGCCGCAGTGCCGGCAACAGATCGCTGTAGAACGTCCGACGAAACTCGGGATCC
The DNA here is from genome assembly GCF_024623785.1 of Archangium lipolyticum. Classification (NCBI taxonomy): domain Bacteria; kingdom Pseudomonadati; phylum Myxococcota; class Myxococcia; order Myxococcales; family Archangiaceae; genus Archangium; species Archangium lipolyticum. The sequence goes on from NZ_JANKBZ010000006.1 coordinate 208,888, forward strand.
TGGTCCGCCGCCCACTCGTCGAAGAGCAGGATTGGCCGGTCCTCGAGGAAGCACTTGAGCAGGGCGAGGCGCTTGCGCTGGCCCGTGGAGAGATCGAGCGTCGAGAAGCCCTTGTCGTCCAGCGTGACCTTGTTCTTCAGGCGCAGCAGCTCGAGGTGCTGGTCCACGACCTCCACCTTGCTGCCGACCGCGACGTCGTAGAGCCTCGGGAACAGGTGGAAGTCGGCGAAGACGACCGAGACCAATTCACCGAGCTCGTCCGGTCCGACGCTGCGTCCGTCGACGAGGATCTGCCCGGACGTCGGCCGGTAGAGGCCGGTCAGGAGCCTGGCCAGGGTGGTCTTGCCGCTGCCATTGCCGCCGACCAGGAACAGGATCTCACCGCTCGTCACCTCGAAGCTCGCCGGACCGACGCCGAATCCGGCGCTGTCATCGTTGGGCGCATACTTGAAGCTGACGCCATCGAGCGTCAGGCGCGTGACGGAGCGCTGCCGCGGTGGCTCGGCGAGGGTCGGACGAACCGAGGTCAGCTCCGCCTCGAAGGCCCGGATGCGATTCCAGGTCGCGCGCGCCTCGGTGACGGTGGGCACGGCCTGCATGATGCCGTTGAGCGGCCCGATGAGATACAGCAGCCCCATCACGAAAGTCGTGAGCTGCGCCGCGTCGAAGCCGTCGAACACGCGGGGAAAGACGAAGGCAATCGTCCCCAGAGCGAAGACGAGCAACGTCTCGCCGACCATGAAGGCATTGAGGTTGGCGACGGCCGCGCGCGTCCGTTTCGTGGCGTGCGTCGTCAGCGCGACGTCCATGTCGGCGCCAAAGCCCCGCCGCTTCTCCGAGTGCATGCTCAGCTCGTTGAAGCCGCGAACCAGCCCCTCGACCAGCTTCAGGAACCGCGCCTGCGCCTGGCTCGCTTCGTTCCAGAAGCGCGTCGAGCCGCGCGTCACCTGCGAATAGAGCGCGGCGATCACGAAAATGACGGCCGCCGCCCCGAGGAAGGCCACGAGCGATACCGTGGCGAGGTAGACGCCGACGGCGATGGTGGTCACCGCGTTGGTCACCAGCGGCGCGACTGTGGGTACGCCCTGCCCCAGACTCTGTGTGTCATTGTTGAGTGTCGCGGCGACGCGGCCGGAGTCGAGGCGCTCGAGATCCTGGAAGCGCGAAGCCAGGATGCGCGAGGTGATGCGCGCGCGCATGTCGTAGACCACCCGGTACGCGAGCGTGATGGCGCACGTATCGACGTACTTCCGGCAGATGAGATACAGCAGCGCGACGGCCACGTAGTAGCAGAGGATGGCGGCGAGCGGACCTTCATAAGCCGGCGCGGCGACGATCAAGAAGATCAGGGCGGCGTTGCTGATACCGGCCGCCAGACTGAGCGCCACCAGCCGCGGCATCTCCCCACGGATGTCGTTCTCGGTCGTGAACAGCGCCGAAACCACGCAGAGCACGTAGCCGAGCAGCACCAGTGCCGCGAACGCGGCGATCGCCACCGGGAAGCTCCCGGGTAGCCAGACAATCGCCGTATCCAAGGGGATGCCGGCGACGGCGCGTGGCAGCATGAGGGCGCCACCGATGACCGGGATCAGCGCGAACGCGGAGCCCACGCCAACCACGAGCGCCTGGCGTGACGGGCGGCGAAAGTGGCGGCGCTTCGAGAACGCCTGGCCCAGGATGCGACCGAGCACGACGAGTGCGGCGAGGAGCAGTAGCGCGAGGAAGGAGGAAGCGACCGAGAAGGTGCGGTCGAGGGCCGAGTCCCGCCGCGGCAGGGGCTTCAGCTCGCCCCCGCGCATCAGCGTCATCAGGTTTTCACCCAGGCGCGCCGTCTGCGAGCTGTTGGAGTTGGCGAGCACGGCGACTCCGAAGCGCCCGCCTGGACTGAAGGCGACGTAGGACGTGAAGCTCGGATTGCCGCCGCTATGGGCAAGCTCGCCCTGCGGCTTCTGATAGACCGACCAGCCGGCCGCATAGGACCCACCATCGACAGGGTCCGGTGGCACATCGCGGTCCGCCATGTGGCTGAGCTTGATGAGCTCCGCGAGCGGCGTCTCGATCAGGCCCAGCTGGATCGCCAGCCAACGTCCCATGTCCTGTGCCGTGGAGACGATGTAGGCCGACGGCGCGTTGCCACGATAGAGCGGTGCCGTATACGGCCGCGGCGCGAAGAAGCCGAGCTTGTGCCCCTCGGCCATGCCATCCGGCCGCGTGGCCTTGAGCACGTGCGTCGACGTCAGCCCCAGCGGCGCGAAGATGCGGCTTTCCAGGTAGGCACCAAACTCCATGCCGGACGCCGCCTCGATGACGGCCCCGAGAATGTCGTAATTGGCCGAGCTGTAGATGAACCTGGTGCCAGGTCGATCCTCGACCTTGAAGCCGCTGAACAGCATCGCGGTCCGGCGCAACGCGCCGTCGTCGACATCCTCCGCCTCAATCAGACCGAGCGCGCGCCAGGGCAGACCGGTCTTGTGGTGCAGAAGCTGCTCGACGGTCACCTCATGGTCACGATCGCGAACGCGGACGTGAAAGCCAGGCAAATACTTACTGACGGAGTCGGTCATGGACAGGCGACCGTCCGCGATCAGTTGCAGCGCCGCCAGGGCCGTGAAGCTCTTGCTGCACGAGGCGAGCTCGAAGGTCGTCGCGTCGGTCACCGCAACGCCGTCGGCGGCCTGCCCGAGCCCACGCGTCATGACCTCCCCGTCCTTGACGACCACGACGGACATCCCAGGGATACCGCTCCCTGGAAACACCTCCGTCAGATACGCGTCGAGCGCGGCGGGAAGCGCAGCCTCCGCAGAGAGGGCCGGGCTGCTTACACCAAACAAGACGACGATAAGAAAAGCTGCGAAGCGGACGATACCGGCCCGTGACGCGATGACGCGACTGGGCATGTTCACGGAGAAGCGGCGCACGACCTTCGTTCCTTCGCGGCGATGGGGGGGGGAGTGAGTTCGTTTTGTGCTATAGCACCGTTGCGTTGTTCGATAGTAGTCCTAAACTTCCCGTTGACCGCGCACGGGCCCGCAGCGCATGACCGCCCGACCAGCTTGCGGCTGGGCATGCCAAGGGCCGAAAGGGGGCGCGTCGTCGCCCAGAGGATTAGCATCATGACGAGCCTGGCTAAGGACGATGTTCAGGACATTCTCGGCCTCACCGAGATGCAGTGGGGCATGCTCGTCCAGTACCTCAGGGACCCGGGTGGCACCCTCTATCACGAGCAGCTCCGCCTCGATATCGAGGGCGATATCGACGAAGCGGTCTTCGTCCAGGCCTGGGATTCCGTTGTCTCAGCAAACGAGATGCTGCGCGCCGTCTTCCGCTGGGAGCGACTCGCCAAGCCCGTCCAGGTGATCCGCCGCCGGTACCGGCCGAACGTCCGCTGCCACGATCTGCGTGCGGTGCCGCCGGGCGAACGCGACGCCGCGCTCGAACGCGCGGTAGCGCTCGACGCATCTGATGTGTTCGACCTTCGCGAGGTGCCGTTCCGTATCACGCTCCTGCGCGTCGGTGACACGCGCTGGACCCTGCTCAAGACCTTCCATCACATCCTCTACGACGGATGGAGCACGCGGGTCATCCTGGGCGAGTTCCTCGCGGCCTATACCGCCTTGCGTCAGGGGAAGGAGCCAGCGCAGGTCCACAAAGGGCGCTTCCGTGACCATGTACTGGGTTTGAAACTCCAGGACCCGGCGAAGGCCGAGGCCTACTGGAAGAACTACCTGGGCGACCTCGACGTCCAGCCGTTCCCGGAGATGCGCCGCCACGACGCGTTGCCGGCGGCCAGGAACGGGCAGCTCCGCCGCCCCCTGTCCCCTGAGGCTTCGGCGGGCGTCCGCAGCCTCGCGAATGCCCACCGCCTGACGCCAGCCCAGGTGCTCTACGTCGCCTGGGGGCTGCTCCTCCAGAAGTACACCGGCTCGAACGACTGCATCTTCGGTACGACGGTGTCGGGACGCGAAGGCGGAAGCCAGGGCGTCGACGCGGTGGTCGGCCTCTACATCAACACGCCGCCCATGCGCCTTCGCTGCCGCCCTGACGAGCGGTTCCGCGATGTGCTGCACCGCGTCGGCGCGGAGCTTGCTCAACGTGACGGCTTCGTGTCGACGCCGCTCACCTCGATCCAACGCGCTTGCGGCGTCAGCCACGACCAGCGCTTCGTTGACACCATCATCGCGGTCCAGAATTTTCCCTTCGATGCGCTGCTGCGCGCCGCGCCCGTCGGTTTCCGCATCGTCCGCCTTTCCAGCCGGGAATCCTCCGAGTACCCGCTGGCGCTGGCCATCGCCGGCAGTACCGAGCTCGAGATCGAAGCGACCTATCAGGAGGACATGTTCTCCGAAGCGGCCGTGAACCAGCTCGTGGAGCATTTCGGGCGGATCCTCGCGAGCGCCAGCGAACGTCCGGACGCGACGGTCGCCGAGCTGCTCCGGACGCGCAACCTCGTCGGCGAGCAGCGCTGGCAGCGCTTGACGCATCCCGACATCGTCTGGAACACGCCGGCCCCCGCCGACGTCGATGTCGCAACCCTCATCGAGCTCCAGGTCGCGCGCACTCCCGATGCGGTCGCCGCGGTCTACAACGGACAGCGCATGAGCTACCGCGAGCTCAACGCGTCCGCCAATCGGCTCGCGCACCGCCTCCGCGCTCAGGGCGCCGGTCCGGAGACCTTCATTGGCCTCCTGCTCGGACAAGGCCTGCAGCGCATCGAATCCATGCTGGCGGTGATCAAGACCGGCGCGGCCTATGTGCCGATCGACCCCGCTTCGCCGCCCGCACGGACCCGAGCGCTCTTGAAGGACTGCGGCGCCATCCTGCTCATCGCCGACGCCGCGGCAGCCGAGCTGACGGACCTTCCGTGCCCGCTGCTACGCCTCGACACCCTCAGTGGCGAATTGCAGGCGCTGGCGGACGCCCATGCGACGGCGGTCGATCCGCCCCGGCGCGTTGACCTGCGCAATCCCATGTGCGTCGTCTACACCTCCGGCTCGACGGGCATGCCGAAGGGCGTCGTGCTCGAGCACCGCAGCGTGGTCAACCTGCTCTTCTGGCACGGCACGAACTTCGAGCTGAAGCCCGGACGCCCGATCCTGATGCTGTCGGATTACACCTTCGATCCACACATCGAGGAGATCTTCGGGGTCCTGATGCACGGCGCGACGGTGCACCTTGCCTCGCAGGAGCTGCTCCTCGATCACCGGCTGTTCTCGAACTACCTGGACGAGCACGAGATCTATTTGATCAGCGGCGTGCCCTCGCTCATCCAGCAGCACCTGGGCAACGGGGAGCGCCATCCCAGCCTGAAGATCGTCATCTCGGGCGGCGAGAAACTCGACGACGCGCTGAAGCAGCGGGTCCTGAACGCCGGTTACGCGTTCTTCAACCACTACGCGCCGAGCGAGTGCACCGTCGATGCGTTCTCGTGGCGCTGCGACGACGCCGTCGTGCACCTCGGCCCGACCATCCCCAACGTGCAAGGATACGTGCTCGAGAGTATCGACGAGCTGGCGCTCGACGGGCTGGTCGGCGAGCTGGCGTTGTCCGGCCGTTGCCTGGCGCGCGGATACGCGGGCCAGCCCGCACTCACCGCTGAGCGCTTCGTGCCGCACCCGTTCATTCCCGGCGAACGCCTCTACATGACCGGCGACATCGGGCGGCGGCGCTTCGACGGAGCCATCGAGTGCATCGGCCGCAAAGATGGACAAATCAAGTTGCGCGGCATCCGCATCGAGCTCGGCGAGATCGAGGCCACGCTCTTGAGGTATCCCGGCATCCGCGAGGCCGTGGTCATCGCGCGGGACGACGGGGACGGTCAGGGCGGCGGCGATAGCCGCTATCTTTGCGGCTATGTCGTTGCCGAGCACCCCGTGGAGCCCGAGCTGCTGCGCGCGCACCTCGCCACCACGCTGCCCGCGCACATGGTGCCGCCATGCATCGTCCCGCTGGATAGCCTGCCGCTTACCAGCAGAGGCAAGATCGACCGCGCGCGCCTGCCGTCACCGCGCGCCACGTTCGTCGTCCAGGCAGCGCCAACGACACCGACCGAGAAGCGCCTCGCGCGGATCTGGGCGGACGTTCTCGGGCTCGATGCCGAGACGGTCGATGCCGACCGGTCATTCTTCGAGGTCGGCGGCCACTCGCTCTCGGCGATGAAGCTCGCCGCTGCCATCGAGAAGGAGTTCGGCAAGCATCTGCCGCTGGCCGAGCTGTTCCGTGCCCAGACCATTCGCGAGCTGGCGGAGCTGCTCGACGGCGGGGAGCAGCGGGAGTACGTGCCCATTCCATCCGCGCCGGAGCGCCCGGAGTATCCGGTGTCGTCGATCCAGAAGCGGATCTACGCCACGGCCGCGCGTCTCCCGGACAGCACCGTCTACAACATGGCAGGCGGCGTCTGGGTCGAGGGAGACGTCGATGTCGAGCGCCTGGGCGCGGCGTTCGACACGCTGATCCGGCGCCACGAGGCCCTGAGAACCGGCTTCGAGATCAGCGGCGGCGAGTTGGTGCAGCGGATCCACCCACACGTGCCAGCATCGATCGAGCGACGGAGCGCCGCCTCGACGGACGAGGTCGCCGCGACCGTTGGTGCCCTCGTGCGGCCATTCGACCTCGCACGGCCGCCTCTCGCGCGCCTCGCGGTGATCGATGCCGCGCCGCAGCTGCGGCTGCTGCTGCTCGACATACACCACATCATCGCCGACGGTGCCGCCTGCACCATCCTGGTGCGCGAGCTTCTGGCCGCATACCGTGGGGAGGCGTTGCCTCCGCTACCGGTCCAGGCGAAGGACCATACCGTGTGGATGCAGTCGGAGGCCTGCCGGCAGACGCTCCAGGAGCAGGCGAACTACTGGTCGCGCGCGCTCGCGGGTGGGATCCCGCCGCTGGCGCTCCCAACGGATTTTCCACGGGCCTCCCAGCAGCGCCACCGCGGCGCGACGCTCCACTTCAATCTCGGCGCGGCCCGCCACGCGGGGCTCGTTTCGCTAGCCCGTGCGCAAGGCGCTACGCTCTTCATGACCACGCTGAGCGTCTTCGGTGTATTCCTCGGCAGGCTCTCCGGACGCGAGGATCTGGTCATCGGCACGCCCGTAGAGGGCCGGCGCCGGGTCGACCTGCAGCGTGTCGTCGGCCTGCTCATCAACATGCTGCCGCTGCGTTTGCGGCCAGCCCGGCAGCAAAGCTTCCTCGAGCTGCTCGCCGAGGTACGCACGCTCGTGGTCCAGGCGTTCGAGCACCAGGAGCTTCCGGTGGACGACATCATCCAAAGCCTGGGAATCAAGAGCGAGGCGGGCCGGCATCCGCTGTTCGACGTGGCGTTCGCGTACGAGCGGGGCGAGGATCTGGCGGAGCGCAAGATCGAAGTACCCGGATCCGGGTGGCGTGTTTCACCCTACGTGCATTCCACCGGCAGCGCCAAGTTCGACCTGACGCTGACGCTGACCGAGGAAGAGTCCGATCTGCGGTGTGTCATCGAGTACGATGCCGACCTCTTCCTGCCGGAAACGGTGGCAAACCTGCGCGACAAGCTCTGCATCCTGGTCGATGCCATCTTGCGCGCACCTGACCTGGCCGTCAGCGAGCTGGATTGGCGGACGGACTTCGAGAAACGACTGGCGAACAAGGCAGAAGTCGACTTCGCCTTTTGAGGGCTCTGCGACATGTACCTGACCAAAATCAATGCCCAGCCGGTCGACGGCAACTTCGACTGGAACGGCTACTTCTCGGCGCGTCAGCATGAATCGATTCTCGAGGGAATCGAATGCCGCGGCCTCCTCGAGAGCGTCCGGGCGATGCTCGCGGAGGACAACGCCGTCCTCACCCTGTCTCTCACCCGGGTGCTGCGCGCCCTGCTCAAGGACACGCCACTTGCCAAGCCGCGGATCCTGGAGCTCGGCGCCGCGACCGGGTATCTGACGCGTTGGCTCCTGCACCGCTATGGCGGCCACGCCACGCTGGTCGACAACAGCCCCGGCTCGCATGCCGCGTATCTGGCGGTTCAGGACCCGGTCAAAGAGCACATCGACTACGTCCGCAGCGACCTGTTCGCGCTCGATCTGCCCCGCGAGTTCGACCTGACCTGCAGCTTCGGGCTGATCGAGCACTTCGCCGACAAGCGCGAGGTGCTGGCGGCGCACCGGCGCTTCATGAAGGAGGGTGGGCGATCGCTGGTGGTCATCCCCCTCGACACCAAGCTGACGCGGGTCTTCTACGAGGTCCATCCCGAGCAGAACCTCGGGTATCGCGAGCTGCTCACGATCCCCGAGCTGAAAGCGGCACTCACCGACGCCGGCTTCGAGGTACTCGGCGTCGAGGTCAGCCAGGGCTTCGCGTATGACTACGCTGCGGCCCTGTGCCGCTGATCCCTCCAGCTTTTCATGCTAGATGAACCCGTAGCCAGATAGGGACCCGATGAAAGCCACATACATAGACGAACAAGTCGCTGTCTTCGACGATGTGCTGTCACCAGAGGATTTCAAGAACTTCTGGAACTACTGCCAGAATGAGACGTGGGAGAGCGTGCACGCTCAAACGCGCCTGGGCGTGTTCCGTCTCGATGATGGCGACCCCCTCTGGGGTAAGCAGGTCGCGTGGCCGTCCATGCCGCTCGAGGGCATGCTTCCGCCGGGCCTCGACCTGAGCAAGGCACCGCTCAAGTTCTACCCGACCCGTAAGGCCATCGACCCCGTGCTCGAAGCCATCAAGGCCCGCTGCCCTCACGTCACGAGCCTCATCGGCAAGGAGGGAGAGGATTGGGCGGGTATCAGCGTGAGGCCGTACATCTACCCGCGAGGCTCGGGGGTCTCCTGGCACGCGGACAATGGTCCCTACTCCGGCGCGGTCATCTTCTACGCGCACCCCGAATGGAACGTGCTCTGGGGTGGAGAGTTGCTCATCGCGGACCCGTCCACGAAGTTGGTGGAGGCGCCGGGAGCGGGCGTCCATCAGAGGTTGGATAATCGCGCCGAGAACGAGGAGATCCTTCGCAACGGATTCGGCCGTTACGTCATGCCGAAGCCCAACCGCATCGTGTTCATCGCGCCCGGCTACCGCCACATGATCGCGAAGGTCACGCCCGCGGCCGGAAACCACGCGCGGGTCTCGGTCGCCGGCTTCTTCATCACCCCCGAGGGGGTCATGCAGATGGCGAAGATGTTCCTCGAACAGGGAGTCTGATTCCAGACCCGGGCCTCCCCTCCAGGAGGCCCTCCCCTCCCGCTCCCACCTGGAAGCGGTCATGGCAGGTCTGGCACGGCGGGTACGGTTCCCCGCCGTGCCGAAACTGGAGCGCTCTAGCTGCCGGTTCGCTCATCCCGTAGCGGCATCTGCATGTAGTCCTCCATCGCCGCCGCGAGAGCGCCAACGCCTTCTGCGCTGACGATGCCGTTGTGGTCCCCCACCATCCTCACTTCGGTCAATCCGCCTCCGGTGACTGTACGCCAGCGGCGTAGATTGGCCGCCGCGTCGTCAGGCGGCTGACCACCGGCCCAGGCGTGGAGCCCGCGTACCGGCAATGGGGCGACATTCCACGTTTCGAACAGCACCCGGTTTCTCCGGTAGGTACGGAAGAGGCTTCCGTTCACATCAGTCTGCGCCTGCAGGTAGGGGTCGTTCACGGCATCGGAGATGCCAAGGGTTGCCAGGAACCCGAGCCGCTCATCCTCTTCCGAGGGCTCCTCGACTCCAGCCATGAGCCGGCGCGCTTCCTCGGGAAGCCAGGAATCGATGAGGAGCAGCCCGGATGGCTCCACCAGGCGCCGCTCGCGCATGTAACGCAGCATCTCGAGCGCGATGATTCCACCCATCGACCAGCCGCCGAGCCACCAGGGCCGGCCGTCCAGGACGTCGCGCAGGGCGTCGACGTAGCGGACCGCGAGCTCGCCCAGGCTCTCCATCGGCATCGATGGATCCTCGATGAACGGAGACTCGATCGCCAGGACGTGCCGCCCCTTCAAGGCTCGGGCGAGCGGGTAATAACTGAAGACCGTTCCCTGGACCGCATGCACGAGCACGATGGGCGCCGAGCCATCATCCCCACTCTGAAGGAGACGCACCGTCGGCCGGCGGCCAACGCCAGTCGCGAGCGACACGGGGGGTTGTAGCGCGGGCAACCGAGCATCGACCGCATGGGCCAGGGCCTCGAGGGTCTGATGCTCGAAGACGTCCCCGACGTCGAGCTCGAGCCCCTGCTGCCGCGCGCGGCTGACGACCTGGATGCTGCGCAGTGAATCGCCACCGAGATCGAAGAAGTTGTCGTGCGTGTCGACCTCTTGCACCTGCAGCGTCGCCGCCCAGATCTCCGCCAGTTTGCGCTCGGTCGGCGTGCGCGGCGGCACGCGTGCGCGGCGGCCAGCGCTCGGATCCGGAGGCGGCAGCGCTCTGCGGTCGACCTTGCCGGTCGGCGTGAGCGGCAAGGCCGCCATCGGGACGAAGATCGTCGGAACCATGTAGCCAGGCAGGACACGCAGCAGCTGCGCGCGCAGCGCTCCGGGCTCGAGCGACACGGCGGGGTCGGCGACGACGTAGGCCACGAGCTGCCTACCATTTTGACCGCCCGGCATCGCGACGACGACGCTGTGGCGCACGCCGGCGCAAGCGGCGAGCGCCGTTTGGACCTCGCCAAGCTCGATGCGGTAGCCGCGGATCTTGACCTGCCCATCGGCGCGCCCAACGAAATCGAGCGTGCCATCTTCGAGCCAGCGAGCGAGATCGCCCGTCCGATAGGCGCGCTCGCCGGCATGGAAGGGATCGGCGATGAAGCGGTCGCCACCACTCGCCGCGGCGTGTCCGACGTAGCCACGGCCGACCGGTGTTCCCGCGATGACGAGCTCGCCCAACGCGCCGACCGGCTGCTGCTTCCCCTCGGCATCGAGCACGTAAACGCGCCCGTTGGCGACTGGCCGGCCGATCGACGGCCTGGCGGCGATCGGCGCGTCAGGCGCGAAGTCGATCAGCGTCCCGACGTGCGTCTCCGACGGACCGTAATGGTTGTGCAGCCGGATGCCACGCGTGCGCAGGAACTGTCGCAGCCGCTCGTTGACGGTCAACGCCTCGCCGGCAACGATGATGTCACGCACGCAGGCGGGCACCCACTCGAGCATCGCGGCGTCGCCGCTCATCATCACGAGCAGCGCCGTCGGCAGATACAGCGTTGGGATGCCGTAGCGGGCCACGACACCCAAGAGCCGCGGCAGATCGCCGCGCGTCGTGCTGTCGACCAGGTACAGCGTGCCACCGCTCAGCAACGCCGAGAAAATCTCCTGGAACGATACGTCGAAGCTCAGCATCGCGAACTGCAGCACACGCCCGAAGTCCACCGGCGTGCGCCCGAGCTGATGGCGGATCAGATTGACGCCCGTCTTGTGCTCGATCATCACGCCCTTCGGCATCCCCGTCGAGCCCGAGGTGTAGATGACGTAGAGCAGGTTGTCGGGCCCGCTCGCTGGAGGTAGCGGCGTGGCGTCCGCGTCCCAGCCCTCCATGGCGGCGAGATCGATCGTCGTAACGCCGGGCCGGGCACTCGTTACCAGTCCCTCGCCGAGCACGAGCCGCGCGCCGCTGTCCTCGAGCATGAACTGCTGCCGTGCCTCCGGCAGATCGGGCGCCACCGGCAGGTAGGCGCCACCCGCCTTGAGGATCGCGAGCATTCCGACGATGGTGGCGGGCGTGCGCTCGGCGATCAAACCGACGATGACATCGGCGCGTACGCCGTGCGCCTGCAACGTGCGCGCGAGCCGATTGGAGCGGCGCTCGAGCTCACCGTAGGTGAGCGTCTGCTCGCCCTCGGGCGTGTAACCGACGATGGCGATCGACTCGGGAGCGCTTCGCGCCTTTTCCGCGAACAGCGCCGCGACCGTGACGGCTGGCGGTGGATCAACGGGGCCGGTCTCGAAGGCGCGCAGCTTCTTCAGCTCCCCGTCGTCGAGCATCGGCAGCTCGGCGAGGGTCGCCGTCGGGTCCGCGAGCACACCGGCGCACAGCCGGTCGAGGCAGTCGATGAAGCGTTGGACCGTCGTGGCCCGGAACAGATCGGTCCGGTATTCGACGAGGAGGAGCAGACGGCCCTGATCCTCCCGTGCGACGAAGGTCAGGTCGAACTTGGAGACACCGGGCTCGATGGAGCAGGACTCGAGCCTCATTCCCGGCACCTCGAGCGCCGCGATCTCCATGTTCTCGAGCGAGAACATGATGTCGAAGATCGGATTGCGGCTCAGCTTCCCATTCACGCCAAGCGCGGAGGTGAGATCCTCGAAGGGGTAGTCCTGATGCTCGAAGCTCGCGAGCGTCCCCGCCCGCACCGCCTCGAGGAACGTCCTGAATGGCAGGCGGCGGCGCGGCGCATTCCGCAGCGCCAGCGTGTTGACGAACATGCCGACCACGCCCTCGAGCTCGGCGTGCCGGCGGCCGACCACCGGCGTTCCGAGGACGACATCCTCGCTGCCCGTCAGGCGCGAGACGAGCACGTTGATCAACGACAGCATGACCATGTAGAGCGTGACGCGCTCCTGCTGCGCGAACGCCTTCAAGGCGGCGGTGGTCTCCGCATCGAAATAGTGGACCAGCCGCGATCCAGGGCCCCCGGCCGTTGGCGGACGCGGCATGTCGGTCGGCAGATCGATGGCGGCACTCTCCTCCGCGAAGACGCCGCGCCAATAGGCGGCGAGGCGGTCATGGTCCCTACGCCCCGCCGGACCCGTGCTCCACACCGCGTAGTCCTTGAATTGCAGTTGCAGGGGTGCGAGCCGCTCGCCGCCATAGAGCGCCATGAATTCGCGAACGAGCACCGCCAACGACGTGCCGTCGACGGCGATGTGGTGGACGTCCACGAACAGCACGTGGTGCTCGGCCGCGAGCCGGATGACGTCGACACGCAACAGCGGAGCGACGCCGAGGTCGAACGGCCGGATGAGCGACTCGAATGGCGTCCCTTCGGGCCAGGCCTCGTGATAGCGCACGGCGAAGGGGACGTGCGCCGCGACCTTCTGCACGGGCACACCGTCGACTTCGTGGAACGACGTGCGCAGGCTCTCGTGGCGCTCCACGAGCGTGTTGAAGACCTCCTCCAGGCGCCGCAGGTCGAGGACCCCCCTGAGATGAAACGCCGCCGGCGTATTGTAGGTCGTCTGCTCAGGCGACAGACGCGCCAGGAAGAACAGCCGGCGCTGCGCCGACGCCAGCGGATAGGCGTCCGCCGATGGGGCGGGCTCGAGCACGGCAGCGCCGACTCCCTCGACCTTCGCGGAGCGGACGGCGTCGGCCTGCAAGGCGATGGTCGTACGCTTGAAGAGCTCCTCGAGCGGCAAAACGACGCCAAAGCGCTCGCGCAACTTGGAGCACAAGCGAATGGCCTTCAGCGAGTCACCGCCCAATTCGAGAAACTCATCGTTCACGCCGAGCGAGGAGTAGCCGAGCAGCGCCTGCCATAGCCCCGCGATCTCCCCCTCGAGGTCGTCGCGTGGCGGCACGAAGCTGGTGACGAGCGCCGGCCGCGGCCGCGCGGCCCGCTGCGGCGCCGCGTCGGGAGCATCGTCCTTGGACGCGTTCTTGCGCACCCATTGAGCCAAGCGCAGCTCCAGATCGCCGGTGGAATGCACCAGATGCGCGATGTCGAAGGCGAGCGCATGCCGGAAGGCGGCGGCGCCTTCCGACTCGTTCATTGCCAGCGCCGCGAGCGTAGCGCCGACCTTGCTGCCATCCGCTGCATCCGCGGCGACATCCCAACCGTCCCAGGCAACGCTCAGCCAGGGGGCGCCACCACGCCGCGCCTGGATCGCAAACACATCCAGATAAGCATTGACCGCGGCGTAGGCTCCGAACCCCAGGCCGCCCAACACGGTCGAGATGGAGGACATGAGCAGCACGAAGTCCAGCTTCTGCCCCGCGAGTACGTGGGCCAACGCTTCGGTGCCGGCCACCTTGGCGCGAACCTGCGTTGCCCAGTCCGTCCGCCGCAGTGCTCCGAGCGAGCGGAACGAATCGCCGCGCACCGTGCCGGCCGCGTGCACGACGCCGTGCACATCACCGAAGCGCTTCTTCGCCTCCGCGATGACGGCGTGCAGCGCCGCTCTGTCGCCAACGTCGGCGCGGGCGACCATGACCTCGGCACCGTCCGCCTCCATCTGACGGATGGCGGCGTCAACGGCCGCCGTCCTCTCGCCGCGCGCGACGAGGACGAGGCGGGCCTTGCAACTCTTCGCCAGATGGCGAGCGAGGAGCAGGCCGACTCCGCCCGTGCCGCCGGTAATCAGATAGACGCCGTGCGTCCTCAGCCTGGCACCAAGACGAGCCTCGTCCGGCCGGGCTCGGGCATCCATTCGCTCGTAGCCCGGGAGCCACCGCAACCCGTACCGATAGGCGCACTGCACCTCGGCGTCGACGGCCATGACCTCGCCCGCGATCGCCGCGATGCTCGCGGGCTTCTCGATGTCGTCCACATCGACGTGGCGGCAAACCAGGCCGGGCATCTCCTGCGCCAGCACGCGGCAGACCGCCGCCGTCGCAGCCTGCTCCGGAGCGAGCGGCTCACCCCCGGTGACCTCGACGGCGCCGCTCGTCAGCACGACCAGCTCGAGAGGCTGGCCGCGCAAACCCTGGCTGGCTTTTTGCGCCAACAGGACCAGGCTCTGCGTGACCTGTTCCTGACGCGCCAGGAAGTCCTCGACGCCCGAACAAGGCGGCGCCGCGAGCGCCCCCAGATAGAGCACGACGTCCGGCTGCCAACCCCGCTTCGCGAGCGTCGCGAGGGCCGAGCCGGGCTCCTCCGGGGCGCAAACCACGTCGGCGCCCACACCACGCAGGGCCGCCGCCAGGCGCTCGTCGACGCCGCACCCGCCGCAGGCGACGAACACGCGCCGCCCGGACGCCGCAGGCGCTGGGGCAAGGGTAGCGGCGCGCCGCCAGGCAGGTAGATAGAACCATGCCGCCGGATCCCGATGCTTCTTCAGCGACGCTTCCCGCGGCGCCGAGGCCCCGCGCAGAATGCGCTCGTGCTCGGCATCGTCGATCGCGTAACGGGTCTGCGCGAAGGGATAGGTCGGCAGCGACACGCGACCTCGCGTGCCTTCCGGGTGCATGCGCTCCCAGTCGACGTCGACGCCACGCTTCCAGAGCTGGGCCAGGACGTTGGTGAAGTACTGCGTGTCGTCAACCCGGCTCTCGCGGTGTTGGATCAAACTGAAGAGCCGCTCGTCGCTCGCCTCGCCGACGAACCGCGCGGCGAGCCCCACGAGGTCGCGTCCCGGTCCGAGCTCGACGAAGAGCGTCGCCGGATCCGCGGTCAGTGTCGCGATGCCCTTGGCGAAGCGCACGGTGCCGCGCATCTGCTGCATCCAGTAGGCCCGCGACGTTGCCTCCTGGGGCGTGATCCAGGTCCCCGTCAGGCTCGAGATGTACGGCGTACTCGGCGGCGCCAGCTTCACCTGCTCGAGCAGCTCGGCAAACGGGCTCATGAGGTGATCGAGCACCGCGGAGTGCCCGGCATAGGCCATGGAGAGCCGCATCGGCAGCTGGCCGCGCCGCCGCATCTCGCGCTCGAAGCCCGCGATCGCCGTGGTCGAGCCGGCGACGATGCACGACGGACCGTTGGCGACGGCCAGCGACAGGTCCGGGCCCAGCAACGGCGCGAGCTCCTCCTCGGTCAGCGCGACGCTCACCATCGCGCCCGGCGGCGCCTCCTGCATCAGCCGGCCGCGCAGGGCCACCAATCGCAGCGCGTCCTCGAGCGAGAAGACGCCCGCGAGGCAGGCCGCGACGTATTCACCGAAGCTGTAGCCGATCATGGCCTGGGACCGGATGCCGTAGTGCCCAAGAAGCCTGGCCAGCGCATACTCGAAGCTGAAGATCAGCGGCTGAGACACGTCCTGCCGGTCGAGCGGCAGAGCCCGTCCGCCGGATGGATAGAGCGCATCGCGAAGATCCATCCCGCAGGTGGCGCGTAGCTGCTCGAAGCAATACGCCAGCTCGCGATGGAAGACCGGCTCATTGGCGTCCAGCCCTCGTCCCATGCCGACGTACTGGGAGCCTTGCCCGGAGAACATCCACACGACGCGCCGATCCCCGAGCGGCACCTCGGCGGCGGAGCCCTCCGCGGCGAGAGACTCGAGACGCCGTCGCGCCGTGTCGAGGCTGTCGCAAACGATCGCTTCGCGCCAGCGTTGAGCCTTGCGGCCCATTTGCAGCGTGTACGCGACATCGGCGAGGGCCGCGTCGGGGCGTTGCCCCAGTGCCTCGGCGAGCCGCGAGCCAATCTCGCCCACGGATTGCCGTGTCCGGCCGCTCACGGGCAGAACGTGCCACGAACGGCCGCTGGCGACCCGGGGCGTTGGCGGGGGCGCTTCTTCGAGCACCACGTGGGCGTTCGTCCCACCGATGCCGAACGAGCTGACCCCAGCGCGCCGCGGCTGCCCGTCCCGACGCTCCCAGGCGGACAGCTGGGAAACGACGTAGAACGGCGTGCCGGCAAACGCAATCTTGGGGTTCGGGCGCTTGAAATGCACGGTCGGCGGAAGCATCGCGTGCTTGAGGCAAAGCACCGTCTTGATCAGGCCAGCGACGCCCGCGGCCGCATCGGTATGGCCGATGTTGGCCTTGATCGAGCCGAGCCCGCAGCGGCCACCAGCAGCGTCGCCGAAGACCAGACGCAAGGCCTCGATCTCGATCGGATCGCCCAGCGCCGTCGCCGTTCCGTGCGTCTCGATGTAATCCACCGACGACGGCTCGATGCCGGCGAAGTCGTAGGCGGCACGGATGACGCGCGCCTGCCCCTCGACGCTGGGCGCGGTGTAACCCACCTTGTCGGCGCCATCGTTGTTGGTGGCCGTGCCCCGGATCACGGCGTGGATGGTGTCACCATCACGCACGGCATCCTCGAGCAGCTTGAGCACGACGACGCCACAGGCGTTGCCTTCGACGGTACCCGACGAGCTCGCGTCGAACGGGCGGCAGTGGCCATCGATCGACAACACCATGCCGGGTTCATGCACGTACCCGCTGACCTGCGGCAGCGTCACGGAGACGCCGCCGGCGACGGCGAGCTTGCATTCGCCACCGAGGAGCGCCTGGCAGGCGAGGTGGATCGCCACCAGCGACGTCGAGCAAGCCGTCTGGACCTGATAGACCGGGCCGCGAAGACCGAGGCGGTAGGCGACGAGCGAGCAGAGGTAGTCGCGATCGGAGAGCTGCTGCGCGGCCATCGACTCGGCGGCGCCACTCGCGCCGGCCAATGCGGTCAACAGCTGCCAGCGCAGATTCGGGCTCGCGCCAGCGAACAGGCCGATGGCCTGGGGAGTGCGCCCGGGGTCATAGCCGGCGGCCTCGATCGCCTCCCAGACGCATTGGTGGAAGAGGCGGATCTGCGGGTCCATCCGCTCCGCCTCGGCATCTGTGTAGCCGAAGAACTCGGCGTCGAAGCTTTCGATGTCCTGCAGGACGCCCTTGGCGCTGACGAAGCCCGGCTGCGCCATGAGCTCGGCATCGGTACCGGCGCGCTTGAGCGCGTCAGCCCCGAAGAACGTGATCGACTCGACGCCGTCGCACAGGTTCCGCCACAGCTCGTCGAGACCGCGAGCACCAGGAAAGCGGCCTGACATGCCGATGATCGCCACCTCCAAGCCCGTGCCCGCAGTGCTCTCGCCTTGGCCGGCTTCGCCCTCGACCATCATTCATTCATCTCCAGGTGCGCGCGGATGGAAACGACTCTTCGTGAGTGACGACGACTTTGTACGGTCGCGTCTCGTCGCCTTATCATCGGCGATGGGTTAACTAGCTCAACTCACGGCTATCTGACAACTTGACATTTCGTCATTCAAGGTATCTGCCCGCCGTGCACGGTCGCGAGCTCCTCGGGGTGTGCAACGAACGCCTGACACCGCTCCGCGGCACATCGAACGCGGGGCCATGCGCCATCGAAGTTGCCCTCGTCATACTTGTCGGTCTCGCTTCGGAAACGGTATGTTCGCCAGCGTCCGGCGTGAGCCGGTGCGTAGGAGGATGACCTGGGACTCTGCGATCTCGATCCGGCGCGAAAAGCACAGTGGCATGGCTTCCAGACGGCGCTCACGGAGCTCGGCGCCGCTGACGCCGAAACCTGGGACGAGGCCGGACGCATCCCCGAAGGGGTCATCGCTGGCTTCGCGGCTCGAGGTCTGCTCGGAGGGCTGGCCTCCAAGGCGGCAGGCGGTGGCGGGCTCGACCCGCTTGGCCTCGGCCTCCTGGCCGAAGCCGTCGGGGCAACCAGTGCTTCCCTCGCCAGCCTGCTCACCGTGCATTCGATGGTGATTCACGCGGTCGAGCGATTCGGTGGAACGCATTTGAAGCAGCAACTGCTGCCCCGCCTCGCTCGAGGCGAAGTGATCGGCGCGTTCGGGCTGTCCGAGCCCGGCGCCGGCACCGACATCAGTGCCATCAGCACTGAAGCGACGTTGGCGACCGATTCCGTCACGGTGTCCGGGGCCAAGACATGGATCTCCTTCGGCCGCGACGCTGGCGTGTTCCTGGTCTTCGCCCGTAGCGCACGCGGACCCTGTGCCTGCATCGTCGAGGCTGGCTCCCCCGGTGTCGGGATCGAACCGGTCGACGGGATGCTCGGATTCCGTGCGGCGCGTCTCGCGACGCTTCGCTTCGATGCCTGCCAGGTCCCCGCGCAGCGGCTCGTCGGCCGCCCTGGCTTCGGCCTCAGCATGGTGGCGCTCGACGCATTGAATCAGGGGCGCCTGTGCATTGCATGGGCGAGCTGCGGTGCTCAGCGTGCCTGTCTTACCGCGACCATCCGACATGTCAGCGAGCGGCGGACGTCGCGCGGTACGCTCGGCGACGAACCCAGCGTTCGCAGCGCCATCTGCGACATGCGGCTCCAGCTCGAAGCGTCGCAGGCGCTGGTGCTCGCCGCCACTGCCGCCCTGGCGCGGCGTGACGGCGACGCTCCGCAGCGGCTGATGGCGGCCAAGCTCTTCGCCTCGGCCGGCAGCGCGCGCACGGCGGCGCGCGCCGTCGAGTTGCTCGGGGCAGTCGGCTGCAGCTCGCGCACCCCCGTCGCCCGTCACTTTCGCGATTCGAAGGTCCTCGAGATCATCGAGGGGGCGAACGACATGCTGCGGACCTTCCTCGGCGAGCGCTATATCGCCGAGAAAGAATGAGCAGCGCCCCGACTGACGCCAATCTCAAGGGCCAGGAATAGCGCGAGCTTCTCCTGCGTCTCTCAGTTGAGACTTGACCTACGTTCTGACCGTATGGTTAGGTTTCCAACATCAATTCTTAACGACTACCATCGTCCTTGTTATGTCCTCTTCGAGCATGAGAAATCTTTCGCCGGTCGCGCGCGACTCCTCTTGGGATGTTCTCGCTGCCCAAGAGCTTGACCGGGACTCCTGGCAGCGGCTCCTTCGACACGAGATCCCCGCGGTTGTCATTCGCGGCTTCGCCACGCCGGAGGAGTGCAACCGTCTCGTCGAGCGGGCGCAGGTGATTGGATTCCAATCGTATGAGAAGGTCGTGCCGCCGATCGACCGGATTGGCGTGACGGTGTTCGAGCACAACGGCTCGGACGTCTCGGGCTACTTCGAGAAGGCCAAGGGCTTCCAGGCGCTCCAGGGCGAGATCTTCGCGCAATCATTCTCTCCGGTCGAGCGCTTGATGAGCCGGTTGCGTCAGGCGCTCGGGGTGCCGGTCCAGGTCGCCGCCGATCCAAAGCACGGTACCTACTGCGCGGGCCTCATCCGCCGCATCGAGAATGGGACGCTGCTCCACATCGACTTCGCCCCCGCCGAGCAACCGGAGTGGTGGGTGGCACAGGTCCAGTCACAGCTCGCCTGGAACCTCTACCTCGAGCTCGACC
This sequence comes from Archangium lipolyticum, assembly GCF_024623785.1. Classification (NCBI taxonomy): domain Bacteria; kingdom Pseudomonadati; phylum Myxococcota; class Myxococcia; order Myxococcales; family Archangiaceae; genus Archangium; species Archangium lipolyticum. Next base: position 228,716 of record NZ_JANKBZ010000006.1, read on the forward strand.
CGGTGAGCCCTGGCAAGACGTACGTCTATGATCGCGCATGGACATCCGCGGATGAAACCCTCAAGGTGCCGGGCACGTACGGGTACCAGCGCTCGGTCGTCGAGGGCGCGAAGAAGTACACTTTGAAGCCCACGAAGGGCGACGTGTACATCTTCAATACGCGGAACTTCCACGAGGTCGATCCGAGCGGCGGTCGTCGCACCACCGTGACCTCGGCGATCGGCACCCTCCCCGACGGCAGGATTGTTCTCTGGTCGTGAGCGCACCCCACTTCTGCACTGCGGCGGTCATGCACGGCGCTGACCGCCCCGTTGAACTCCAGCGCTTCTCCGCACCCGAGCTCGAGCCGGGCGGGGTCCTGCTCGAGACGATCTTCTCCGAGGTATGCGGGACTGACGTTCACCTGTCACACAGCCGGCTCGCCGGTGTGCCCTACCCGATCATCCCCGGCCACGTCTCCGTCGGAAAGGTCCTGGACGTGCGCGGCGAGCCGCGCGATGTCGACGGCCGGCCCGTGCGCATCGGGTCCACGGTCACGTTCCTCGACGTCGTCGAGACCTGCAACGCCTGCTGGTTCTGCCTGGTCGCCAAGATGCCGAACCGCTGCCCTTCACGGCGCGTCTACGGCGTCACCTACTCGGCGAAGGAAGGTCTGTACGGCGGCTGGTCGCAGCTCATCTACCTCAAGCCCGGGGTCTCCATTCTCGAAGTTCCGCCGACGCTCAAGGCGGAGCGGGTGATCGCAGGCGGCTGCGCGCTGCCGACCGCCATCCACGCCGTCGACACGGCGCGCATCAAGCTCGGGGATCGCGTGCTGGTCCAGGGTGCGGGTCCGGTCGGGCTGAGCGCGGCCGTCCTGTCCCTCCTGTCTGGCGCGGGCGCGGTCTATATCGTCGACCGTCACGAGGTGCGGCTCACGATGGCCCGAGAGTTCGGGGTCGATGAGGCCATCTCGCTCGACGCAACGGGTTCCAACAGCCACGTGGATCGCGTTCTCGCGCTCACCGATGGACGCGGTGTGGACGTCACGATCGAGGCCACCGGCGCTCCCGCGGCGGTCAAGGACGGAATCCACATGACCCGCGACGGCGGGCGCTACGTGATCGTCGGGCACTACACCGATCACGGCGAGGTGGGGATCAACCCCCACACCGAAATCAATCGGAAGCACATCGAGATCCGCGGCGTGTGGGGCGTGGACTTCAGCCACTTCTACCGCATGCTTCGCATCCTCGACCGGCACGGCGCGAAGGTCGCCGGTGGCAAGGGCTGGGAACACATGGTCAGCCGCATCTACGGCCTCGACGAGGTCAATCAGGCCCTGGCCGACGTCGAGTCCGGTAGAATCGTGAAGGGACTCATCCGCCCCAATTCCCCCTGAGCCTCGCCATGACGGCCGATCCGATTGAAGCTGTGCCCTCGCAGAGACCCGCCCTGGGCTTCATCGGCGGTGGTGTGATGGCCGAGGCGTTGATCGCGGCCGTCACCGAGGGGGGCTTGGCCGCACCCGGCACGATCCTCGTCGGAGAGGTGAACGAGGAGCGTCGCCGTGTGCTCCGCGAGCGGCATGGCGTCCAGGTGACCGCGGACAACCTCGCGGCGGCAGCCGCGGAGCTCGTCGTGCTGGCCGTGAAGCCGCAACACCTGGGTGCCGTCCTTCAGCAGTTGCACGGGCGGCTCCCGAGCGACACCCTCGTCGTCAGCATCATCGCGGGCGCGCGCCTTCAGACCCTGTGCGAGGGGCTCGGACACCCGCTCGTCGTTCGCGCAATGCCAAACACCCCCGCGCGCGTCCGCATGGCGGTCACCTTCTGGATCGCGAGCCCGGGCCTCGGCAAGCCGGCTCTGCTGCGCGTCCGCTCACTGCTGGGCGCACTCGGCACCGAGGTGGAAGTCGCCGCCGAGGCCGGCGTGGAGCTCGCGACGGGCCTCGCCGGGCCCATGCCCGCTTTCGTCTTTCTTCTGATCGAGGCGTTCATCGACGCCGGCGTCGCCCTGGGGCTGCCCCGCGATCAGGCCACCCTGGCGACCGTGGAGAGCATGCGCGGAAGCCTGGAGCTGCTGCATCGCACCCAGGAGTCCCCGGCCGCCCTGCGCCAGCAGGTCACGAGCCCCGGTGGCGCGACTCTGGCCGGCTTGAAGGTGCTCGACAGCGCGGGCGTCCGCGAGGCGATGAGCGCAGCGGTACGCGCGGTGCACGAGCGCGCGCTGGAGCTCGGTCAGCTTCCGGTCGATCCCTCCAAGAGAGGCTGACTCATCAGCGCGCCAGTTGCGCATGGTGGGCCTGGCTCGGTGACACACGTGACCGTGTAGGACCCGGCTTCACGCGACAGGCTCAACCTGGGATTCGATTTACCCTCACCCCGTCCCTCTCCCAGAGGGAGAGGGGTTGTTGGGGGGTTGTTGGGCGGCTGGGCTCAGCCCTTTCCCACGACCTTCTTCAGGAAGCCCCAGAATCGCCCCGAACGCTCCTTCAGATCCTGCCCTCGACGCTCCTCCGCCGCTCTCGCCGCGTCCGACGCCACGTTCAGCCTCTGCCTCAGCTCCTCCGGCGTGTAGCGCGTCGCCAACGTCGCCTTCATCTCCTTCCGCGTCGAGTACTCCAGCGCGTTCACGTGCAGCACGCACTCCGAATCCAGCCGCAGCGTCACCGCTACCCTCACCGACCCCTTCGGCCCCTTCGGCAATCCCTCCAGCCTCACCGTCCCCAGGTACTCGTTCGCCGAGATGTGGTTGTCCTCTCCCTGGAAGATGGACAGCTCCATCACCTCTTCGTTGTCTCGCGTCGTGGAGATCGCGAACGAACGCTGCGCCGGCAACGGCGTGTTCCTCTCGATGACCCGCGTGAACCCCCCTCCCGGCATCGCCACCCCGATCGTCATCGGCAGCACGTCGATGAGCACCACGCTGCTCACCTTGTCCACCGCGCTCGAGTACAGCGCCGCGCCCAACGCCACCGCCTCGTCCGTGTTCACCCCCGCATGCGGCGGCTTGCCGAACACCTCCTTCAGCTTCTCCCTCACCAACGGCATCCGGCTCTGTCCTCCCACCAGCAGGATGTCGTCGATCTCCCCAGGCCGTAGCTTCGCGTCCAACAGCACGTCCCGCACCACGTCCAGCGTGCGCATCACCAGCGGCATGCACGCCCTCTCCATCTCCGCGCGCGTGAGCGTCACGTGCAGGTCGTGCGGCTGTCCCCCCTCGCCCATCATCAGCATCGGGATGTGGACCTCGTACGTGCTGCTCTCCGAGAGCGCTACCTTCGCCCGCTCCGCCGCGTCCGTCACCCGCGACAGCGCGATCCGGTCTCCCTGGAACGCCACCTTCTCCTGCTGCTGGAAGCGCTCCAGCAACAGGTCCACCAGGATGCTGTCGAAGTCCATGCCCCCCAGGAAGATGTCTCCTCCCGTGGACAGCACCTCGAACACGTTCCCGTCGATGCGCAGGATCGTCGCGTCGAACGTGCCGCCTCCCATGTCGTAGACGAGCACCTTCTTCGCCATCTCCCGGTTCAGCCCGTACGCCAGCGCCGCCGACGTCGGCTCGTTCAGGATGCGCTCCACCTTCAGCCCCGCCATCCACCCCGCCCGCCTCACCGCCTCGCGCTGCGGCTCCGAGTAGTACGCCGGCACCGTCACCACCGCCCGCTCCACCTTCTGCCCCAGGTGCTGCTCCGCCAACTCCTTGCACTCGCGAAGGATGATGCCCTGCACCTCCTCCAGCGACAGCACGTGCTCCCCCATCCGCACCGCCGCCCGGCCTCGCGCGTCGGGGACGATCTCGTAGTGGAAGCGCTCACGCACCTGGTTCACCACCGCGCTGTCGAAGGGCCTCCCCACCAGCCGCTTCGCTCCGTAGATGGTCTGGTCCGGACGCAGCAACACCTGGCTCTTCGCGCGGTGACTCACCAGCAGCTTGCCCTGCGTCGTGAGCGACACCACCGAGGGAATGGTGTTGTAGCCCTCGCGCGAGCGCAGCACGGTGGGCTTGTTGTTCGTCACCACCGCCACACACGAGTTCGTGGTGCCCAGATCGATTCCGATGACCGGGCCCTTGCCCTCGATGCTCGTGGGCGGCGTGAGGAAGACGGTGCGCACCTGACCCGGCGAGCTCTTGGGCTCGGGGGGCAGCGCGGCGGGCTTCGCCGCGGCCGGCGCGGAGATTGGCGCGGGGGCCGGAGCCGGAACGGCGGCTGGGGTCACCGGACGGGCTACCGGGGCAGGTGCGGCGGGCGGAGCGGGCTTCTTCGCCGGAGGCCTCCGCATGGACTGCCCCGCCACCGGCCGGGCGAACTCGAGCGGCTCATCGTCGTCGGAGGCCTCCAGTTCGAGCTCCACCGCGCTCCCTCGCTGGGCGATGGGCGCAGGCTGGGGCGCGGGGGAGGCCGGCTGGGGCGTGGGCCCGGGCATGGCCGCCGCCGAGAGGTCCCAGTCGAACTCCTGCCCCCCTCCCACCGGGCGCGCGGGCGGCTTCGCGGCGGGAGCGGGAGCGGCGGGTGGAGGCGGCGTGCTGAAGACGAGCTCGTCGATGGGGATGTCGACGGCGGTGATCGGCGGCGGTGGCGGAGGCGCGGGCGGCTCGACCGGCCGGGCCGCGGAGACGGGCCGGGGAATCGGCGTCCCCGGGCTGACCGGCGCCACGGAGGGAATTCCCGGCACCGGAGGCACCACCGGCACCACGGCCGACGGCCTCACCGGCGAGACCGGCGGAATGGCCACTGGCGGCGGCGTCCTGGCCGGCGCCCGCTGAGCCTGCGCCTGCGCCTGCGCCTGTGCCTCGCCCTTTCGCTGCAGCATCCGGTCCACGAGCGCCTGGGAGGCGGGCTCCAACTCCGTGAACTGGATGCCCATCCCCGGAGGCCCGGACAGGTCCTCGGGCGGACGCACCCACCGCACCACCGCCGCGCCCCTCATCACCCGCACCCCCTCGGCGATGCGCACCTCGAACTTCACGGGCGTGCCCACCGGCTGCGGCTCGCGCGAGCGGATGAACATGCCCCCGGGGCTGATGTTGACGGCGAACTCCTCGACGAAGCTGCTGATATCCGTGTGCTTCAGCTTCACCAGCAGGCCCACGGCCTTGCGATCCGTCGTGCGCCGATCCTGATCCATGAATCTGACTGTCGCGGGTCCCTCCCTCCCGCTCAAGTCTTTCCGCGCTCCTCCGCCCTCCTGCCTGCCCGGCGCACCGTACAAGCGCGCACATGGCTCGCCCCGGACTCCGCCCCCAACGGAAGGCAACGTCGCTGGAGGGACCTCGAATCGGAGACCCCGGAGGTTGTTCCAACTTTCCGAGGAATCAAAAGTCCAGAGGCGCCTCAGGGAACGAGGAGCCGCAGGAAGGCTTCCTGATCCCACGCGTTCTCCGCCCGGGCGCCATGCCGCTGGTAGCCGGCGAGCGTGAACCCCTGGCCCGGGACGAAGCCCAGCGCGGTGCTCGTCACCGGGCAGCTGCTCTCGGGGCACTCGCCAGGAGACAGCGTGAGTTGATCGCGCTGCGTGCCCTCAGGCTCGTACATGCTCAGCACGCCGCCACAGGCCACCACCACCCCGCCCGCGTCATCCACCGCCACCACGGGCGACGCCGGGTTCTCGCCGCACGCGAGAGGTTGTGCCCAGCGCTCGGCCCCCTCCGGGCCCGCGGCGAGGACGAAGGCCCCGGGACCGGTGAGCGTCCTCCCGCCCCAGGAGAGCGTGCCGCGGAACTCCCCCACCAGCGCCACGCTCTCGTCCGGACCCGGCTTCAGCCCGGTGACGCGGCCGTCCACTCCCCGCAGCTCCCGGCCCCACGCCAGGCGCCCATCCGTATCGAAGGCGAGCAGCACCAGGCCCTGGCTCCCCTCGGCGCCGAAGGTCCGGCCATCCACCCGGAGCGGGCCCACCAGGCGCCCGGCGAGCAGCGCCCGGCCCGAGGGCAGGTGCCCCAGCGCGTACAGCTCCGTCCCGTCGGCCACCAGGTCCAGCTGCCGCGTCCACCGGTAGGCCCCCTGGGCATCATGGTGGGCGAGCACCGGGATGTGGCCCTCGGGCGTCCACTCCTCGGCCGCGACGAGCGCGCCACCCTCGCCGTCCGCCGCCAGCCCGTACACCTTCTGTCCCACCCGCCGCTGCCACAGGGGCTCTCCCGACCCGGAGAACTTCACGAGGAAGCCGTCATTGGCCTCGCCCAGGCCGAAGTCCAACGAGTACAGGAAGGCATTGCCGGTGAGGAAGACCTCCCCCGTGGGCGAGGACTCCACCAATGGCGAGGCCACGCGCATCCGCGAGTAGTCGCGCGTCCACCGCTCCTTCCCATCCGGGCCGTACTTGGCCACCGTGAGGCCGCGCCGCTGGCCGGGCACGGACTCGCGATCGCCGTCCTCGCGCGGCGTGGAGAGCCACACCATGGAGATGTCTCCCGTGTGGGCCACCGCCAGCGCAGTCCCGAGGTCGTCCTGCGGCCCGCCGAGCCGGTGGAACCAGGACCGGGAGGAGGGCTGGGAGTTCCCGGGGGTGGGTGCCCCCTTCTCCGGCTTCGGCGCGGACGTCTCCGGAGCCCCGGCGACCGGCCCGGTACCAGGGACCGGAGTCTCTGGCCCGGTCGTCTGGACGGGAGGCTGCCCGGACTCGCTCCCGGGGGTGTCCATCTCCGTCCCTCCACATCCCACGGCCAGCGCCAGCAGCGCGGTGGGCAGGACGCCCTTCCACAGACGGTTGGTGTGTACGCCAGACTCTCGGTGCATGTTGCTCTCCCCACCGTCCCTCCCGGCCGGATCGACCCGGAGAAACGAACCGGCGGAAGGTAATGGGGGCATTCCCAGCGGCATCCCCCCAGGCGGACGGGTCACCCGAGCCCCCCCGGGGGGCAGGGGGACGGCCGCCCCTCGTCCCGGAGCGGACGAACGTCCGATGGCAGGAATACCCCCGTGTCCGAACGGTTGGCAGCCCACGTTCGAGCCGCGGCCCCCACGCGAACCCCTTGGTCCGCGCGCCGCCCGAGATTAAGAGAACGTTTCTCATGGAAAACGCCGCCCCCATCGCCCCGCCGCCGGTACCGGAAGCCACCAGCGAGGACCTCAAGGCCGTCGAGGAGCTCGCCCGGGCCAAAGCTCAAATCCTTGGGCAGATCGAGAAGCGCGTCGTCGGGCAGCGGGACGTGGTGGAGCACCTGCTCATCGCGCTCTTCGCCCGCGGCCACTGCCTCTTCGTCGGCGTGCCCGGCCTGGCCAAGACGCTGCTCATCTCCACCCTGGCGGACGTCCTCAACCTGTCCTTCAACCGCATCCAGTTCACGCCGGACCTGATGCCCTCGGACATCACCGGCACGGACATCCTCGAGGAGGACAAGGCCACCGGGCACCGCGCCTTCCGCTTCCTCAAGGGCCCGCTGTTCGCCAACATCATCCTCGCCGACGAGGTGAACCGCACCCCGCCCAAGACGCAGGCCGCCCTGCTGCAGGCCATGCAGGAGTACCGCGTCACCGCCGGCGGCCGCACCTACCCGCTCGAGCTGCCCTTCCTCGTCTTCGCCACGCAGAACCCCATCGAGCAGGAGGGCACCTACCCGCTGCCCGAGGCCCAGCTCGACCGCTTCATGTTCCTGGTGGACGTGGGCTACCCCACCGCCGAGGAGGAGGTGGAGATCGTCAAGTCCACCACCGGCGGCACGCAGCCGCAGTTGGAGAAGATCCTCTCGCCCGAGAAGATCCTCGCGCTGCAGGCGCTGGTGCGCCGGGTGCCGGTGCCGGACCACGTGGTGCGCTACGCGGTGGAGCTGGTGCGCCACACGCGGCCCAAGGAGCCGGGCGTGCCGGAGTTCATCGCGAAGAACGTCTCGTGGGGCGCCGGCCCTCGCGCCAGCCAGTACCTGGTGCTGGCGGCCAAGGCGCGCGCCATCCTCAACGGGCGCTTCGTGGCCTCGGTGGAGGACGTGAAGGCCGTGGCCCGCCCCGTGCTGCGCCACCGCGTGCTGCCCAACTTCACCGCCGAGAGCGAGGGCACCACCTCGGTGAAGCTGGTGGACCAGCTCGTCTCGCTGGTGAAGGGATAGCCCCCCGGCATGGTGCTGGATTCCCAGACGCTGGCCCGCCTGCAGGGCGTGAAGCTGCGCGCCCGCGCGGTGATGGAGGGGGTGCTCTCCGGCCTCCACAAGAGCCCCCACCAGGGCCAGAGCGTGGAGTTCGCCGAGCACAAGGAGTACGCGCCCGGTGACGAGCTGCGCCACCTGGACTGGAAGGCCTACGGCAAGTTCGACAAGTACTACGTCAAGCGCTTCGAGCACGAGACGAACCTGCGCGCCGTCATGGTCGTGGATGCCTCCGCCTCCATGGGCTACCGCAGCGGCGCGCTCTCCAAGCTGGACGTGGCCACCACCCTGGCCGGCGCGCTGTGCTACCTGCTGGTGCGCCAGCAGGACGCCGCCGGCCTCGCGCTCATGACCCAGGGGCGCTTCCAGGACGTGCCCCCGCGCGCCTCCGCCGGCCACCTCAACGTGCTGCTGGACGCGCTCGAGCGCACCTCGCCCAACGGCGGGACGAACCTCATCTCCGCCGCGGACCACCTCGCCGAGGTGCTCCCGCGCCGCTCCTCCGTCGTCGTGCTGTCCGACTTCCTCGACGAGAACCAGGACGCGCTCAAGCGGATTCTCGCCCTGCGGCAGCGCAAGAACGACGTGTCCGTGTTCCACCTGGTGGACCCCGCCGAGCTCACCTTCCCCTTCGATGACCCCACGCTCTTCCTCGACATGGAGGGCGAGGGCCGCATCGAGGTGAACCCGCGTGAAATCAAGCAGAGCTACCTGGAGGAGTTCGGCGCCTTCCTGGCGAACGTGAAGTCGGCCTGCGCGGAGGCGGACGTGGACTACGAGCTGGTACGCACTGACGAGCGCCTGGACGAGGTGCTGCTGCGCTACCTGGGCCGGCGCGGGAGGCGGCGGTGACCTTCGCCCATCCGTGGATGCTGCTGGGCGCGCTGGCGGCGCTGATTCCGCTGCTCGTCCACCTCTTCGACCGGCGGCGGCCCCGCCCCCACCCCTTCGGGCCCCTGGCCTTCGTGCTGCGCAGCCAGAAGCGCACCGCCAGCCGGCTCAAGCTCAAGCGGCTGCTGCTGTACGCGCTGCGGACCCTGATTCTGCTCGCGCTGCCGGTGGCCCTGGCTCGGCCGGAGTGGAAGCAGGACGCACAGGCGGCGGCGGTGGTGAAGGGTCCGGCGGCCACGGCCATCGTGCTGGATGCGTCGCTGTCCATGCGCTGGTCGGACGGCACCTCGCTCTTCGAGCGCGGCCGGGACGAGGCGCGTGACGCGCTGGCGGACCTGCGCCCCGAGGAGCCCGCGACGGTGCTGGTGTGCACGGGCTCGGCCCAGCCACCCGGGCCTCCGGCCTTCGACCGGTCCAAGCTGCGGCAGGTGATCGACGAGGCGCAGCCCACGTACGCGGCGGCGGATCTGTCGCGTTGCCTGGACATGGCGGCTCGAGCGCTGGAGGAGAACCCCATGGCGGGCAAGCGCCTGGTGGTGGTGTCGGACCTGACGGCCGGCTCCATGCGCCTGGAGGCACCGACGCCGACGGTGAAGGGCCCCACGGGTGAGGCGATCCGTCCCGAGGTGGTGCTGCGCGACGCGGCCAACGGGAAGGCCTCGCTGCCCAACCACGCGCTGGTGGACCTGAAGGTGGAGCCCGCGCTGCAGGCGGGTCCGCGCGCCTTCGTGTTCACCTTCACGGTGAAGAACTTCAGCGAGACGCCCCTGAAGGACCTGGAGGCGGCGGTGCGCACGGGCGACACCACGCTGGGCAAGGGCTTCGTGGACGTGCCCGCCAACGGCACGGCGCAGAAGTCGCTGACGGTGCGCTTCCAGCAGGGCGGCACGGTGTCTGGCCACGGAACCCTGACGCCGGATGGGCTGGCCGAGGACGACCGGCGGGCCTTCGTGCTCGCGGTGCCGAGGCCGCTCAAGGCGCTGGTGGTGAACGGAGAGCCGCACGCCACGCGCTACCGGGACGAGGCCTTCTTCATGGAGGCCGCGCTGTCGGCCCCGGGCTCGCCGGTGCAGGCGGCGGTGCGCGACGCCGAGGCCGGGTGGCGCGAGGAGTTCACGAACTACGACGTCGTGTACCTGCTGAACGTGCCGGCGCCTGACGAGAGCGGGGCGGCGAAGCTGCGGGCCTTCGTGGAGAACGGCGGCGGCCTCTTCGTCAGCATGGGCGACCACGTGGACCCCGAGGCGTACAACACGCGCATCGGCACGCTGCTGCCGCGCAACCTGCGGCTGGTGCGCACCAGCGTGAACCGTGACGACCCGGACGCGGAGGAGAAGGCCGCGAAGCTGGCCCAGGTGCGCGTCGAGACTCCCCTCTTCGCGCCCTTCACGGGCCAGGCCGAGGAGGGTCTCGTCGGGGCGCGCTTCTACCGGTACATGCTGCTGGAGGCGGATGGGAGCGGCGCGGCCCAGGGCGCCAGCCAGGTGCTGGCCACCTATGAGGACGGTGCTCCGGCGGTGGCCGTGGCCCGGCGGGGCAAGGGCCGGGTGGCGCTCTTCACCAGCACGGTGGACCGCGACTGGAGCGACTTCGCCATCCGCACGAGCTTCCTGCCGCTGATGCAGCGCTTCGCCGCGTACCTGGCGGGCTCGTTGGAGGAGCGAGAGGAGCAGCGGGTGCGCGTGGGCGAGACGCTGTCGCTGCGGCCCGAGGGTGCCGCACAGGCGGTGTCCGCGGTGAAGGGTCCGGACGGCACGGAGGTGCCCGCCAAGGCGCAGCCGGACGGCACGGTGCTCGTGGGTCCGGTGGAGCAGCCGGGGACGTTCTCCGTGCTGGGCGCGGATGGAAAGCCCGTGCCCGCGCTGGCCTTCGCCGCGACGCTCGACCCTGCCGAGAGCGACTTGAGCCGGCTGCCGCAGGACGCGCTCTCCGCGCACTTCGGCGAGGAGACGGTGAAGGCCTCGAGCGCGGACGCGGAGCGCCCGCCCGTACCCCTGTGGACGTGGCTCATCGTCGCCGCCGCGTTCGCCTTCTTCTTCGAGGGCACGCTGCTGCGCAAGTAGCGGCCTCCTCGCGGCGTCTGTCACCACCATTCCTGGCCAGGGGAACCGCTACACTTTGCGGTCAACCATGGCCAGACCACCGCTGTCCCCGCTACCAGTCCCTCTTGCGCTCCTGCTGCTATCCGCGTGTGCCGCTACGTCCCCGGTCGTGCACTCGTGGGACGACGTGGAGCGAGACGACCCCGCCGCGTGCGAAGCCCCGAGCACGGATCAATGTGTCGTGCTCGCATGCGACGAAGGGATGTGCGGCGTCTTTGGCTGCGAGGACGTGGACCCGGAGGCGCTGGCTCGTGCGCCTCTAACGCATGGTGCGGAGTTGGCGCGCTACCGCCCTCCCGTGCGTGGCCCTGGCACCCAGCGCAACTGGCGGCGCGTGGGGCTTCGAGCGGATGCACAGCCCCGGATGGCATTCCACTTCCGCTATCGCTACGGTTATCTCCCGGCCTTTCCCCGGCTCGAAGGGAAGCTCATCAAGCATCACCTGTTCCCCCAGGCCCAAGAATTCAGGGAGTGGTTCAAGAACAATCGTATCGATGTCCACGCATGGACGATGGCCATTCCGGAGCAGGTGCATCTGCGCATCCATCGCGGCGCGAACGGTGGTCCATGGAACGAAGCATGGCGACAGTTCAAGGACGCCAATCTCCACCGCCAAGTGTCGCGGGAGGAAATGCTGCGAAAAGCCTTCGAGCTGGCCTACCGCTTCGACATCGTTGGCCCCGTCGTGCCTTACGGTCATCAGATCGTCCTTCCGGGTCCACAGCTTTTCGCCAACTGACAGCGTTGCTGGATGGAGGAAGAGTCGCGTGAAGCTCTACAGGCTCACAAGAGATGAAGCACCGCGCCACACGGGAAACCTGAATGCCGGACACAAATGGAACCTGCCTGGCGTGGACTGGTCGCAGCCGTGTCCGACCTGCCGCCTGGGTGGTGGTCTGGGAGCGCTTTATTACCCCTGCGTGGACCCTGCTGACCTCCCCGAGCGAGAGAAATTCCATGAGCCGGAGCCAGTACCTTACGAGGAGTTCATCCGGCTACGTGAGCTGGTACGTCCGCTCGTCCCTGATTGGGCCGTGCTGAAGCCAGGGGCAGCATTCGGTCCAGTGGAGGGGTCTGGCCTGGGGTACTTCGGCCAGCTCTTCATGCAGAACCCCTGGACACTCTACGCACGCCGCGAGGCACTGGAGCGTTTGCAGGCGGCCGGTGTGCGGGGACTCCAGGGCTGTCCCATCAAGGTACGCTTCCGGCAGAAGAACCACCCGGAGTTGCTGGAGCTGCAGTTGGAACTGCACGGCCAATTCCACCCCGAGTGCCTTTCACCAGATCGCAAGCCCATCTGCCCCACCTGCGGTAGCAACCAGAACCCCCTCCCGAAAAAGTTCTGGCCCGAGGCTTCGTCGCTGCCCAAGGACCTCGACATCTTCCGCTTCCGCGACGCGCCCGGCTTCATCCTCGCCAGCGAACGCATGGTGGATGCGGTGAAGCGCCTGGAGCTGGACGGCGTGGTGTTCCAGGAGGTGGAGGTCCGCTGACGTGTCATCATGAGCGGCCATGACCATCGCAAGCCGCCTCCTCGCACGCCTCATCGAGCTGCCTCCGGCCGATACCCAGGACGTCATCGTCGAGCGGGACCTCGAAGTGCCCATGCCCGATGGCATCAAGCTGCTGGCCGACCGCCATGCCCCCCGTGGCGGTGGCAAGCTCCCCACGCTCCTCGTGCGCTCGCCCTATGGCAGACGCGGTCTCTTCGGGCTCCTGTACGGCAGGCTCTTCGCCGAGCGCGGTTTCCAGGTGCTCGTCCAGAGCGTCCGCGGCACCTTCGGCTCGGGCGGCCAGCTCGACCCGTTCCGCAACGAGCGGGCCGATGGTCTGGCCACCATCGAGTGGGTGAAGAAGCAGGACTGGTTCTCCGGCGAGCTCGCCACGCATGGGGCCAGCTACCTGGGGCTCGTGCAGTGGGCGGTGGCCCGTGACGCGGGACCGGTCCTGAAGGCCATGGTGGCGCACGTGACCGCGTCCGAGTTCCGCAGCCAGACCTACGCGGGCGGTGCCTATTCGCTCGATACCACGCTGTCCTGGACCCACCTCGTCCGCAACCAGGAGAAGTCCCCACTCCTCGCGCAGCTCGGCGCGAAGCGCAAGCTCAAGCCCCTCTTCAAACACCTGCCGTTGAACGAGGTGGACGCGCTGGCGGTCGGAGAGCGGGTGCCGTTCTTCCAGGATTGGCTCGAGCACCCCGAACCCGGCGACCCGTGGTGGAACGCCGCCGACTTCAGCGCCTCGGTCCCCGAGGTCACCGCGCCCGTCCACCTCATCGGCGGCTGGTACGACATCTTCCTGCCCTGGACCGTGAACGATTACGCCGCGCTCCGCCGGGCCGGCCGCGCGCCCTATCTGACCATCGGGCCCTGGACGCACGGCGCTCCCTCGGGAATGGCGGCAGCCGCGCGTGAGTCACTCGTGTGGCTCAAGGCCCACCTCAAGGGTGACCGCGGTCAGTTGCGCGAGGCTCCCGTTCGCGTCTTCGTCATGGGTGCCAACACCTGGCGCGACTTCTCCGAGTGGCCTCCTCCTGGCGTCCAGACCCGGCGCTGGCACCTGCAACCCGGCCGGGGCCTTGCTCCCGCCACGCCCGCCGCCTCGGAGCCCGACCGCTACCGCTACGACCCGGCGGATCCCACTCCCTCCCTGGGCGGCGCGCTCCTGACGAGTGACGCGGGCCCGAGGAACAATCGCCCGCTGGAAGCCAGACCCGACGTCCTCACGTACACCAGCGCTCCGCTGGAGCGGGACCTGGAAGTCATTGGCCCCGTCCGCGCCGAGCTCTTCGTCCGCTCCAGCCTCCCGCACACCGACTTCTTCGCCCGGCTGTGCGACGTCGACCCCTCGGGCAGATCCATCAACGTCTGCGATGGATTGCTGCGCCTCGTCCCCGGTCAGCCCCAGGCCGAGCCCGACGGCACCTTGCGTGTCTCCATCGACCTGTGGCCTACCGCCCACCGCTTCCTCGCGGGCCACCGCATCCGCCTCCAGGTCTCCAGCGGTGCACATCCCCGCTTCGCTCGCAACCCGGGCAGCGGGGAGCCCCTCGGCTCCGCGAAGACACTCGTCCCCGCGGACCAGGCCGTCTTCCACGACCCCGCCCACCCCTCCGCACTCCTCCTCCCCGTCATGGGCTGAGTGGATCGGGTTGCACCTCCAAGCAGCCACATGTTTGACTCTCTGGGTCCAGGCTCCCCGCCCCGCCCCAGAGCGTGCCATGACGAACACCGAGCAGATTCCCATCGCCGCCAAGAGCCTGGCGTCCCTGGAAAAGTATGTGGGCCGCTCGGTTCCACTGAAAGGATACTCGTCAGCCAACGCCATCCTCATCAACAGCTACTCCGGCGAACAGCAACTGTGGGTGAGCCCCAGCTTCGCCGGGTACAAGAACGCGTGGGTGAAAGCGTTTGGCAGTCTTCCGACGAATGCCCAGTACGACGTGGACCACATCTACACCAAGGTCCGCGCACAGATGTACGGGTACCAGTACGTGCGCCTAGCCCTGGTGGATCACCGCATCAACCGGGGCAATGGCGCGGGTATCGAGAAGATGTGGCAGAAGATCCCGATCCCCCCTGACTACACGTTGCCCGACATCCGCTATGCGGACTACACCCAGGAGCTCAAGCTCCAACACATTTCCCTGACCCCCTCGAAGAAGTATTCGGAGAAAGAGGTTCCCGGCAAGGCGATCCTCGGACGCCCCGTTCCCCAGCCCTCCCCGAGCGCCCCTCCCGTGCGGAAGCCCACCGTGAAGACGACAGGGCCCGCCAGGCCCGCCTCCTCCTCTGTTCCCAAGGTCCGCTCGACCCCGGCCACCGTCTCCCACAAACTCCGCTGCGTGCCTGTCGACATCCAGCGGGCTGGCAAGGTGCAGCGGGTCGTCGTGAGACCGAAGTCGTATGGCTGGAGCGCCAACGTTCTGGAATGGATCATGGGTGGACTGGTGGCCCTGTCCAACCGAGCCCCGACCCAGGAGGCATTGGACAAGATCCTCGCAGGCACCCGGAACCACATCCCCCCAGGGGGAGGCGTTCTCGTCGCCCTTGTCTACAAGGAGCCCAACAACGCCAGCCAGTATGGCTTCTCGACGCAATACTTCATGTACGCCTACGTCATGGGGTATGGCAGGACAGCGCAGGAGGCCCACCAGAAATACCAGGCGGAGCTCACGGCACGAAACAACGCGACCATTTCGCCCGGGACACAGGAGGGATGGCACAAAGTGGAACACCTCCTGTGGTTCACGGCAGCCCCCCACTAGAGCCCGCGGCAACTCGAGCGCGATGGCCTCGTGACACGGACGGCCCATCCCGTCGTACCGCCCCGGGTCGAGTACCAATTGACGCCGCTCGGTGACTGCTGACTCGCGGGCGCCGGGCTTCCCAACCCGGAGCACCCCTCTTCTCACTCCGGGTCACGTTCCTGCCCACTTCGTCACCGTGACGTGGAATCTCGCGCCTCCAACGGTCCTCCGGGACGGAACTCCCCGGGCATGTCGAGTGCATCCGGCGCCGCGCGGACCACTCAGCACCGGAGGAACGATGAAGCTCGCGAGGTCGTGGGGAATGAAGTTCGTGGGAGGGTGCGCGACCCTGGCGCTGCTGACCCACTGCGGAGGAGAGGAAGGAGAGGAACAGGCGTCCTCCATCCTGAAACAGGAGCAGGCCACGACCCGCGCGGATGCGGAGTGCATGCCGCGAACGGAGAGCCAGTTCTGGTACGTCGAGCCGCACGCCGACGGGTATGCATCCCAGAGCGAGCCCACGCGCCGTTCCAGTGGCGAGTCACAACTGCTGGTGGACGGCTCGCCCCGGCTGGAGAGCTACCTGAAGTTCTACGTCTCCATCCCCACGGGCTGGCACGTGCGCGAGGCGAAGCTGCAACTGCACGCCGTGGACCAGACTCCGGACGGTCCACTGCTCCATCGCGTCAGCGACGACTGGGCGACCTACGACTTCGACTGGAACACCCGGCCCGCCCTCCTCGGCGCTCCGCTGGGCAACCTCGGCGCCATCGACGCCAACACCTGGGTGGAGTACGACGTGTCGAACGTGGTGGGCGGGGAAGGCGCCTACAGCTTCGGCCTCGTTCCCGAGTCCACCAACGGGGTGGACTTCGTCTCGCAGGACGTGCCCTCGAGCGAGCTGCGCCTCACCCTGGAGTCGGAGACCTACTGCACGTACCGCGGCACGGGCGGCGGCCTCACCGGGTGGACGCGGCACTACGGTGGCTCGGGCCCCGAGCGGCTCCAGGCCCTGACCAGCCACGTCGCGGGGGGCTTCGTGGCCGCCGGCCACCTCGGCGAGGCGCCCTTCCCCACCGGCACCGGCTTCGCCCTCGCGCGCCATGGCGCGGACGGCACGCCCGTGTGGAGCCGCCAGGTGACGACGGGTGACGTGCGGGTGCGCTCCCTCACCGTGACGCCCGAGGGCAACATCCTCGTGGTGGGCGGCTACGGCGGCTCGCCGGACCTGGGCACGGGCCCGCTGCCCACCGCCCCCGCGAGCTACGACAACCGCGCCTTCAACGCGTTCTTCGTGGCGAAGCTCTCGCCCACCGGCCAGCCCGTCTGGGCTCGCGGCTTCGTGGCCAGCTACGACTATGGAGAAGGCCCCGAGACCCTGCCCGTCTACGTGCAAGCGGTGGCCACGGATGCCCAGGGCAGCCTCATCGTCAGCGGCGGCTTCCACGGCAACCTGGACCTCGGCGGAGGGACGCTCTTCGCCGGCACCTCGAGCCTCGACTTCATTTCGGGCGACGCGGTGCCCGGTGGCTTCCTCGCGAAGTTCTCCTGGACGGGCCAGCACCTCTGGTCCAAGGCCTTCCCCTCGGCCACGTACCTCAACTCGACCATGGCCCGGACGGTGGCCACGGACACCGCCGGCAACGTGCTCGTCGGCGTGGAAGCAAGCGCCGACACGTACATCGGGAGCCCGGCACCCGCCCCGCATCCGTTCATCGTGAAGTACGGCCCCTCCGGCAACGAGCTGTGGCGGCGGGTCTTCACCGGCACCAAGGGCGCCATCGTGGACGTGAGCCCGCTGGGCACCGACAAGGTGACCTTCGTGGCCGAGCTCGCGCTCACCTTCTCCTTTGGCAACAGCGTCTACACCGGGGGGAATCCCCTGGACCCCACCAGCAGTGAGCGCTCCGTGTATCTCGGGACGTTGAGCGCCTCGGGACAGGACGGGTGGCTCCGCGAGCTGACCCGCAGCATCTGGACGGGCGCCATCGTCCGGGAGCTCGTCACCGGGGACGATGGGACGATCTCCATCACCGGCTACGGAGACAGAATGGACCTGGGTGGTGGCATGATGGGCAGCTCGCGCACCAGCGGCTTCGGCAAGCTCATGCCCTTCGTGGCCCGCTACTCGGCCTCCGGTGGCCACCTGTGGTCACGCGTCTTCGACAGGAACCTCGAGGGTGAGGTGTTCTGGCCCGAGACGCGGCTCCACCTGGCGCCGCAGCCGGGAGGCGCCCTGGTGCTGGGCAGTGACTTCGAGGCTCCCATCCTGCTCGACGGGCGCACCTATACGCCGCGAGGCTCCGCCGACCTGCTCTACCTCCAGCTGAAGCCGTAGAGCAGCCCACTTCCACGCGGGCGTGGGCTCCGTGGGACTGGCGCCGTAAAACGGACGGGCGGTCGGTTCGTGGCGCGCGTCACGTATCGAAGCGATAGGGGGTCTCGCCGATGGAGGCTCGCGTCGCGAAACGCCGGCAGAACCCGTTCAACTCGGCATAGGAGGCGGTCGGCAGGACATCCCGAAACTCCAGATGCGTCACGAGGCAGAAGAGCGTGACCTCCAGGAAGCTCAGGTCCCGCTCCGGCGGGAGCGCGGCGAGGATGGCGCTCGCGTTTTCCTCCAGCCACGACAGCATGTTGACCAGGCTCTTCCGCATCTTCGCGTGGTGGGCATTGCTGTCGCTGGCGTCGGCCAGCCTGCCCATGATCAGCGACACTTCCGTCGCCATGGCCTGAAGAGCGAGCTCCTGCGCATTGGCAAGCAACGGCTCGTCGAGGTCCTCCGGCCATACCACGCGGGGTCTGGGTTCCGCCCGCCGCCAGAGCTCGCGACAGACATTGAGCGCACCGAACCAGACACCTCGGGGCGTCCGCAAGACCGGTATTTTGAGCGCGGGGTTGCCGCCATAGTCCCCCGGATCGGAGGACATGAGATCGCGCACCACTTGAAAGGAATGGTCGATGCGCATCTCCGCGGCGAATATCCGCGTGACGCGCGTGAAGTGCGAACTCGAGCGACCGATGATGACGGGTTTGTCGAGTTCCTCGAGCGTGGCTGGCATGGTCGCTCCTCGTACTGGGCTGGATGCGGGGAAACTACTGTGAGAGGTCGTCCAGCACTTCGGAAAGGGTGGTGGCGTTCAGGGAACGCTCGAACCAGCGGTCGAGGGTGGCCACGTCTGTGCAGGTGAGGATGCGCTGCCGGGCTGCCTCGTCGGCATGCACACCCCGTGCGGAGAGAATCCGCAGGACGTCCTCGGCACGCCCTTGGCTCAGTCCCTGCGCCAGCCCCTCCTTCCGGCCCTCGTTCCGGCCCTCTTCCCTGCCTTGTTGGCGTCCCCGCTCGATGAGTTGTTCGCCATAGCTCCGCATCAACTCCTCCGCTCGTTGGGCATCCACCACCGAATGTAACACCCGCCCGGCCGCTTCATGCACGGCCTCGTCCCCCACCCACAGCAGGTAACGGATGAGCACCACCAGATGCTCGCCCCCCTCCGGGCCCGCTTGCACCTGGGCGAAGAGCGCCACCCACTCCGGTAGCTTCCGAGCCAACTCCTCGCTACGCCCATGGCGCAACACGAGCCAGGCCAGCCGGGCCAGCGGCGGCCCAGGACGCGCGCGCAGCGCTTCCTCCCGCTCGGCCGTCAGGTCATCGAGCAGGTACTCGAAGCGCGGCACCAGCACTCCCCACCGCTCCCGCTCTTGCTCACCCCCTGGCAGCTCGAAGAGGTCCTCCACCCGGCGTGGCGCCGTCCAGCGCCCCTCCGGCCCGTGGTACATGACGAGCGGGAGGTGTAGCGGGCGAAGAGGTCATGCGGTCCAGACATGGCGCGCCGCCCTCAAGCACACGGCGGGCGAAGGTCTAGCGCCTCTCGCCCTGCCCTCGCCACGCCGCCGAAGGCCGCGTGTTCCCCGACGAGGGTCGCTGCTCCTCGCGCCGCAGCGTGAACACCGTCACCTCGGGAGTGCAGTTGATGCGGATGGGCACCACGCTCATGCCGATACCCCGGTTGATGTAGAGCCGGTTCCCCGAAGCGCCGAAACCCGCGTCGTCGATCCACCCGTCCGTGTGGACCTCGCCCTCCACGGCGAGCTCGCGCCAGCTCCAATGCGGCAGGAATGGGATGCGCACCTGTCCTCCGTGGGTGTGTCCCGCCACGGCCAACGGTGCCGAGCCCTCCGGAAAGCCCGGGAACGAGTCGGGGTGGTGCATGAGCACGATGCGCGGAGCCCCCCGAGGTACTCCCAGCAACGCCTTCAACGGCCTGTCCCGGCCCGGCCAGTGCCCGTCCACCCCCACGATGTAGAGCGGCGCCCCGTCCACCACCACTGGCACGGACTCGTTGCGCAGCACCCGGATGCCGATGGACTCCAACCCCCTCGCCATCTCTTCCGAGGCCTCGGGCTCGGGCGCCTCGTCCTCCGTCATCATCCCGTAGTCGTGGTTGCCGAGCACCGCGAACGTCGGCAACCCCTCCCGCGTGAGCGGGCGCAGGATGTCGATGATACCGGCGACCTTCCTCCCGGTGCTCTCGGGCCCCGGCTCATAGATGAAGTCCCCGGCGAGCAGCACCGCCGCGGGCCGCAGCTCGAGGATTCGTGCCACCGCCTTCCGCATGGCCCCCTCGTTGTCCATCCACATGCCCACCTGGAAGTCGCCAGCCACGGCGATCCGCTGGCCCTCCCACTGCGGAGGCAACCCCGGCAGGGAGACCCCCTCGTGCTCGACGTCCACGATGAAGCGCGGCTCGATGAGGACTCCGTACAGCAGCACCGTGAGCACGATGGCGAGCACGCCCCAGGTGACACCTTTGAGTGTCCTCTTCGCCCTCGGCTTCACACGAGCCCCCAGGCAAGCCTGGGGTGGCGGAAGTCCCCCGCCAACCACCCCAGGAGGGGGAGTAGCCGGAAGGGGTCTCCCGCCCGCCCGCCTACCAGCCGGATGCGGCATTCCCGACGGAGGAGCAGGCGGCCGCGCACGGGAGCCGACAACAGGCCCGCTCTCCCCTCCCCGGACCGCACGGAGCGTGACAAGGTGGTGCCCCTATGAGCAATGCCCTCTACCGCGACTGTGCCCGGCTCTTCATGGTGGGTTTCCCCGGCCAGCGCATCGACGATGACTTCGCCTCGTTGATGGACGACGGCATCTTCGGCGCCATCCTCTTCAAGCGAAACGTGGGGACCGCGCAGGAGACGGCCACCCTGTGCCGCGAGGTCAAGGCGCGCGCGGGCCGCCCCTTCATCCTCTCGGTGGACCAGGAGGGTGGCCGCGTGGCGCGCCTGCGCGGCGAGCCCTTCACCACCCTTCCCCCCATGCGCGAGCTCGGTCAACGCGGCGACCTGGAGCTCGTCGAGCGCGTGGGCCGGCTGCTCGCGCACGAGCTGCGCGCCGTGGGCTTCGACTGGGACTTCGCGCCCGTGCTCGACGTGGACACCCATGCCGCCAACCCCGTCATCGGCGACCGCAGCTTCAGCCGCGACCCCGACGAGGTGGCCCGCATGGGCGTCGCCCTGGCTCGCGGCCTCGAGGCCGGTGGCGTCGCCTCGTGCGGCAAGCACTTCCCCGGGCACGGTGACACCCAGTCGGACAGCCACCTGACGCTGCCCCGGCTGCCTCATGACATGGAGCGTCTGCGCCGCGTGGAGCTCGTGCCCTTCCGCTCCTTCGCCCAGGCCGGGCTCGCCTCGCTCATGACCGCGCACGTGCTCTTCGACGCGCTCGACCCGAAGGTGCCCGCCACCATGAGCCACCGCGTGCTTCACGGCGTGCTGCGCCAGGAGCTGGGCTTCGATGGCGTGCTCGTCAGCGATGACCTGGAGATGAAGGCCATCGCCGACTACTACTCCGTGGAGGAGGCCGCCGTGCTCGGCACCCTGGCCGGCGTGGACCTCTTCCTCGTCTGCCACAAGGCCGACGTTCAGCGCCGCGCCATCGAGGCGCTCGTGCGCGCCGTCGAGTCCGGCCGCGTGCCCCGCTCCCGCATCGAGGAGGCCCACCGCCGCCTGGCCCGGCTCGAGGCACGCTTCGCCCACGGCCCCGAGGACCGTCTGGCCACGCTCGGTGACGCCGAGCACCGCGCCCTCGCGCACGGGCTCGCCAGCTCCTTCAACGGGAAGGACCCCACCGAAGTGATGCTGGCGTCCCGCTAGCCTCCTTCCACCGGGGCGCCTCGCCTAGCGCTTGGCGCCACCCGTCCCGGCCGGGCTGTTGTTGACGTCCTGCTCGCCCGTGACGCCCTCGCCCGGGGTGCCCAGTTCCTGGTTCTCGTCACCCAGGCCCGCGCCACCCGTGCCCGCGTCCGCCGGGGACATGCCCGCGTCCGCCGGGGACATGCCCGCGTCCGTGGCTCCGCCCCGGGTGCCCTTCTTCGCCCCACCGGCACCCCCGGCGCCACCGATGCCCTGCTCATCCATCTGCACGTCACCGGCGCCACCGGCACCACCGATGCCCTGGTCCTCCATCCCCACGCTGCCGGCGCCACCCGTGCCCGTCTCGGTCTGCGCCCCGCCCCGGTTGGTATCGCTGCACGCCGGGAACAGCAGCGACGCCGAGGCCAGCGCACCCACCACCATCCACTTGCGAATGTTTCCGCGCATCTCGCACCTCTCCCATTCTCGGGCAGCCGGTATGGCCACCCGGATCCATGACGGCTCGCGTGAGCCGTCTTCCCTCCCGCTCTCCTCCGCGAAGGAAGGCGGGTCATCCCTCTGAAGTCGTGTGGAGCCAGGCTCCGGGCAGGCTCCCTCCCCAGGCGGAGGAGGTCCTACCGCGCGCTCCCCGCCTCCCTCCGCGGGAGGCCGCCGTCCTGTGTCCGCCCTACTTGGGGTGCACCTGCGGTCTCGAGTCCGGAGACGAGGGCTCGGAGGACTTCATCGGCGGCACCTGCGCCGCCGGCAGCTCGCGCGAGGGTCTGAGGGCTCCGCCCTGCGCACCCTGGTTCATGTACAGGGGGCTTCCCGGAACCGGGGCCGGACCGCCACCGCCCACGCCCTCCTCGCCCCGCTGCTCGCGCAGGGCGCGCTCCCCGGAGTCCATCAGCAGCGAGCGCCCCTGCGTGCCATCCGTCTGTGGCGTCCGGGGATCGATGCTGGTGGGGATGTCCTTGATGGTCCCGTTGTACCCAGCGAGCGCCGGATCCCGGACCTGACCCGGCTCGAAGGAGTCGTTCCCCGGCTGCTGCGGCAGCAGTCCGCACGCCGCCACCAGCCACGAGGCAGAGGTCAGTGCCCCCAACACCACCCACCGTCTGAAACCACGATCGTGCATGTCCGTCTCCAGGGACCGCGTCCCTCGCTCCGCCCGCCCTCCGCGTCATGCGAGGAGCGGGCCACGCCGCGCATTCAGGGATGGCCACCCGGATGCCTCCGGGCTACCGAGCGGGTTTCTGGCGAGCCCCTGCTCGCCCGGCCCCTCTCCAGCGGGGCCACCCGGCCGCTCTACTTGCGCGGGTCCAACTGTTGCCGGCCCGTCCTCGCCCCCTCCTGCTCCTCCGGCGTTCCCTGGCCCTGCGGCAGCGACTGCTCGCCTACCGGCGGTGTCTGTGGCTGCACCGAGCCGCTGGAGGGCGCCGGGCTCGCCAGGAGGTTGCCCGAGCCCAGCTCGACGGCATAGGTGCCTTGAATCCACGCTCCATTCGGACCCGCCTTCAGCGGCCTGCCCGTCCCGAGCGCGATGGCCGCCAGGGAGTCGAACCGCGGCGGTGGGTACGGCACGCGCTCGTCCTGCTTCAGCCAGAGGCCCTCCTGAACCCGCGCATCGAGCTCGGATTGGGGCACGGCCTTGCTCTGCGAGTCGTCCCGCGCCACACCCGAACCACCCGTCCCCGATGCCGCCTCGTCTCCCGCCGTGAGCGGGATGTGCCGGGGGAATCCGGTATTGGACCCCCGACGCAGGCTGATGCCCTCGCCCTTCTCGTCCGGGTAGTAGTCCTCCTGCTGGGACGTCTGTGCCCAGGAGCGTCCGTAGTCCTCGCACCCCATGAGCAGCCCCGCCCCCGCCACCGCTCCGAGCAGTGCCAGCTTCATCCCCGTCTTCCTCATGACCGTCTCCCCTGTCGTTGTCCGTTCCTTAGGGACAGGGGTGGGCATGCGCGTGGATGGCCGGTAGCAGCGAGCGGGCGGGCAAGGGATGCTCGCTCTCCTGTCGACCCACGAGCGAGGGAGCGCGCGGCTCGGCGCCAGGGTTCAACCCGGAGAGGGATAGACCCTCACCCCGTCCCTCTCCCAGAGGGAGAGGGGAAGTGGGCTACACGGGACTACTGGCGGCGGGTGGTGGACTTCTTCGCTACGGCCTTCTTCGCGGGTGCTGCCTTCTTCGCTACCGCCTTTTTCGCCGGTGCCGCCTTCTTCGCCACGCTCTTCTTCTTCACCGGCTCGCGCACCGCAGAGGGCGTCTCCGCGGACGCACCACCCGACAGCGACTCGAGAATCTCGTCGACGTGTCCATCCACCTTCACCTTCGGCCACACGCGCGCCACCTTGCCCTCCGTGTCGATGAGGAAGGTGGCGCGCGTCACGCCCTGGAACTTCCGGCCATACAGCGACTTCTCACCCCACACGCCATAGGCGTCACACACCTGGCGCTCGGTGTCCGCCAGCAGCGGGAAGGGCAACGAGAACTTCGTGGCGAACTTCTGGTGGCTCGCCGTCGTGTCCGGCGACACGCCCAGCACCACCGCGCCCGCCTCGCGCACCGCCGAGTGCTGGTCCCGGAAGTCGCACGCCTCCCGCGTGCATCCCGGGGTGTCATCCTTCGGGTAGAAGTAGAGGACGACGTTCTTGCCCCGGAACTGCGAGAGCTTCACGTCGTTGCCGTTCTGGTCCTTCAACTGAAAGTCCGGCGCCTGCGTACCTGTCTGGGGAATGGGCATGGGTATGCTTGGATAACCCATCCGCGCTCCTTCGCAAACCCGACTTTTCCAGTCACCTTCCGCCGTCACCCTCCTCGGGGTGCCCATGCATCGGATGCCCCTGCATCGGGTGTCCGTGCTCGTCCAGCGAGAGCGAGCCCCCATCCGGCTCGTCGGGCCTCGCCAGTGGCCGGGGCGGCAGGGGCGCCCGCAGCCGCCGGATGGCCGCGAGCCGCCGCTCCGCCTCGGGCCGCGCCTTCGACTCCCCAGGCACCGACTCCAGCTCGGAGATGACGCCGTCCCAGGCCGGGTCTCTCGGCGGCACGCCCCGCTCCACCAGGTCCGCGTATTTCCCCTGGGCCCGGGCGAGCCTCTCGGCTCCCTCGTCCTTCCGGCATGCCCCCAGGACCAGGCACCCCACCGCGAGCAGCATCACCGCCAGACGGCTTCGGTAGATGGGAAACACGTGCAACCCTCCTGCTGGCCTCGGACGCGAAGGGGGGTTAGGGTGGCCCTCGTGTCGCCCCTCTTATTGGCATTCCTCGTCGGTCTCGGCCAGGGCCTGTTCCACGCGGTGGGGCCGGACCACTGCGCCGCCATGGCCACTCTCGGCACCCTGGGCCCCGCCCGGCGCCGCACCACCTTCCTCGTCGCGCTGCGCTTCGCCCTCGGCCATGCCGCCGTGCTCGGCGGCGTCGCCACCTTCTGTCTCATGGCCGGCGTGGGTCTCTCGGAGACCTTCGAGCGCTGGGCCGAGGTGTTCGGCGGCATGGTGCTCGTCGCCCTCGCCGTCACCGCCTTCCTCTTCCCCAACGTGCTGCGCCACGGCCACCCCCACCTCCCCGGCCACACGCAGGAGCCCCACTCCCACCTGCACGACTCCCACATGCATGAGCGGGTGACCACCGCGGCCGGCGCCCTCATGGCCGTCAGTGGTGTGCGCTCGCTGCTGCTGGCCCTCCCCCCGCTCCTGGTGGGCGGCAGCCTGCAGTCCTCCGGGTGGACCTACCTCCCCGGTTTCGCGCTCGGCATCCTCGTGGGCATGGGCGCCGTGGGCCTGCTCCTCGCCGAGGGCCTCGCCCGTCTGGACTCGACCCTGGCCGAGCGTCTCCAGCGCCTCGTGGCCGTCGGCTCCGCCGCGCTCGGCCTCTTCTGGATCGTCAACCGGCTGTGAGCCCGGCGGGGGCAGCACCCCCACCGGGTAGGTGTCCCTAGTTGTTGCTCCGCGCCTCGAGGATGCCCAGCGACATCATCGACACCAGGTAGCCGTAGACGACCTGCTCCGGCCGGTTGGCGTAGGCGATCAGCTCCCCCACCGTGCGGTTGCCGTCGATGCGCGGCAGCAGCTCCGCCTCCCACCGCTCCAGCTCCACCTCGTGCAGCTGGTACGCCGGGGCCACCGCCGGGATGAGCCGGTCCTCCGGACGCAGCATGCGGCGCAGGCGCTCGGGCTTGTAGAGCTTCTTGATGCCCCGGACGATGAGGTTGGCCGGGTGCACGTCCAGCTTGATGGACTCGGCCGCGGCCTTCTCCTTGAAGCTCATCACGTAGGTGCCGTCCTCCCACGAGAAGAGCGAGTAGATGATGGCCTTCACCTGCTGGCCCACGTAGTACAGGCGCTCGGTGTCCTTGAGCAGGCCGCGCTCCACCAGCACGTCTCCGGTGCGCCGGTTGCTCGCCGTGGCCACCGCCGAGGCGTCCTGGAGCTGATCGGGCTTGATCTTCCCCACGCGCACCAGGAACTGGCCGAAGCGGTCCGCCAGCAGGTTGGACAGGGCGAACACCGGGGTGCCACGCTCGAAGTAGACGACCTTCTTCACCTTGCCGCGCTGCACGCCCAGCTCTCCCGTCTCGCGCGACAGGTAGAAGGCGGTGATGAGCGAGGGCAGGTTGTCCTTGAAGTCCCCGCGGCGGCTGCCCGGCGAGCCCGCGCCCACGGGCAGCGGCTCCGCCGGACGGCCCGGCACGGGCGGACGCACCAGGGTGACCGGCACCTTGTGCAGGGGGTTCGCGGTGAGGTTGGCGCCGCGGATCTCCGCGGTGAGGTTGTCGCCCCCCGTCACCTTGATGCGGCCCGTCAGCTCCATCGCGTCCTGGGGGCCCTCCTCCTCCACGTCGATGTCGAGCTCCACATCGAAGGCGTCGTCCGAGGGGGTGGCCGTGGGGGCCTTCTTCTCGACGGGCACCAGCTTGCGCACCGCATCGAGCAGCGCGGCGGCCTCGAAGGGCTTCTCGAAGTAGCCCGCGGCCGCGTACTTCTGCCGCGCCTCCATGGCGTGCTTGCCACCCTTGAAGACACCGGTGATGAAGACGAGCGGGAGCTGGGGCTGATCCTTCCTCAGCGCGTCCGCCAGGTGGTAGCCCATCATGTCGGGCAGGAGGATATCGAGCACCGCCACCGCTGGAGGCTGGGCACGCGAGACCTCGACGGCCTGCTTGCCCTTGCTCGCTCCGACCACTTCATAACCTGCATCTTCGAAGAGCTGGGTGAGGAGCGTGAGCAGCTCCTGGTTGTCATCGACGACGAGGATTCGGGGAGCCATCGCGTCGCCACCCTAACCAAAAGCCCGCCCGACCGTAAGTGCCGCCTTCCGAGGAGATGCATCCAGCCTGCCGGGCAGATAGGTTGGAATCCTCCATGAAGGACATTCCCCCGATCCGCCGCACCCTGCCACGCCTCGCCCTCACCCTCACCCTGCTCCTCCCGCTGGCGGGACGAGCCCAGGACGCCGGCACCCCGGACGCGGGCAGCGTATTCGACGTCCCGGACGCCTCGGTGGGCGGCGGGGGCGCGGATCGGGACAACCCCGAGGCCGATGATTCCACGGGCCGTCCGGGTGGGGCCTGCCGCAGCAGCGCCGACTGCGCGTCGCGCTTCAGCTGCGCCCAGGGCCAGTGCCGCTACACCGGCATCCGCCAGGCCGAGCGCGTGGGCTGCCTGTTGGGCCCGGAGGACTCCCTGGCCGTGGCGGGCCTGGGACTGCTCGTGGCGGTACGGCGGCGCGGCCGCCAGGAGGGACGATGAGGCTCGGGCTCAAGGCGGACAGCCTGCTGGAGCGCGTGGCGGACTGGCTGAACCTGGCGCCCAAGCCGCTGGCGCACGCCTTCTTCGGGATGATGGCCTCGCGCACGCTGATGGCCGGGGAGCGGCTGGGCCTCTTCGCGGCGCTCGCCGACGGCTCGGCCACGGTGGAGGAGCTGGCGGCGCGGCTGAAGCTGTCTCCCGAGGGCACGCGCGCGCTCCTGGAGGCGCTCGAGGCCTGCGAGGCCGTGGAGCGCAAGAAGGGCCGCTACCGGATGGCCGACAGCGCCCGGCGCTGGTTGGATCCGCGCTCGCCGCAGTACGTGGGCGGCTTCCTGGACTTCAACTACACCCAGTGGGAGTGGTGGAGCCACCTGGAGGACGCCATCCGCACGGGGGAGGCGGTGGACATCCACCACTTCGCTCCGGACGACCCGCGCTGGCGCTCCTACATCCACGCCATGCACCAGATGTCGCGGCTGTCCGCGCCCGAGGTGGCCCGCTCCATTCCGCTGCCCAGGGGAGCGCGGCAGGTGTTGGACCTCGGGGGGGCGCACGGTTGGTACGCCGCGGAGCTGTGCCGCCGGCACCGGGGGCTGAAGGCCACGGTGCTGGACCTGGAGGGCAGCGTCCGGGTGGGGCGCGAAATCATCTCCCGGGCGGGCCTGTCGCACGTGGTGACGCACAAGGAGGGAGACATCCTCACCTCGGAGCTGGGGGGCCCGTATGACGCGGTGCTCCTCTTCCAGGTGGTGCACCACCTGTCGCCCGCGCAGAACGTGGCGCTGCTGCGCCGGGTGCGCACCGCGCTGACGCACAAGGGGACGCTGGCGGTGCTCGAGTACCTGCGCGAGGACGCCGAGCAGCCGCCGAGCGCCGCGCCCCTCATCGGCCTGCACTACTTCCTCACCTCGAAGGCGGCGGCGTACGCCCCCGCGGAGGTGGAGGGCTTCCTGGACGACGCGGGCTTCCGCATCGAGAGCGTCCGGCCGGTGCGCCACCTGCCGCTGCAGACGCTCCTCATCGCCCGCCCCGAGTGAGTCCCCTCGCGAGGGGAGCACGCGTCCAGCCAGGGCCTTCACGGTGCCGCGCATATATAAGGAGAGAGAGGAACGGACGGACGTGGGAACGGAACGGGCATCCTGGGGACGCTACCCGCGCGTGAAGGCGCAACGGACGAGCCCCGTCACGTGGGCCTCGGACGCCCTGCCGGTACCGGCCGGTGGAGGCACGCTGCTGCCGTACGGGCAGGGCCGGAGCTACGGCGACTCGTGCCTCAACGCGGGCGGTACGCTGCTGACGACGTCGCGGCTGGACCGCTTCCTGGACTTCAATCCGGCCACCGGGGTGCTGCGCTGCGAGTCGGGCGTCACGCTGGACGCCATCCTCCGGCTGGTGACGTGGCAGGGCTGGTTCCTCCCGGTGACGCCGGGCACCAAGTTCGTGAGCGTGGGCGGGGCCATCGCCAACGACGTCCACGGCAAGAACCACCACCAGGCGGGAACCTTCGGGCGGCACGTGCCGCGCTTCGAGCTGGTGCGCTCGGACGGCTCGCGGCGGGTGTGCTCGCTCGAGGAGAACCGAGACTGGTACGAGGCCACCATCGGCGGCCTCGGGCTCACCGGGCTCATCACCTGGGCGGACATCCAGCTGCGGCGGATGAGCAACCCCTACGTCCTTCAGGAGACGTTCACCTTCTCCAACCTGGACGAGTTCCTCGCGCTGGCCCGCGAGTCGGAGCGGGACTACGAGTTCACCGTGGCGTGGGTGGACAGCCTGGGACGGGGGCGCAACCTGGGCAAGGGCCTGTTCTACCGGGGCAACCACGCGCCGCCTCAGTTCGACGCGCTGCCGCTGACGAAGAGCCACCTGTCGCGCCGCGGCGGGCTGGCGGTGCCCTTCGACTTCCCGGGCTTCGCGCTCAACCGGCTGTCGGTGTCGGCCTTCAACTGGCTCTACTACCACCTGCAGCGCAGCAAGCCCTCCCAGGCCCTGGTGCACTATGATCCGTTCTTCTACCCGCTGGACGGGGTGCACCGGTGGAACCGCATCTACGGACGCCGGGGCTTCCTGCAGTTCCAGTGCGTGGTGCCGGAGAGCGACGCGGGCGTGGCGGCGCTCAAGGAGGTGCTCGACCGGGGCGCGCGCAGCGGCATGCCCAGCTTCCTCACGGTGCTGAAGATGTTCGGGGACGTGCCCTCGCCGGGGTGGATGAGCTTCCCCAGGCGTGGGGTGACGCTGGCGCTGGACTTCGCCAACCGGGGAGAGCGCACGTACCGGCTGGTGGAGGAGTTGGATCGCGTGACGCGCCAGGCCGGCGGGCGGGTCTACCCGGCCAAGGACGCGCGGATGGCTCCGGAGAACTTCGCGGCCTACTACCCGGAGCGCGAGCGCTTCTCTCGTTACGTGGACCCGGCCTTCTCCTCGTCCTTCTGGCGCCGGGTCAACGGCCTCCCCTCCGCTTCCTGAAGTCAGGTCGCATCCCAGCGCACATCCCCACGTGGGAGCCGGGAAGCCCTCTCAGGTCCCTGCCCGCCTGCCAACCTGTCACGCCGGAAAGCCCCCACCCGCTCGATGTCTCACCACTCGGGAAGGCGTCGTGAACCAACAGGGCTGTATCCCCAGAGGGGGGGCTGGCCGGGGAGGAGCACTCCGCCGATAAAGATGGTAGCGTCCCGTCCACCTTCGGGACGTGGTGCGTTGTCCGCGGCGCCCCCTTCGTACCCACCTGCCGAGGGCCGCGCACAGCCGAACCCCCGCCTCTCCTCACTGAGTGCACATGGTGTCCTTCAACCCGTTGAGCAGCGATCGTCCCCTGACCAAGCGCATCTTCATGCTCTTTCAGGTCCTCGTGCTGCCGTGTGCGCCCTTCGTGGCGTATCTGGTGGGCATGGTCCTGGGCCTGAAGGGGGACGAAGTTCCCCGCTCGGTCCTCTACTTCCTGCCGCCGGTCATCATCATCTGCGGCAACGTGTACCCGCATCTGCTCATCGGGTACCTGTACCGCACCGCCACGGCCTTCAATCCGAACGACCTGGCCTGGTCCCGGCTGGCGCGCATCCTCAAGTTCCCCTGGCGCGTCGCCTTCTACGGCCAGGCGGGCTCCTTCGCCATCGGCGCGTTCATCTTCAGCCTCGAGGTGTGCCTCTGGTTCGGCAAGAGCCTGTGGCTGGTCGCGCTCGGCACCGTCATCGGCGTGGCCATCAGTCTGCTGCTGGCACTCCCGGTGGGCATCATCGTCGAGCGGTGGATCATGCCGCTGGCGCTCGAGGAGCAGGGCCGCAACCCCTCCCTGCGCGTGCTGCAGACCAGCTTCTTCTGGCTGCGCCAGTCCTGGTTCCTGCCCTACGCCTTCATCGTCTGCGCCCTCTCCATCATCGTGCTGGGCGGCGTCATCGTCGGCGTGCAGACGGGCATCGTGCAGCAGCAACTGGTCTCCCAGCTGATGAACACCGGCCAGCACCAGGCCGCCGCCCTCGTCAGCGGCCTCACCAGCTCGCTGCTCTCCGAGCTGAGCGTGCCCGCGCTGGTGCTCGCCATCATGATGATCTCCCTGCCCGCCGTCTCCGCCTGGATGCTGGCGCGCCGCCAGGAGCAGGGCTCGCAGGCGGTGCTCCAGGCCATCGAGTACCTCTCCATCGGCAAGGTGCGTCCGCCCGAGTGGGTGTCCACCGATGAGATCGGCGACCTGGCCTTCGGCCTCAACTCCATCATCGGTCAGCTGAGCGCCGTCCCCCGCGCGCTCGAGAACGCCGCCAACCAGCTGGCCGAGGCCGGCGCCACCCTGCGCAACGCCAACGACAACCAGCGCCAGGCCCTCACCATCCAGGCCACCACCATCCAGGAGACGAACGTCACCGCCCAGGAGATCAAGCAGACCTCCGACCTCACGGCCCAGCGCGCCGAGGCGGTGCTCAACGTCGTCACCCACGCCGAGGAGCTGGGCCGCGCCGGCTCCAACGCCATCGAGCAGACCATCGCCGGCTTCTCCGTCATCCGCGACTCGGTGCACGCCATCCGCACCAAGATGGAGCGCCTGCACGCCAGTGCCCAGCAGATCGGCAACATCACCGAGGCGGTGAAGGACCTGGCCGACCAGTCCAACATGCTCGCGCTCAACGCCGCCATCGAGGCGGTGCGCTCGGGCGAGCACGGCAAGGGCTTCGGCGTGGTGGCCCGCGAAATCCGCAACCTCGCCGACCAGTCCATCCGCGCCACCGGCCGCATCCGCAACATCCTCGAGGAGGTGGGCAGCGCCATCAACGACGCCGTCGCCATGACGGACGTGGGCGCCGCCCAGGTCGAGGGCGGCCTCGACAAGGTGAAGACCTCCGGCGACAGCCTCCGCCAGCTCTCGCAGATGGTGCACGAGAGCTCCTCCGCCGTGCGGCAGATCACCGCCGCCGTCAGTCAGCAGAATTCCGGCTTCGCCCAGATATTCACGGCCATCGCCGACATGTCGCGCAGCATGGACCAGTCACTGGAGCGGCTCGAGTCCACCCAGGAAGCCGCCGGTACCCTCCAGCAGGTGTCCGACCAGGTCAATCAGCTCGTCCGCCAGTACCGCGTCGAGTAGCAACCCCCTCCGTCCGACACCCGCCACTCACCCGACCCCGCGGCCGGATCCTCCGGTCGCGGGGTTTTTTTCAGCCTCGCCGGTACACAGCATGAGCCAGGGCCCGTGCGAAGCGCCCCGCCGCGCGTTATCCCAAAGGATCGCCCCTCTACCAGGATTCAGGAAAACGCCAAATTTTCTGGTATTGACCCCGGAAGCGTAGGGCTGTAATGTTTCACACCAGTTGAAGGGGGGCACGCCCGATACTGAGGTTGCAGGAGGCCCTATGGACCGGCAGCAGATTCTCGATCACGTCCGCAACATGATCCTCACGATGAACTCCGGTCTGTTCCCGGACGACGTGAACGAGTTCGCCTCGATGACGTATGATCTGGGCATGGACTCCCTGTACCTCGAGTCGCTCATCTCTCGTCTGAAGGAAGAGGTGGCGGATATCGAGTTCACGCCCTGGTACATCAAGGCGTCGCGCCGCGGTCATGACACCGTGGGCAGCCTGGTGGATTACATCGACGAGCACATGACGGCCTCGCGCGCCGCGGGTGCCTCCAAGAGCGAGCCTGCCGCCGACGCGCGGCGAGGTGAGCAGCAGGTGGAGGCCGCATGAGTCAGGCGCCGGCCACTCGCCCCACGCTGCTAGCCATTGGTAGCGAGTTCCCGCCCTTCAAGGTCACCCAGGAGGAGATGTACGAGGGCCTCCTGAAGAAGTGGTACGAGAAGGTCCCCAACGCCGAGCGCATCGTCAAGAACACGCGCGTGCGCAGCCGTTACTTCGCGTGGGATCCCCGCGTGGCCCTGGCCAACGGCTCGGTGCCCACGGGAGACCGCTCGGAGGTCTTCGAGAAGACGGTCCTGGATGTCGCCGGGCGTTCGGTGGGCAAGGTGCTCGCCCAGGTGGACCGCAGCAAGGTGGGCAGCATCGCCATGGCCAGCTGCACCGGCTACATGGGCCCCACCCCCGAGTACTTCATCGCCAAGCAGTTCGAGCTCACCTCGAGCATCCGCCGCACCTTCATCGGTCACATGGGCTGCTTCGCCGCCTTCAACGTGCTGAAGGTGGCGATGGACAGCCTCGCGGCGCGTCCGAACGAGCACGTCATCATCAACTGCACCGAGTTCAGCTCGCTCCAGTTCCGCTCCGACGCCAACGCCGAGCAGGCCGTCATCCAGGCCCTCTTCGGTGACACCAGCGCGTCCGCCGTGATTGGCAGCGCTCCGGACGGCGAGGGCGTGCAGTTCATCCGCACCCATACCGAGCAGATCTGGGGCACCCACGAGCTGATGACGTGGAACATCAAGAACGACGGCTTCTTCATGACGCTGTCGCCCTACGTGCCCTTCGTCATCGCCGAGAACATCCACGCCTACCTGGAGAAGCTGCTCGGGCCCGAGAAGCTGTCCGTGGGTGACGTGAAGCATTGGATCATCCACCCCGGCGGTCCCAAAATCGTCGAGATGCTCGGCAAGCAGCTCAAGCTGACGGAGGCGCAGCTGGCCTCCACCTGGCACGTGCTGGGCGAGTACGGCAACTGCTCGTCGGCCACCGTCATGCTGGTGCTCGAGCACATGCTCAAGGCGGACAAGCCGCAGCGGGGCGAGTACGGCGTGATGCTGGCCTTCGGCCCCGGGCTGACCGTCGAGGGCGCGCTGGTCCGGTTCTGAAAGCCGGTCTCCTTCACCAAGGACATACATCCATGAGCCAGCAATCCCTGCGGCGCCAGACGGGGAACGTGCGCCTGGGCCCCGGCGTGGGCCGTCACTCCAGCCGTGAGATTCCCCAGCGGGCGCCCACTCCCGCCACCGTGGCCCCGGTGCGGACCCTGTCCGAGGCCGTGGTGCACTGGGCGCGCACGCGCCCCTCCCAACCCCTCTTCTACTTCGCGGACCTCGAGGAGAAGCTCACCGTCCTCACCGCGGCGGACCTGCACCACAACGCCTTGCGCCTGGGCGCCAGCCTGCGCGCCCGCGGCGTGCGCCAGGGCGACCGGGTGGTGCTCTCCTTCGACACCAGCCCCGAGTTCCTCGAGAGCTTCTTCGCCTGCAGCCTGGTGGGCGCCACCCCCTGCCTCATCGAGCTGCCCTCCTCGAAGGTGTCCGTGCAGGCCTGGAGCGAGCGGCTGCGCGTGAAGCTCAAGCTGCTGGGCGCCCGGGGCATCCTCATCGACCCGGACTTCCTGGACCTGGCCCAGGAGTCCCTCAAGGACTACCAGGCCGAGCCCGGCCAGGACACGCCCTTCGCCGCCACCGTGAAGGACCTGGACGTGGACGCCGAGCCCTTCGAGCCGCCCACCTGCGGCGCCGAGGACGTGGCCTTCATCCAGTTCACCTCCGGCACCACGGACTCGCCCAAGGGCATTCAAATCTCCCACCGCGCGCTCTTCGCCAACTGCGCGGCCATGGGGGAGATCAGCCACTGGGACTCGGATGACCTGATGGTGTGCTGGCTGCCCCTGTTCCATGACATGGGACTGGTGGCCTCCACCCTGGCCTCGTTCGTCCACGGGATTCCGACGGCGCTCATGCCGCCCTTCGGCTTCCTGCTCAAGCCGGCGCGCTGGCTGTGGGCCATCCAGTACTTCCGCGCCACCTCGTCCTTCGGTCCCAACTTCGCCTACCAGCTGTGCGTCAAGCGCATCAAGGACGCCGAGGTGGAGGGATTGGACCTGAGCTCGTGGAAGCGGGCCTACAACGCCGCCGAGTTCATCCACGCCGACACCGTGCGCCACTTCACCGAGCGCTTCCAGCCGTACGGCTTCGAGCCGAACGCCTGGCGGCCCTCGTACGGCATGGCGGAGATGGTGGTGGGCGTGTCCATCCGCGACCGGAGCGACCCGGTGCGCTTCGAGACGATTTCACGCGCGGCGCTGGCCACGAAGCGCCAGGTCGTGTCCCTGCAGGAGAGCGGCCCGGACGCGCTCATCGTGCTGAGCGTGGGCCGGGTGCTGCGCGGCATCGACATCCGCATCGTCGACGAGGAGGGCCGTGAGGTGCCCGAGCGCCACGAGGGTGAAATCCTCCTGCGCGGCACCTCGCTCTTCGGCGGCTACTACAAGAACGCGGAGGCCACCGACAGCGTGCTGCGCGACGGCTGGCTGCACACGGGCGACCTGGGCTTCCTCGCCGAGGGCCAGCTCTTCATCTGCGGCCGCAGCAAGGACCTCATCATCAAGGCGGGCGAGAACCACCACCCGTACACCATGGAGAACGCCGCCGCCCAGGTGGCCGGGGTGCGCGCCGGCTGCGTGGCCGCCGTGGGTGTCGCCAACATCCAGACGGGCACCGAGGACATCGTCGTCGTCTGCGAGACCACCGAGACCAAGGCCGACGTCGTGCGCCAGCTGTGCAAGCACGTGGAGGAGATGGTCTACCAGGGCTCCGGCGTGCGCCCCAACCGCGTCATCCCCGTGGGCCCGCACACCGTGCCCAAGACGACCAGCGGTAAAATCAAGCGCGCCTACATCCGGCAGAACATCGAGGCCTTCGAAAACCTCTCCCTGCTGGTGGCGCCCCCGGCCCGTCAGGCCATCGTGCACTGACGCGCCCTCGCCACTCCCCGTTCCCTTCCAGAGAGCCCCGGCACACCCCGTGTGTCGGGGCTCTCCGTTTTCACGCACTCCGCTCGTGTTTTCAGAAAATCCGCATGCTCCCTTGCTTGCTGCTTATTCTCAGGCTATAAGGCATCGCAACTTTTTCCGAGGAGTCGGAAATGTCCCGCAACGTTTTCTCGAAGAGTGGCAAGTTCGCGGTGGTCCTGGGTGCCGTCATCGCGCTGGGTGGTTGCAGCGCCGAGCAGACGCCGGCCGAGGAGCAGAAGCCGGCATCTGAGCAGGCCGCCCCGCTGCATGGCTGTGCCACGCCGACTCCGTCCGTGCAGGAGCAGGCCGCGGTGGACGCGTTCCTCGCGGGCCGCACCCAGGGTCAGGCCTACCCCGTGGGCTCCATCACCATCAACGTCTATGCCCACGTCATCCGCAAGGGCACGGGCACGACCAACGGTGACATCCCCGACTCGATGATCGCCAGCCAGATCTCCGTGCTGAACGCGGCCTACTCGAAGACCCCGTTCAAGTTCGCCCTGGTGGCCACGGACCGCACCACCAACAGCACCTGGTACACCGCTGGCCCCGGCACCTCCGCCGAGTCGTCGATGAAGAACACGCTGCGCAAGGGCACGGCGGACGACCTGAACATGTACTTCAGCAGCCCCGGTGGCGGCCTGCTGGGCTGGGCGACCTTCCCCAGCTCCTACGCCTCCAGCCCCAAGATGGACGGCGTGGTCATCCTCAACACCTCGCTGCCCGGTGGCACCGCGGCCCCCTACAACCTGGGCGACACGGGCACCCACGAGGTCGGCCACTGGCTGGGCCTGTACCACACCTTCCAGGGTGGCTGCTCCACCACGGGTGACAGCGTGAGCGACACCCCGGCCGAGCAGTCCGCCGCCTACGGCTGCCCCGCGGGCCGCGACACCTGCTCCACCACCGGTGTGGACCCCATCTACAACTTCATGGACTACACCGACGACTCCTGCATGAACACGTTCACCGCGGGCCAGATCGCCCGCATGGACTCGATGTGGGCCTCCTACCGCTACGGCAAGTAAGCCGAGCCTGAAGTCCTGAAGTCCCGACGCCGGAGCGCTCCACGCGCTCCGGCGTTTTGCTTTTCACCCCAAGCGCACCCGGCCCATACCCACCGTGGCCTTCTCTTCTCTCGCGCTTCTTCTGTATTACCCGGCCTTCTACATCTCCCGGGATGCTGTATTTTTTCACGAAACACGGTTTATCAGATTGCGTGCACTGATTTCTTGGGATACAAGACGTATCAACTTTTCCCGAGGAGTCGGAAATGTCCGGTAACGTTGTCTCGAAGGGTGGAAAGTTCGCGGTCATGCTGGGTGCGGTGCTGGCGCTGGGTGGTTGCAGCAGCTCGGAGCAGAAGCCGGCCGAGCCCACCACGCAGCAGGCGACCCGCGAGGCGCTCCACGGCTGCGCCACGCCGACCCCGTCCGAGCAGGAGACGGAGAGCGTCCAGGCGCTGATCAGCCAGCACCGCGGCGCGCTGGCGGCCACCGGCTCCATCAACATCTCCGTCTATGCCCACGTCATCAACAAGGGCACGGGCATCTCCAACGGTGACATCCCGGACACGATGATCGCCGACCAGATCGCCGTACTGAACGCGGCCTACGCGAACACCCCGTTCCGCTTCACCCTGGTGAGCACGGACCGCACCACCAACAGCACCTGGTACACCGCCGGCCCGGACACCACGGCCGAGGCGGCGATGAAGACCGCGCTGCGCAAGGGCACCGCCGACGACCTGAACATGTACTTCAGCAGCCCCGGTGGCGGCCTGCTGGGCTGGGCGACCTTCCCCAACTGGTACGCCGGCAACCCCTCGGATGACGGCGTGGTCATCCTCAACACCTCGCTGCCCGGCGGCTCCGCGGCCCCCTACAACCTGGGCGACACGGGCACCCACGAGGTGGGACACTGGCTGGGCCTGTACCACACGTTCCAGGGCGGCTGCCAGAAGACCAACGACTACGTGAGCGACACCCCGGCCGAGCAGTCCGCCGCCTACGGCTGCCCCACCGGCCGCGACACCTGCCGCGACACGGGCGTGGACCCCATCACCAACTTCATGGACTACACGGACGACTACTGCATGGACCGGTTCTCCGCCGGCCAGATTGCCCGCATGGACTCGTTCTGGACGACCTACCGCCTCGGCAAGTAGGCCTTTGCTGAAGTCTTGAAGTCCCGACGCCGGAGCGCCCCCAGCGCTCCGGCGTTCGTGTTTTCACGGTTCGCGGAGCTTCCGTTACATCCACGACACGGGAATCTTCCAGAAAAGCCGTACCTGCCTTGGTTCATGACGGTTTCGTGAGGTATAAGAGAAACCTCTTTTCCAAGGAGCCGGAAATGGCCCGTAGCGTTTTCTCGAAGGGTGGCAGGTTCGCGGTGGTCCTGGGAGCCCTCGTCGCGCTGGGGGGCTGCACCAGCTCCGAGCAGCAGCCGGCCGAGGAGCAGCCCACGACGCAGCAGGCGGTCCCCGTTCGCGGCTGCGCGACGGCGGACCTGTCCCCCGAGGAGCAGACGGCCGTGGAGATGGCCATGGCGGGCCGCGTGAAGTCCCAGGCCCGCGCCAACGGCTCGGTGAACATCAAGGTCTACTGGCACGTCATCAACAACGGCACCAGCGCCTCGCAGGGCAACATCACGGACGCGCAGATCGCCAGCCAGATCTCCGTGCTGAACGCGGCCTACAGGAACACGCCGTTCACGTTCACCCTGACGGCGACGGACCGCACCACCAACTCCCAGTGGTACACCTGCAGCGGCGGAGCCTGTGAGAAGAAGATGAAGGCGGCGCTGCGCAAGGGCGGCGCGGGCGACCTGAACATCTACTCCAACAACATGGGCCAGGGCCTGCTGGGTTGGGCGACCTTCCCCTCCAGCTACGCCTCGCAGCCGAGCCTGGACGGCGTGGTCATCCTCTACAGCTCGCTGCCCGGCGGCACCGCGGCGCCGTACAACGAGGGTGACACGGCGACCCACGAGGTCGGCCACTGGCTGGGCCTGTACCACACGTTCCAGGGCGGCTGCACCAGCACGGGTGACTACGTGAGCGACACCCCGGCCGAGTCCTCCGCCGCCTTCGGCTGCCCGAGCGGCCGCGACACCTGCTCCACGGCGGGTCTGGACCCCATCACCAACTTCATGGACTACACCGACGACTCGTGCATGAACACGTTCTCGGCGGGTCAGAACGACCGCATGGACTCGATGGTCATCACGTACCGCGGGCTGTGATTCGAGCCTGAAGTCCCGAAGTCCCGACGCCGGAGCGCCCCCAGCGCTCCGGCGTCTTGCTTTTCGTGGGGTGGAGATGGGACGCCCGCACCTCGAACGGCCTTTCCCTGGCCAGCGACCCTCCCATCACAAACACACCCGGCGCTCCTCAGACAGTCTCGCACCACTGCGCGCTCATCCACCCGTGGGCGTCTTCCCCTTCATGGGGAGGACGTCAAAGGAGGTCGCTCGTCCCCAAACCCATCCCCCAACCTCCCGCTCCATACAGGGGTATCTGATGGAAAAAACATGTTGGAATCCGTTGTTGAGGGTCCTCTTGAGGCTGCTGAAGCTTCGCTCCGAGCAGGCGATCATCCTGATCGCCCTCGCGACCGTGGGCTTCCTCCTCATGCTCCTCTGGCACCTGTTGCTCCCGCGGCCCGATGAACAGACCCTGAGGGCGCTCCAGGCATCCCCCTGGGTGCGAGACACCCTCCTGTCCTGCCAGGAGTAGCCCGCCCCACGACTCCCGGCGGCGATATTCCCGGGACATCGCATGTCCGGAGGCGCTCCTGACGATCGCGAAGCCACCCTTCCTGACGATCCGAGGGAGCCCCTCCGGGACTACACGATGGCGTGGGCCAGGAGGAGCTCGAAGACGCGAGGGCGCCTGCCCAGCCAGCGGACCAGCGGCCGGCGCAGCCCCGGCGTGCTCGCCAGCAGCAACATGCTCCGCGTCAACCACGCGTACTTGCGGAAGGCCCGCTGGAACACCCGCTCGTAGGGCAGCAGGGACTCACGCGTCGCGCCCTTCGCCAGGGCATCCGGCAGCAGGTTCCCCAGGGCCTCGGCGCACGTGAAGGCCAAGGACAGCCCTTCCCCCGTCACCGCGTCCACGTACCCCGCCGCGTCCCCCACCAGCGCGAACCGCTCCGCCACCCGCGCCCGCGCCGCCCGCGCCAGCGGCCCCGCCCCTCGCGCCTTCGAGTCCGGCTCCAGCCCCGCCACCCGCTCGGCCAGCACCGGGAAGCGCGCGAGCAGGGACTCGAAGCCGATGCGCTCCGCCAGCCCATCCGCCCAGAGGAAGGCCACCCCCACCCGCTCCTCCCCGGCCGGCGTCACGTAGGCCTCCACGCCCTCGGACAGGTGCACCTCCACGAAGGGCGCCCACGGCTTCACCCGGAAGTGCCGCCGCAGCCCGAAGCGCCTTGGCCCCGCCACCGCCAGCTCCAGCCCCTCGGCGCGTCGCAGTGGCGAGGCCAGCCCGTCCGCCGCCACCAGCATCCGCGCCCGCAGCGGCCCGTCCGCCGTCTCCACCTCCCACCCGTCCACCATGCGCCGCTGGCCCACCACCGCGCAGCGCTCGCGCAGCTCCACCCCGAGCGCCCGTGCCCTCGTGGCCATCGCCGTCACCAGCGCCACCCGCCGCACGCCCAGGCCCCCGGGTGAGGGCAACCGCCCCTCCGCGCCGCTCCCGTCCTCCTGCACATAGCGGATGCCCACGAAGGGCGCGCACTCGCGCTTGTCCAACAGCGCGAGCGCCCCGAAGCGCTCCAGCGCCGCCACCCCGGAGGGCATCAGCCCCTCACCGCAGGCCTTGTCCGGAGGCACGGTGGCCCGCTCCAGCACCACCGTGCGCAGTCCCCGCTTCGCCGTGGTGAGCGCCACCGCCAGTCCCGCGGGTCCACCCCCTACCACCGCGACGTCCCAGGCGCTCACCCCTCGCGTCCCGCCCGGACGAAGGCCA
Organism: Archangium lipolyticum; assembly: GCF_024623785.1. Taxonomy (NCBI): domain Bacteria; kingdom Pseudomonadati; phylum Myxococcota; class Myxococcia; order Myxococcales; family Archangiaceae; genus Archangium; species Archangium lipolyticum. Next base: position 269,010 of record NZ_JANKBZ010000006.1, read on the forward strand.
GCGCGCTCTTCGCCATCTCCACCGCCAGCCCCACCGTCCCCACCTTCCTCGGCGCGGCCAGCTCGCCCGCCAGGTAGCGCCGCAGCGCCTCGCTCCGGCGCAGCTTCCCGCTCGAGGTGCGCGGCAGCGTTCCCGGCTCCAGCACCTCCACCGTGTGCGCGCGCACGCCCGTGCCCTCCAACACCGCCTCGCGGATCCGCTCCTCCAGGCCCTCCACCTCCGCGCCCGGGGCCTGCTCGGCGAGAATCAGCAGGGCCTCGTCCTGCTCGCCCTCGGGCGTGAAGCCCAGAGCCACCGCGCAGCCCGTGCGCAGGCCCTCCACTCCCTCCAGGCACTCCTCGAACTCCTGGGGGGCGTGGTTGGCGCCGCGGATGATGACCACGTCCTTCGCACGGCCCGCGAGGAACAGCTCGCCGTCCGCCTCGAAGCCCAGGTCTCCCGTGTCCAACCAGCCCTCGGCGTCCAACGCGTTCGCCGTCGCCTCCGGGAGGCCGAAGTAGCCCGCCATCACCGAGGGCCCTCGCGCGAACACCCGCCCCACACGGCGCTCCGGCACCTCGCGGCCCAGCTCGTCGCGCACCTGGACTTCGAAGCCCGGCACCGGGCGCCCCACGGACACCAGCTCGCGCGAGCCCTCCACCATGCGCCGCTCCGTGGCCAGCACCTTCGCGTCCACGCCCAACGCGTAAGGCCCCCGGCCCGCCGGAGGAAAGGTGACGGCCAGGGAGGCCTCGGATAGGCCGTACACCGGCCGCAGCGCTCCCGCCTGGAAGCCCCACCGGGAGAAGCGCTCGACGAAGCGGCGCAGCGTCTCCACCGACACCGGCTCCGCGCCGTTGAGCGCGTGCTGCCAGCCGGAGAGATCCACGCCCTCCAGCTCCGAGTCCTTCACCCGCTTGAGGCACAACCCGTAGGCGAAGTTGGGCGCGGGCGAGACGAAGCCCCGGTGCCGCGACAGCGCGCGCAACCACAGCGCCGGACGCGCGAGGAACACCTCGGGAGGAATCAGCACCATGCTGCCCGGGTAGTACACCGCGGACAGCAGACAGCCGATGAGTCCCATGTCGTGGTACAGCGGCAGCCAGGACACGCCCACCGGGGCCCGGTCCGACGGAGGCGGCAGCTCCGCCTCCAGCGCCGCGAGCTGCGCCACCAGGGCGCCATGGCCGAGCGCCACCGGCTTCGGGTCCACCGTCGAGCCCGAGGAGAACTGGATGAGGGCGAGCACCTCGGGAGTGGCGGACACGGCCAGGTCGCCCTCCGCGCGGGACACCTCCTCCACCGTGTGGCAGCCGAGCCTCGGGCGGGCCGCGGCCACGGACTCGCCCAGCAGCAGCCGCACCTTGGAGTCCGTGAGCACCACCACCGCGCCCGACACCTCCAGCATGCGCGCGGTGGAGCGGTGGTACTCGTCCAGCCGTCCCAACCGCACCGGTGGGTAGAGCGGCACCGGCACCGCGCCCGCCAGCAGCGCGCCGAAGAAGGCATCCATGAAGCCCGGCGAGGTGGGCAGCAGCAGCGCCACGCGCTCCCCGGGCGATACACCCAGGCGCCGCAGTCCCGCGGCGGTGCGCCGGGCCCGCGCGTACACCTCCGCCCAGGGCATGGACGTCTCGCGCTCGGCCGAGTCCACGAAGACGAGCCCGAACCGGGTCCGCGCCGCGGCGGCGAGCGCATCGGTGAGGGTGGCGTGCTTCAGCGCCGGCAGCGCAGGTCCCTTCATGGCGCGCCTCCCGCGCACGAGGCCGGCGACTCCTCGGCGGTCCGCGAGACCACCAGGCGCATGAGGTCGCCCACGGTATTCACCCCCACCGAGTCCTCCACCGACAGGCGGATGCGGAAGCGGTTCTCCAGCTCCACGGCCAGCACCGTCAGCCCGAGGCTGTCGAGCTGCAGGTCCCTCATCAAGTGGTGCGAGGGCTCCACCGCCCCCCTCCAATCCAGCTCCTGCGAGAGGATGCGGCGGATCTCCGAGAGGACGGCCAGCTCGTTCTCAACCACGGTGCACCTCCGGGATGAAGCGGGGCCTGCCCGCGAAGGCCTTGGCGTAGGCGGCGCCCAGTGCCTCCTCCTCGGCGCGGATGCGCACCCGGAGCAGCAGGGCATTGCCCAGGGAGAAGACGAGGGCCGTCACCCATGCGCCATGGATGAGCGGGACAGCGGCCAGCTCCAGCACCACGGCCACGTAGTTGGGATGGCGCAGGTAGCGGTACGGCCCCCGCGTCACCGGCGGCAGGCCCGGCACCACGATGATGCGCGTGTTCCAGCGCTCGCCCAGCGACGCGATGGCCCAGTAACGCAGCGCCTGGGCCAGGACCGCCACACCCAGCGCGGCGAAGCCGAATCCTCCCGTGAACGGACGCGAGAGCGCCAGCACCTCCGCCACGCACGCCACGAGGAAGAGCGAGTGGAAGACCACCATCACCCGGTAATGACCCTGGCCCGTCTCCGTGCCACCGAGCGCGAGGGCCCGCGCCGCGTTTCGCTTCGACAACACGAGCTCCACGAGGCGCTCGATGCCAAGCAGTCCCAGGAAGCCCAGGTATCCCTCGACGGAGCTCACCATCGCAGCAGCACCAGTTCCGCGCAGAAGCCCGGTCCCATGGCCATCAGCACTCCCCAGTCACCCGGCCGGGCGGTGCCGGATTCCAGCATGTCACCCAGGACGAAGAGCACGGAGGCCGAGGACAGATTGCCCACCTCGCGCAGCGAGGCCCAGGAGCGCGCCAGCATGTCGGGCGCCAGCTCCAGCGCCTCCTCGAAGGCCTGCAACACCTTGGGGCCGCCGGTGTGCGCCACCCAGTGCTTCACATCCCTGCGGGTGAGGCCGTGCTCGGCGAGGAAACCATCCACGTCGCGGCGGATGAACTCGCGCACGAGCTGCGGCACCTTGGCGGACAGCACCACCTTGAAGCCCGAGTCCACCACGTCCCAGCCCATGATGCGCTCGGTGTCGGGGTAGAGCACGGAGCGGGTGGCCACGACGCGAGGACCGGGCGAGGCCGCCGCCCGCTCGGAGCCCTGGAGAACCACGCACGCCGCACCATCGCCGAACAGCCCCGAGGCGATGATGTTGGGAATGGACAGGTCCTCGCGCTGCAGTGTCAGCGAGCACAGCTCCACGGAGACGAGCAGCGCCGTCTGGTCCTTGAAGGCCCGGAGGTAGTCCGAGGCCCGCGCCGTGCCGGCGGCACCCGCCACGCACCCCAACCCGAAGATGGGCGTGCGCTTCATGTCCGGGCGCATACCCAGCCGGTTCATCAGCCGCGCGTCGATGCTCGGCGTGGCGATGCCCGTCACGGTGACGAAATAGACGTGGTCCACATCCCGGGGCGTGAGCCCGGTCTTCTCCAGCGCCTGACGCACCACCACCTCGCCCAGGTCCAGGGCGACCTGGATCCACGCGTCGTTACGCTGCTGGAACGTGACGAGCGAGGGGTACTTCTCGATGGGCAGCGCGAGGAAGCGCCCGTCCACGCGAACGGAGCGATGCAGCTCCTCCAACCGCTCGATGTTGAAGTGACGGGTGGCCCACATGTCCCGCAGGGCGCCGATGATCTGCTCCTGCCTGGCGTAATGAGGAGGAAGCAGCCGTTCGACCGCGCGGATGACAGGAGAAGAGTCTTGAGCTGATGCGGAGTTCATCGACGCCGTCCCTGATGGGGTGGGATCGACGGTTAATCACCCATCCGCGAGGGTGCGACCCGCGGTGAAAAGATTGAACGCAAGATCGTGACCAGGAACACACACGTGTCCTCTGGTGCACACCAAGAGTCTCAGCGAGTCATGAGCTCGCGACAGTCGACATCCTCCAGCCCCAGGCGCCGTACGGCCTCGACGAAGCAGTCGGTGCCAATGAGCATTGTCTCGAAGTCGGCCAACCGGAACAGGTCCGTGTGTGTCGGGAGTGTCGCCGCATCGAGGATGGGCTCCTCCGGACGAGTGAAATAGTCATGCCCACACTTGGGACAGGGAGGAGGCCGCTCCGGCGTGCAGTCCGGATGCAGTCGGCCATGAGGCAGGAGCTCCAATTCCAACAGCTCCGGATGCTGTTTCTGCCGGAAGCGCAGCTCGGTGGGAAGACCACGCAGGCCCCGCACACCCTCGGACTGGAGCTGCTCCAACGCCTCGCGGTGCATCAACGGCATGGTCGTGAAATAGAAGAAGAGTGGGCTGAAGGTCCCGGTGGCCGTGCCCACCAGGGGACCGAACTCGGCGCCTGGAAGCAGTTGAGCCCCTGGCGGTACGAGGGGCCGAACCAGCTCGCGCAGCCGGACGAATTCGTCGAAGGGCTCCGGCCGGGGCGCCTCGAATGCCTTGCGCTCCGGAAGGGATGATAGATCCGCGCTCGGATAGGCCGTGGCGCTCCCGGCCCACGTGGCTCCACATTCGGGGCAGCGGACCCCGGGCAGGCCGCCCCACTTGTGCCTGGCACTGAGGTTGCCCGTGTAGCGCGAGTGCGCGGGAAACCGGAGCCAATAGAACCTCGGCATCTGCTCACCTTCCTCCTCGGGCGTACGGCACAACGGGTCCTGTCAGCTCGAAACGGAACATCAGCTCTCCTGCGTGGCGGTAGATGGCTTCTGGCGGTGCACTCGGGTTGGCGTCCTTGAACTGTTGCCATGCCATGTTCCACAGACCGCCGCGAGGCCCTCTGCTGTGGATGCGGATGTGAACATGCTCGGGGATGAGGATGGTGAATTGATGGATGTCCGGCACTCCTTGTCGATGGAACCACCGAGCGAGCTCCTCCGCCTGGGGAAAGATGTGGTGCCGCACCCAGCGCCCCGGAGGGAGAACGAACTGCGGAGGCTTGGGGTCGAAATGATGATTGAAAATGTAGCTGGGACCCCCACCGCGGGATGCCAGCAGCACCTGCTCGCGGGGCACCACCTCCCGGCAGCGAAAGAAGCCGCACTCCTCCCCATCTTCCTGACACAGCAGGACAAGGCTCCGCTCGTCCTCACAGCCCTCCTCCCAGGATGCCACCACCTCCGGCGTTCCACTGCCTTCGGACAGGGAGGGACTCGAGGTCGCGCAAGCGGCCAACAACCCGATCCACAACAGCCAGATTTTCGACAGGGCTCGCATGAACAGTGGAGTCTAGAGCGCGTCGCTCGGGAAACAGGCTGGGCAGACCTCTTCCACGTGCAGGACAGATGCGGGGACCGTCTCCGTCTCCGGATGGACACCTCGGCCGGAAAAAGCGAAGGGCACGCCGGTTGCTGGTGGGGATCTGGCATGCACCGTGCTTTTTCGCTGTGTGCCTTGTTGGTGGGTCTCCTGTCGGCGCCACAGGCCGAGGCCGCGCGCCGGGCCACTCCGAGTCGAAGCACCCGGGCCGCGTCCCTGTCGCTCGCGAACCGGGCCGCGGCCCGCGCCTCGCTCTGGGTGGGCCTGTCCTCGTTGAGGAGGGTGAGCCGCTCGGTGAACGACGATTGCTCCGGCCTGGCCAACCTCGCCTACAAGAAGAATGGATTGAGCCTGATGCCCGAGCGCACCCTCCCGGGAGAGGGCGGAGTGGCCGCCATCTACCGCAAGGCGCGCAACCTGGGCGCGCTGCGCGACCAGCCGCGTCCGGGAGACCTCGTCTTCTTCCGGGAGACGTACGACCGCAACCGGGACGGGCGGCGAAATGACGGGCTCACGCACATCGGCGTGGTGGAGCGCGTGGACAGGGACGGCACGGTGACGTTCGTGCACCGCGCGGGCGGAGGCGTGAAGCGCTCGAAGCTACACCTGTCGAAACCGAGCCTCCGCCGGGATGCCCGGGGCCGGGTGCTCAACGACTACCTGCGCCGGCCCGAGAAGACCACGCGGCCCCGGCTCGCCGGGGAGCTGCTCGCGGGCTTCGCCTCCGTGGACCACCGCTGGTTCACAGCGCCTTGACGATCGCCACGCGCTCTCGAATCTACGTCGGCGGCTCCGCTCCGAGGACACCCCTCCGGTGCTGGACACACGAACGCCCCGCGAGTCATCCCCGCGAGGCGTCCGGCCCTGCCCGAAAGCTCACGCCAGCGGCGCGGCCTCATCGGTCTCGCGAGGCACCTGCAGGCGCGGCTCGGTCTGGATGAGCTCGGAGAACATCGTCTCGAGCTGCTCGCCCATGACCGCCAGCTCATCCTTCGTCATCAGCTTCTTCACGCTCTTGAAGAGATCCTTCTCCTCCTCCTCCACGTGATGCTCGACCAGTTCCTGGAGCACCTTCATCTTGGCCTTGAACTGCGCGTCCATGGGGTCCATGTCGAGCAGGTCGGCGATGACACGCTTCACCGACAGGTGCTCCTCCACGGCCTCCTGGAGCTTGTCCGCCGTGGGGCCGACGTAGACACTGGGATAGAAGATCTTCTCCTCGATGACGGCGTGCGCGGCGAGGTTGTCCGCGATGCGCACGAACAGGTCCATCACCGAGTCATCACCCTTCTCGATGGCCTTCTCGAACTTCTCGAAGAGCTCGTCGACCTCTTCGTGCTGCTGCGTCAACAGTTCGATGGCGTCCATTGTCGCTCCTGGTTGTGCCGCGTGAGGTTTCTGGGGCCTAACTTCGGCACGCTCCGCGAGGACGCCAACTGGAAGCCCCCTTCCCCGCCGGACCAGCGGGGAGCCTGACTCGCGAGGTTCCTCCGTTCGCGATGACTCCTCACGTCATCCCGGGGAAGCCTGGATGCACGCCCGCTCTCCAGCGGCTCGGGCACAACCCCCAGGCCCTTGCACGAGATGGCCGCTTCTCTTCCGGCTGGAGCGAGCCAACATTTCGCCCCACCGGAGCAGGTGCACCCAGGACCGAAACCAGGCCGGTCTGGACGAGGAAACTCCGTGTCACGGAAGGTCTCCACGGTCGAAGACAAGACCGGCGATGTCGACCGGTTCCGCCAACTCCTGTTCGCGCTCGGGCGGCTCTACTCGCTGAGGGATCCGCTCGCCAGCGGGTGCGAGCGGATGCAGCTCACCGCGCCGCAAATCCACACCCTGCTGTGGTTGGGCGAGGACGGGGCCCTGACCATGGGAGGGCTGGCCCGGCGGCTGGGCATCACCGAGAAGACGGTCACCGGCGTGGTGGACCGGCTGGAACGCGAGGGCCATGTCCAGCGCGAGCGAAACCCCGAGGACCGCCGCGTCGTCCACTGCCGGCTGACCGCGTCGGGCGCGCGGATGTATCGCAAGCTGGAGCGCACCCTCGTCCAGGGAATGGACCGGCTGCTGGGCCACCTGGACCTCCGGGATCGCCGGGCCCTCTTCCTCATCCTGGAGAAGCTCATCGCCTCGGCCGGACCCGGGGAAACCGCGGCCCCCGGAAGGTAACCGGGCCTCGCGGGGCCCTGGCGGCTCCCTTCCCCTCCACCCGGACGGGAGCAGCACCCGAGGACCGTGGACGGCTGCGCCCGGCTGCGCTTCACTGGGAGCCGATGATGACTCCTCACGACGCAGAGAAGGTCCTGGCGGACGCGGAAGTGGTGCCGTGCGCGGAGATGCAGCTCGCGGATGCCCGGAAGCTGGTGGAGGCGTGCCTCGCCGAGGGCGTGCCCGCGCTCGTGCACCGCGAGGCATGTAGCAAGCCGAGCTGCTCGCCGAAGTTCCAGGTGCTCGTGCGCCCCGAGGACACGCCCCGGGTCGCGAGCCTGCTCCAACAACGTTGGATGGACAGCCTGGAGCGCGAGGGGCTCGTCCCAGCGGGCCGGGCGCCCCAGGCGGTGCCGGAGGAGGGGGAGCTGCCCTGCCCCGCTTGCGGTACGGCCGCGCCCCTGGTCCAGGGCGCGTGCAGCGACTGCGGCCTGCAGTTGGAGTGAGCCGGCCGGACTACTTGCTACCGGCGGTGGAGGCGGCGGCCTCCGGCGAGCGCTGCACCAACTCGACGGCGGGCGCCTTCGCGGGCCCGAGCAGCGTGAGGTCGGCCACGACCGGGTAGTGGTCGGAGGCGCGCACGCGCAGCACCTGGCTGCGCTTGGGCATGAAGTGGTCGCACGCCAGCACGTAGTCGATGCGCAGGTTGGGGATGACGGGCAGCGGGTAGGTCTCCGAGGGGCCCTCTCCGCGCAGCGCGAACACGTCCACCAGCTCGCGCTTGAAGAGCCGCAGCGAGCGCGAGTCGGGCGTGTCGTTCATGTCGCCCATCAGCAGCTTGGGCCGGGAGTCTGAGGCCAGCAGCTTCATGATGGCCGCGCTCTGGCGCATGCGGACGTCGCCATTGAAGGGGCGCCGGGTGAGGTGGGTGACGTAGATGCTCACCTCCTGGCCGTTCACCTTCATGAGGACGCGGGCCACGGTGCGCGGCTCGGTGCCGGGCTCCACGGGCAGCGGATGCTGCTCCACGGACTCGAGCGGGAAGCGGGAGATGAGCGCCACGCCGTAGTCACCGCCGTGCAGGGTGGTGGTACGGAAGTGGGCGTAATAGGGCAGGCCGGTGCGCCGGGCGAGCTCGGCGGGCTGATCCATCCCATTGGCGCGGATCGAACCGACATCCACCTCCTGGAGGGCAACGATGTCGGGAGAGGCGGAGCGGATGGTCTCGGCCACCTTGTCCAGACCGTGGCGGCCGGACTGGATGTTGAAGGTCATCACCCGGAGGTCGTCCCCGCCCCGGAAGGCCGCGGGGACCGCGAGGGAGCCAGGGGCCGCGATCGACACGGGGGCCGAATCGGAGCGGAGGGAGGGGGACGACGCACACGCGATGGGCATCGCGAGGAACAGGCCGGCGAGAAGTCGGTCGATTCGCATGGGATGGGGGGCGGATCATCGCAGCAATCCGTCGAACCGTCTTCCCTCCTCTCCAAGTCAGGCCGGAGAGCAACCCGGCAAGCACCCGTGGATGTCCCCTCTCCCTCTGGGAGAGGGCCAGGGTGAGGGTCTTCCCCCGGTTCCACCGTGCCTAGAGCCACGCGAAGGCTTCCCGCATGGCCTGCTTGCCACCGCGCTCGAGCACCTGGCCATGACACGGCACCACGCGGTCGAAGTCCCAGGAGAGCACCCGGTCCCTCCAGGCCCGCAGCGCGGCCTTGTCCTTCACCATGGTCTTGAGCAGCCAGGTGGGCGCCAGCCGCTCGTAGGCTCCGCACAGCTTCAGATAGTTGCGCGTCAGCCACGAGTGCGAGTCGTGGATGTTGAAGGCCACGTCGGCGAGCAGCAGGGTGCGGCTGGGGCGGTGCAGGAAGGAGAACTCCTCCAGCTTGGGGATGCCGCGCGCGAGGAGCAGCTCGACGGTGGGTGACTGGCCCACGTCCATCACGTCCGACAGCTCCACGTCGATGCGCAGGTCCTTGCGTTTGGCGCGCAACCCCGCGGGCGCGAGCACCCGGGCCGAGGGGTACGCCGCGGCCCAATCCCCGAGCGACAGGTGGTGCATGGTGTTGGGCGCCACCAGGAAGCGCACTGGCCCCACGGCATCCACCGCCTGGCGCACGGCGGCGTCCAGCTTCACGGGCGAGTGCAGCCACAGGCCGCCCTCCGGCAGGCGCACCACCGTCATTCGTCCGCCCAGGTCGAAGCCCCTCATGTGGAAGGGCACATCCAGGACGAAGAGGTCATCGGACAGGGGGCGCAACATGGCGGGGCTCCTTGGTTTCGACCACTACCCTGAAACCTAACCGACGGTCGGAAGACGCATCCCCTTCTTCATCCCTGGTGGCCCGACCCCCGCGATGCAGACCGAGCAGGCGGAAGAACGGGCCCGTCGTGCGGTCCGTGACATTCGGCTCCAGGGGACTCGATCTCCATGAGCAACCGACTCACCCGAGGTGCCCATCACGGTGAGCCGCGGTTGCTCATACACCCCCCACATTGGCCAGCAGGCCACATGGAGTCTGGACATGAAAAAGAACGCATTGAACAAGGCACCGCTGCAGGGCAAGAAGCCGTTCTTCGCGCGGCTGTTGGACGCTCAGGAACTCGAGCAGGCCGCGGGCGGTGGCGTCCCCGTGCAGACCAAGAAGTACCCCTCGGACCAGGACGAGGGCGGGCCCATCTTCACCACCCTGAAGTACCCCTCGGACAAGGACGAGGGCACCTGGTAGTTAACGGCAATCCCCCTGAATCCCGCCCGGCTCCGGCCACGGCATCCCGCGAGGGAGCGTCGTGGCCGGAGCGCTCCTCATCCAGGGCAGGCGGGCGTGCAATGGTTACAAGATGGGAAATTCTCTTCCGGTAGAAAGGCCAGTCCGGGGTAACTCCGGCGGTCACCCGGGATAGAGGCGTTCCCCCTCGTTCCGAGGACTTGCACAGGTCATCCCCGCCCTGGGGTACGGGTGGGCCGTGCTTTGCACAGGCAGGCGGGCGGAAGGAGTCCTCCGCGTGTCCGTCCGGCCCCGCTCCGCAGGCTTCACCCTCGTTGAAGTGATGGTCGTGGTCGCCATCCTCGGTGTCCTCGTGACGCTCGCGGGAGTGGCGGTGTTCCATGGCACCGCGCGTGTGCGCGTGAGCAACGCCGCCTTCGAGGTGAGCGCGCTGTACACGGCCGCACAGATGCGCGCCACCAGCATGGGCGTGCCGCACTACGTCGTCTTCCACGATGACGGCACCACGTTCGGCGTCTCGCTGCTGGAGCGCGCGGATGCGCTCGGCGCCTACAACTGGGCCAGTGATGATGTAACGGACATCGCCACCGTGGGAGGCGTCCAGCACGAGCGCCTGCGGCTGTCCGACAGTAGCGGCCTGGGCTTCCTGGACCTCGGCGCCTCCGGCTCGGAGCCGCGCGCGCTGCCCGCCCCCTTCTCCTCCATTCCCCTCACCCCGTCCGGCTCGGGCCGGCTGCTCGGCGGATGCTCCTTCTGTACCGAGGGCACGGGCGGTGCGCGCGGGGTCATCCGCTTCTCTCCCGATGGCACCGTGCAGGTGATGACGGGCGGCGCCGAGGCGGGCGGTGTCGTCGCCTTCGCACCGGATTCGGGCGGTGGCCGGTCCGGCTCGCCTCGCTGGGTGGTCATCGCCGCGCCGGCCGGAGCCGTCCGTGTCTTCTAGGAGGACCGTCACCATGTCTCCGTCTTCTCGAGTCCCGAGCGCCCGTGGCGTCAGCCTCGTCGAGGCCATGGCGGCACTCGCCGTCTTCTCCATCGGCCTGCTCGGCGTGCTGCACATGAACGTGCTGGCCAGCCAGCAGAACGGGCTGGCCCGGCGCCAGTCCACCGCGAGCAAGGTGGCCAGGGATCTGGTGGACGCCTTCGAGCGCCTGCCCTTCGACCACGCGCTGCTGTCCGCCGAGAGCACCATCGACCCAGCGGACCCGCGCTTCTCGCGCTTCGACGAGGCGGATGGGCGGGTGAAGCTCTCGGACGCGGTGGGGCTCGTCGGGGCGCGCCCGCTGCTCGGCGCGGCGCAGGCCACCGTGGGCGCCGAGAGCACCTACGAGGTGGCCTGGCGGGTGGCTCCCGTGAAGGGCGCGGATGGCAGCACCGAGGCCCGCCGCATCCTCGTCATGGTGCGCTTTCCCACCACGGCGGGGGGCTTCAAGCAGGTGGACGTCTGGGCGGTGAAGTTCAACCCCCACGCCATCGGCCGGGGCGCCGCGGCCATCCCGGAGATCTGAGCATGCGCGCGCGTCACGGCCCTCGAGGCTTCACCCTGGTCGAGCTGCTCGTCGGCACCGCGGTGGGCGCCGTGGTGCTCGCGGGCATCGGGCTCGTCTTCATCTCGCAGGCCTCGCAGTACCAGGCCCACGCGAGCCGCCGCGCGGTGCAGTCCAGCGTCCGGCAGGCGCTGGGTTTCGTGGAGCACCACGTGCGCAACGCGGGGTATGGCGTGGACCCCGACCGCGCCATCCTCGCCTATGACTCCTACGACGCGGCTGGTGATGCGCGCGCCGATGGCTACCCGGATGGGCTCACCGTCCACGCGCGCTCCCTCCACTTCCGGCGCCTCGCCACCGAGGTGGGCTCGGACTACCTGCGCTTCGACAGGGCGCTCGAGCGGCCGCTGCGCAAGGGGGAGATCCTCCTCGTCCTCTGCCCCGGCGCCATCCGCTACGCCTACGTGACGGTGGGAGAGACGGCGCCCGCGAAGGCCACCTCGGTCCGGCTGGACACCACCGCCGCGCCGGTGGACTCGCCCGCGGGGCCGCCCGGCGCGCTCTTCCGCGAGCACGGCGAGCTGGGGGATGCCTGCTTCCATGACGGCGAGCCGCCGGTGGTGGTGAAGGTGGAGCGCACCAGCTTCTACGTCGCCTCCTTCGACGACGACGGGGACCCGGCCACTCCCGGCGCCACGCCCTACCTCATGCAGCACCGGGGCGTGGACATCAACGGAGACGGGCGCATCGACGGGACCGACGCCATGCCCATCGCCGTGGGCATCGAGCAGCTCCAGGTGGCCTACATCCTCAACGCGCTGGGCAAGGACACGCCGCCGCTGGTGGGCGTGGACGACACCGTGCCCTGGGGCGAGACGTGGCACACCGGAGCGCCCGAGACGGACAGGCCCCGGCTGAACGACGCGTACGCCTCGCCCCGGCGCCTCACCTCGCACCCGGCCAACATCCGCCAGGTCCGGCTCACGCTCGTGGCGCGCAGCACCCGGCCGGACGCGCAGCGCGAGGGGGACGACGTGCTCACTCCGGGAGCCCCGGGCGCCGAGGGCCCCGCGCTCCCCACGGGGACCACGTCCTGGCGCCAGCTCGAGAACCTGGGCACCACGCCCGCCAGCGCCTTCGACCCGCGAGGGGGCGGCTTCACCCGCGCCGTGCTGCGCGAGGCCATCGCCCCCAAGAACCTGCTGATGCGCTCCCAGTTCATCCCCGTCCAACCGGGAGGAGGTTGAGCCCGTGCGTCCCCGTCCCAAGGCCCCGAGGGGCATGGCCCTCGTGATGGCGCTCATCGTCGTGGTCCTCGCCACCCTGCTGGTGGCGGGGGCCATCACCTTCACCGGCACCGAGCGCAACGCCGCGGTGCTCCAGACGCGCGACGACGCGCTCTCGGCCTGCACGCAGGCGGCGCGCAACCTGTTCCTCGCGCGCCTGCGGGTACTCACCCCGGGCAGCGCCGCCCAGGTGCAGCTCGCCGACGCGTATGGCCAGGGCATCATCCGCGCGGGCCACTTCACCGGCACGCCCGCGGCGCCCGCTCCCGGGGGCGCGCCCGCCCCCACGCTGACGAACGTGGAGCGCCTGCCCGCCAATGCCGTGGGCGCCTCGCGCGACTCGGCCCGCGACATCAGCAACACCCTGGGCGACGCGACCGAGGGCGCCTACTGGTACGCCGTCACGGCCCTCTGCCAGGAGTACCCCGGCGGCCCCGAGCGCGAGGTCGAGTTCGTCGTCCGTGTCGGCTTGCAGTAGCCCCCCGAGGAATCCCCCCATGAATGCCTGGAGCCATCTCCGCCGCCTGTCCGCCACCGCGCTCCTGCTCGCTCCCGCGCTCGCCCGTCCGGAGGAGTCCACGCCGAAGCCCGCCTGCTGTCAGCTCACCACCTCGCTGGCCGCCGAGGCCCTGCGCGGCGAGGACCTCACCGGCGACGAGCGCTTCTTCACGAGCGAGGGCACGCCGCCCAACGTGCACTTCCTCATCGACACCTCGGCCTCCATGCGCGAGCTGCCCCAGGTGGACGAGGGCAACCACGAGGCCTTCTTCGCCTCCGGAGACGGCTGCACCCAGCCGGACCTGCTCGCGGTCGAGGCCGCCAACGGGTGGAATCCGAACGTCGCCTACCCGGTGCCGGATCCGGACCACCCCGGTCTGTTCAGCGACGACAAGCTCTACGCGTACATGTTCTGGGAGGATCTCAACGCCCCGGCCTCCCAGTGGAATACGAAGGAGGACGCCTGCGCGTACCAGCACCCGGCGTCCAGCGACCCGACGCGTGCGGCCTACGGCGCGTGCCTCTCGTGCCTCCAGCAGAAGGGCTTCTACAAGCGGCCGGGGGCCACGGGCTCGAAGCCGGGCAGCGACCCGAGGCGCCTCACGTATGTCTTCACGGGCCGCTTCCTCAACTTCAACCCGCCCAAGTACGTGACGGCCAAGGCCACGCTCAAGTCCATCCTGAAGGACATGCGGCGGGTGCGCGTGGGCCTCAGCTCCTTCAACGCGGACAACACGGTGCACGGCGCGCTGATGTCCCTGCCGCAGGGCCCCACGTGCGACCAGCTCCGCGCGGACCCCAACGCCTTCGAGACCGCGCGCACCAGCTACCTGGCCGCGGTGGACGCGCTGCGCTTCAAGGCCGCCACCCCGCTGGCCGAGTCGCTCCTCAACGTCGGGCAGTACTTCTCCTCGGACAACGGCCTCTACACGGACACCTTCGGCTTCGACGCCAGCTACCTCAAGAGCGGCTTCCAGAACGCGTCCCTCTCCCGCCCCGAGCGCAGCTGGTGCTGGGGCTGCCAGGCCACCTCCATCGTCATCGTCACGGACGGCGAGCCGAGCGCCGATGACCACGTCCCGGCCGCCGCCCTCGAGTTCCTCAACGGCGGCCCGGTGACGTGCCCCGCCACGGAGCCGTGCCCGGAGGACGCGCAGCACAAGCTGGATGACGTGGCGAAGCTGCTCGCCACGAAGGATCTGCAGCGCGGCAACCCCGCCGTGGTGGGCGACTTCGACACCAGCGGCCAGCAGAGCCTCACCATCCACGCCATCGGCTTCGGGGTGAACGCCAACATCCTCAAGAACGCCGCCCGCGTGGGCGGTGGGCTCTACCACTCGGCCAATGATGGCGTGGGATTGAAGAAGGCGCTGCAGGACATCATCGCCAACGTGGACCGGCGCGCCACGTCCTTCGCGACGGCGTCCGTGTCCGGCATGCAGCTGAGCGGCTCGGGGGGCACGCTGGTGCCCCGCCTGCGTCCGGGCCGGGACCGGGACGAGCCGTGGCGCGGCTACCTGTACCGCTACAAGCTCGCCTCGGAGCTGCTGCTCGGCTGCAAGCCGGAGCAGGCGGCCAGTGGCGCGGACCCGAAGGACCTCAACGGGGACAAGGACTGCGAGGACGTCCACCTCATCGACGCGGACGGCGATGCCGTGGCGGAGGACGAGCTGGGCGACTTCGTGAAGGTGAAGGACCGGCTGCAACCGGCGAGGCCCTTCTGGGAGGCGGGCCAGAAGCTCAAGGCCACGGCGGCGCCGACCCAGCGATGGAAGACGCGCAACCTCTATACCCTCGTGGACAACGGGGGCCCGCTGGGAGGCCCGGACGGGCGCCTCGACGCCAACGACACGCCGGTGGAGTTCACCGAGGCGAACGCTCCCCTCCTGCGCGAGTCCCTGGGCATCGGCGACGGCGGGTGCACGGTGGCCGGCGAGAAGCTGGGGCCGGACGACTGCGCCCGCGCCGTCATCCGCTACTACCGGGGCGCGGACGTGCTGAATCCGGACAAGGCCCGGCGCGACTTCGACCGGCCCTTCCTCCTGCACGACATCTTCCACTCGGCGCCGCAGAACGTGGAACCGCCCATGCCCCGGGCCTTCTGCGGCTTCTCGCAGCAGTGCCTGCAGACGCTCTTCGCCGGCCGCACGGAGCAGAAGCAGTACGAGGAGGCGGGCACGGGCCGCATGCACGACGCCTATGACGAGTACGTGTCGCTCCACCAGGAGCGCGACCGGGTGGTGCTGGTGGGCTCCAACGGCGGCATGTTGCACGCCATCCACAACGGGCGCCGCTCCGGGGAGGACCCGCTCACCGGGCTGACGCAGCACGACGAAGGCACGGGCGAGGAGCTCTGGGCCTTCGTGCCGCCGGACCTGTTGCCGAAGCTGCTGCCCAAGCTGGGCAGGCATGGCTGGTTCGTGGACGGCACGCCCATGGTGCGCGAGGTGTGGTTGGACGGCGTGGGCACACCTGGAGACGCGGTGGCGGACGGGAAGAAGCAGGCCAGCGAGTTCCGCACGGTGGCCGTGGTGGGCTCGGGCACGGGCGGGGTGCACCGCTTCGCGCTGGACCTGACGGCGCTGCTGCGCAGCCCGGGGGCGAACCAGCCGGGCCGCGCGCCGGGCCAGAAGGGAGACTTCCTGTGGATGTGGCCCCAGCCGTGCGACGCGCTCGCGCTGCAACTGGGCGAGAGCGATGGCCACTTCGCGCCCCGGCCTCCGCCCATCGGCCCCGTGGCCCTGGCGGACCCGGAGGGCCCCTGGAGCGTGAATGGCAAGGCGGCCCGTGAGGAGTGGGTCGTCTTCTTCAATGGAGGCTATGACCGCTCGCTCAGCCGGGGCCGGGGCCTGGCCATGGTGGACATGAAGACGGGCGAGACGCTGTGGAGCTTCTTCCATGGCGACGGGAGCGCGCGCGCCGAGCACCTGCGCCATCCCTTCGCGGCCAGCGTGGCGATGATGGACATCGGCGGCGAGCTCAGCTCGAAGCCGGATGGGGACCTGCTCTTCGACACCGCGACGGTGGCGGACTACGGCGGCCAGGTGTGGACGGTGCGCTTCTGGGAGCCCGGGGAGCGCACGGCGGAGGGGCGGGTGGGGAACTGGTTCGCGGCCCGTGCCTTCCAGGTGAAGGCCCCGGGCCCGGACACGGTGCGGCCCTCCTTCAGCTACATGACCTCCAACACGGTGCAGCCGGACACGGGCTACCTGCGCACCTTCGTGGGCACGGGTGACCGCTACAACCTCGCGGAGAGCGGAGGGACGACGTGCCGGCTCTCCAACCCGTTGGGGTGCGCGCAGCTCGGCTGCCGGGCGAGCCAGACCGTCACCGTGGAGCGCGGGGGCTCGACGGCCTGGAGCTCCACCACCACGTACGAGGACTACGCGTACACCAGCCGTGCAACGCCCGCGGGCGCGGCCGGCGCGACCTGCGGCGCGACGAAGGTGTCACTGGCCTGGGACTACGGCGCGGGGAATGGCTGTACGGCGAGCGCCTCGGGCCAGGTGGAGTACACCTGCGATGGCACGGGCACGTCCTGGGGCTGCCGGGTGACGAGGAATGACTGGACGCAGCTCGCGGCGACGAAGCCACTGCCGGCCACCAGCCCCCACCGCTTCTATGGCTTCTGGAGCTACGGGGTGAAGAAGGCGCGCACCTTCAACACCAGCACCGAGGCCGCCGCGTACGAGGCGGGCCTGCTGACGGACGACAAGCTGGTGGACGTGTCCCAGTTCGACGCGGACGGGCAGGTGATGTCAGGGGCGAAGGAGGCCGGGTCCCTGGAGGCGGGCTGGTACGTGCGGTATGGGGCCTCGCGCGAGCAGACGGGCAGCGGCACGGCCATCGTCAACGGGTGCGTGGTGTGGAACAGCTTCGAGGCCGGCACGTCCAGCGGCATGTGCTCGGCCTCCGGCAATCACAGCGCGCGCGTCTACCAGGCGGGCTTCGTGGGCGGGGCGGCCAACTGCGCCGAGGGCTTCTACACGGCGGCGACGGTGGGGAGCGGGAACGGCTCCTGGCGGCGCTTCAGCAAGCGGGACGTGGTAGCGGCCCCGGCGGATCCAGCGCCTCAACGGACCCTGGAGACGGTGGACATCATCCTCAACGAGCCGGGCACGGGCCCTCGCCGGGTGGGAGTGTCCCTGGAGAACGAGGCCCTCCAATCGCTCTACCAGTTGGAGTTGGACCGCTCCGGCCATGACTGCCGGCACGAGGCCAACCGCTGCGAATGACAAAGGCGCGAACCCGACAGGGGTCCGCGCCTCTGTTTCCGTCACGGCTCGTGGTTCAGGACCGCTTCAGCTCGGAGAGGATCGCCGCGCCCCTGGCGCCCACGTCGGCGACGGGGACGAGCTCCACGGCCTTCGAGGTGCGAAGCTTCCATTCGACCTTCCCCTCGGCGAGCCCCTTCTTGCCGACGGCGATGCGGATGGGGATGCCCAGGAGGTCGGCGTCCTTGAACTTCACACCCGCGCGCTCATCGCGATCATCGTAGAGGACCTCCAGCCCCGCCGCCTCGAGCGACTTCACGACGCCCTCGGCCGCCTGGACCAGCTCCGGCTCCGAACCCAGCGTGAGCACGGTGGCATGGAACGGCGCGATGGAGAGCGGCCAGATGATGCCGTTCTCGTCATGGTGCAGCTCGATGGACGCCGCCATGATGCGGTCGACGCCGATGCCGTAGCTGCCCATCACGATGGGCGTCTCCTTGCCCTCGGGGGTGAGCACGGAGGACTTCATCGACTCCGAGTACTTCGTCCCCAGCTTGAAGATGTGACCCACCTCGAGCGCCTTGAAGACATCCAGCGTCCCATCGCACCGGGGGCACCCCTCCCCGGCGGTGACCGTGCGCAGGTCGGCGAGGCGTCCATGGGACAGGATGTCGCGCTTCACGTCCACGCCGCGCAGGTGGAAGCCGTCCTCGTTGGCACCGGTGACCATGTCGGTGCGCGTCTCGAGAGAGGGGTCGACGAACACGGGCGCCTTGGTGAACCCCACGGCCCCGAGCGACCCGGGCCTCGCGCCCATGAGGGGAACGATCTCCTCCGGGTGCGCCGGCCGGACGAACTGGGCACCGGTCGCCGTCTGGAGCTTGGCCTCGTTGAGCTCCTGGTCGCCACGCACCACGGCCACCACGGGCTTGTCGTCCGCCATGTAGACGAGCGACTTGAGTTGCTTCTTCGCGGCCACCCCGTACGGCGGCTTCTCGAGCGCCTGGATGGTCACGACACCCGGGGTCGCGAACTTCTCGTACTTCGCCGGGGAAGGCGCGTCCGCCTCCTGCGGCAGGCGGGAGGTGGCGGTCTCGGTGTTGGCGGCATAGCGGCACTTCGGACAGGCGGCGACCAGATCCTCGCCCGCCTCCGTGCGCACCATGAACTCGGAGGACTCGCGCCCACCCATGGAGCCCGAGTGGGCCTGGACCGCCACGAAATCGAGGCCACAGCGCGTGAAGATGCGCTCGTACGCACGCCGCTGATCCTCGTAGCTCTTGTCGAGCCCGGCCACGTCCACGTCGAAGGAATAGGCGTCCTTCATCGTGAACTGCCGCACGCGCAGCAGACCCGACTTGGGCCGCGGCTCATCGCGGAACTTCGTCTGGATTTGATACCAGACCTGAGGGAGCTGCCGATAGCTGCGCAGCTCGGCGCGCGCGATGGTGGTGAAGATCTCCTCGTGCGTCATGCCCAGGCAGTAGTCGCCACCCTTGCGATCCTTCAGCCGGAACATGTTGTCGCCCATCACGTCCCAGCGGCCGCTCTCCTTCCACACCTCCGCCGGATGCAGGGCGGGGAGGAAGAACTCCTGGGCGCCGATGGCTTCCATCTCCTCGCGGATGATCTGCTCCACCTTCGCGATGGTGCGCTTGGCGAGCGGGAGGTAGCTGTAGATGCCGGCGCCGAGTTGGCGGATGAAGCCAGCTCGAACGAGGAGCTTGTGGGAGGCGACCTGAGCGTCGGTCGGAGCTTCCTTGAGGGTGGGGATGAAGAGCTGGCTGGTACGTGCGACTCGCATGGTGGTTGCCTTATACCCGAACGGGTCCGCCCGACTTCCATTTTCGTTTTCTCGAAGGAGCACTGAGCAACAACAACCCCGCGCCAACAACCCCTCTCCCTATGGGAGAGGGACGGGGTGAGGGTAGAGGACCACCACGGGTTCCGATCACCCTCTCCCTCTGGGAGAGGGCCGGGGTGAGGGTCTACGCCCCCTTGGCCGCTCTGTCCGCCGCCGTGCGCCCGTGCCGGACCGTCCTGGACCAGGAGCCGGAGGCAGAAGAAACTGACGGAGGAGTTCCACGCGAGGCGGCGAGCCGCCGAGCCGCAAGAGGTCATCCGACGTGCTAATCCTTGCCCGCGGCCTGTTGGTGGCCGTCCTGAGTGTGCCCCTGCTCACCGGCTGCAATGCCGGACCAGAGCCTGGGGACAACGAGCCCCCCGGAGAAACGCCCCCGGAGGGCGGGACCGAGAGGACGTGCACCTACAGTGATGTGGAGTACCCGGAGGGCTACACCTTCGGCAGCGACGGGGGAGTCGCGCGCTGCACGGGCAGGGTCAACGGGGTCTGCGACTTCGGGCCGTTGATGGGCTACGCGTGCGCCGTCAGCACGGATTGCCACGCGACGTGCATTGGCGGCGATTGGCGGTGAGGAGCCACGCGTCCCCCATGTAGGGCAGGCACGGCATCACGGCAATTTTCCACCAGGGCTTTATCTTCCGGGTTTTCTGCTTCTACACTCCTGAGCGCCGATGACGGCCCCGTCCGGCGACGAAGGAGAGAATCACGTGAAGACCCGCCCTACCCCGAGGAGGCTCCGCGGGAGCTCCCGGCTGCTGTCCGTGCTCGTGCTCATGGCCCACTCCGCGTCGGCGGCGCCGCCCGAGGCGCGCCGGATTCCGGAGCCGCCGGCCGAGCTGAAGGAGCAGCTGTCGGCCTTCGAGCGCGGCACCAGCAAGCCGGTGTCCGTCATCGTGAAGCTGGCGTCGGAGCCGGTGGCCGCGCACGCAGCGGCCTACAAGAACCGGGGCCAGGCCATCGCGGAGGGGGCACGGCGCTCGCAGCGGGAGAAGGTCCGGGGCGAGCGCGGGCGCATCATCAGCGAGCTGGCGCGGCAGGGCCTGAAGAACGGTCCGCGCCACGTGTACGAGGAGGCGCTCAACGGCTTCGCCCTCACGGTGCCCGCGGACCAGCTGGAGCTGATCGCCTCGCTGCCCGGGGTGGTGGGCATCTATCCCGACGCGGAGGTGGTGAGGAACCAGGGGCTGCGGGAGGACACGGACGCGCCAGCGCCCGCGCCCGAGCTCACCGCGAGCGTGCCCGCCATCGGCGCACCGGCGCTCTGGGCGCGGGGCTACCGGGGCGAGGGCATGGTGGTGGCCATCCTGGATGACGGCGTGGACTACACCCATCCGGACCTGGGCGGATGCCTCGGCGCGGGGTGCAAGGTGCAGGGCGGCTATGACTTCGTGGACCTCGACGCGGATCCCCAGGAGGGCGCGGGGGAGTACCACGGCACCCACGTGGCGGCGACGGCGGCGGGCCTCAAGGGCGTGGCCCCCGGGGCGAAGCTGCTGGCCATCCGCGTGCTGGGCACGAACACCAGCGGGAAGCCGAGCAACCTGTCGGCGGTGATGGCGGGCCTGGACTACGCGGTGGCGCAGGGTGCGGACGTGGCCAACATGAGCCTCGGACTGGGCACCACCTATGCGCAGGCCAACAACCTCTGGGGAGAGATGGTGTCCAACGCCATCCGCGCCGGCGTCGTGGTCACCAACTCCAACGGCAACAACGGGCCGGGCACGTACACCACGGGCGTGTACGCGGCCACGCCGGACACCATCGGCGTGGGCAACTCGGACGCGCGCGCGACGAAGTACCCGCGCACGACCCTCGCCGCCACGGGAGAGGCGCTGCAGGGCGGCGCCTACGGCACGCCCTTCCCGGCATCGCTGCTCGGCACCCACCTGCAGGTGGTGGACGTGGGCTACGGCAACGCGCCCTCGGACTACGCGGGCAAGAACGTGGTGGGCAAGCTCGTCATCGCCCAGCGAGGCGGGACGGGAGACGTGTCCTTCGTCAACAAGGCCAACCAGGCCGCCGCCGCCGGGGCCGCGGGCATCCTCCTCTATAACGATGCCGCCCGCGCCATCGACTTCACCACCGCCGCACTGGGACTGCCGAGCATCACGCTCTCCTACGCCAACGGGCGCAAGGTGCTGGCCAACCCGCTCGTCGTCGTCAGCGACTTCAACCCTGGCCCGCAGATGAGCACGGACAGCTCGCGCGGGCCCACGCCGGACCTCTTCATCAAACCGGACGTCAGCGCGCCCGGCACGGCCATCGTCGCCGCGGTGCCCTTCTCCATCAGCGCCACCGGCTACGCGTCCCTGTCTGGCACCTCGATGGCGGCCCCGCATGCCGCCGGCTCGGCGGCGCTCCTGAGGCAGATGCACCCCGAGTGGACGCCGCTCGAGGTGAAGACGGCCCTGATGAACACCGCCGGCAACCTCACCACGCTGACGGGTGACAGCTACCGCACCCTCGAGCAGGGCGCGGGCTTCATGAACCTGTCCCGGGCCATGGAGCCCGCCGTCTCCATCGCGCCGGGGAGCATCCGCTTCGGCATGCTGACGCCGGAGAGTGGCTTCACCGCCACGCACACGCTCACCGTCACCCCGAGGACGGCTGGCCGCGGCTACCAGGTGAAGGCGGAGCTGCTCAAGAGCTGGCCCGGCGTGACGGTGGCGCCGAGCGTCACCCAGGTGCGCCCGGACGGGAGCGCGGTGGAGGTCGGCTTGACGGTATCGGTGGACCCGGCCGTGGCCGCCGCGGGCGAGTACGAGGGCTACCTGCGCTTCATCGATACGGAGGAGCCGGGCAACAGCTACCGGGTGCCGTTCTTCTTCGTGCACCAGCTGCCGGTGAGTGAGCTCCAGCTGGCGAACCTCTTCATCGGGACGCAGGCGAACGGCCGCGAGTCGGTGGACGTGAGCTTCAAGGTGGGCCAGCCGCTGGCGGACTGGTACCTGGGCTCGATGGCGGGCACGCGCTACACGGCGAACCAGGGGCCGGCGCAGCCCGGGAGCCGGACGTACCGGTGGAACGGCCGCACCAGCGCGGGCCAGTTGCTGGGGGAGGGCAACTGGAACATGGGCGTGTGGTACCGGCTGCCGGGCGCCACGACGTTCACCTTCGGCACCACGTACACCCGCTTCTTCGTGGACCGCACGGTGCCGCGGCTCTCCATCGACGCTCCGGCGCCCGGAGTGGTCTCCAACCCGCGGCTCACCCTCGCGGGCGCCGTGGCCGACAGCGGCATGAACAGCTGGGGCGACGTCGGCGGACGGGTGGACATCAACGGCCGGCCCGCGGACCTCTTCCTGCGCGTCCCCGCGCTGCGCTTCCCCGACCAGAACAGCGAGCTCGCCTTCACCCACGAGCTCACCCTGCGCGAGGGGATGAACACCGTCACCCTCTACGCCGAGGACCGCTCCGGCAACCGGAGCGAGGTGACGTACACCTATGAGCTGCGGCTCGACACACGGGGGCCGGTGACAGTGGCCACGGCCTCTCCGGCGCCGAACGGCTTCGGCTGGAACAACGGGAGCGTGACGGTGGGCCTCGCCGCCACGGACACGGACGGCTCGGGAGTGAGCGGACTGGAGTACGGGCTCGCGGGTGCTCCGCTCGTGAGCGTGGCGGGCGCGTCCGCCGAGGTGCGGCTCGAGTCCGAGGGTGTCCATGCCCTCGAGTTCCGCGCCGTGGACCAGGCGGGGAACGCGGAGCCGGTGAAGTCGCTGGGGGTCCGCATCGACCGCACCGCCCCGAGCCTGGGGGTCAGCGGCGAGGGGAGCTACACGGTGGAGCAGACGGTGGTCGTGCGTTGCACGGCGGCGGACGCGCTCTCCGGACTGGACCTGGACCCGTGCGGTGCCCCGGTGGTGAGCGAGGCCGCGTGGAACCTGCCGTTGGGCACGAGCACCTTCCCGCTGCTCGCGAGCGACCGGGCGGGCAACGTGACGAGCAGGCAGGTGAGCGTGACGGTGCGGGCGACATTCGACTCGCTCCGTGCGCTGACGAGCCGCTTCCTGGCGGGCGCCGCGCCGGGCCAGGCGAACAGCCTGGGGGCGAAGCTGGACGCGGCGAAGAGCGCCTCGGAGCGGGGTAACACCACCGCGGCGAACCACCAGCTCGCCGCCTACCGGCACCAGGTGGAGGCGCAGTCGGGCAAGGCCCTCACGGCCGAGCAGGCAGCGACGCTGAGCCGGTTGGCCGGAGCGCTGACGCACTAGCCGTCCGAAACACGGCCCGTCCCGGGGGGAGGTAGCGCTTGCTCCCCCCGCGCCATCCCCCCGCGCCGCGTGCATTCTCCAGAGGAGGGCTGGTGTATCCTGGGGAATCGCATGGCGAGCTTCGGTCACGTAGCGGTGGGAATGGCACTGGGACGCATTGGCGCGGGAGCGGCGCCGCCGGGGCGCGTGGCCGCCAGCATGCTGCTGATGTCCGCGCTGGCGATGCTGCCGGACGCGGACGTCATCGCCTTCAAGCTGAGGATTCCGTACCAGGCGGAGTGGGGGCACCGAGGGGCGTCGCACTCGCTCGTCCTGGCGGCGGTGACGGCGCTGGGGGTGGCGGTGGGGGCACGAGTGCTCCGGAGGCCGGCGCTGAAGGCGGGGATGCTGACCCTCGTGGCGGTGGGCAGCCATGGCCTGCTGGACGCGATGACCACGGGAGGCCTGGGCGCGGCGCTCCTCTGGCCCTTCACCCAGGCCCGCTACTTCTTCCCGATGCGCCCCATCCCCGTGGCGCCCATTGGCGCGGGAATGCTCTCCGCGCGGGGCCTGCACGTGGTGATGGTGGAACTCCTCCTCTTCCTGCCCTTCTGGGCCTATGCGCTGTGGCCGCGCCGGGTGGCGCGTCCGGCGGAGGGATGAACCGGTATGCGCCTCTTCGTCGCCGTCACACTCGGGGAAGCGATCGAGTCCGAGGCCACGGCCGCCATCCAGCGCCTCAAGGGACTGGCACGGCACGCGCGCTGGGTGCCTCCGGCGAACCTGCACCTCACCCTGCACTTCCTCGGGGATGTGGCGGCGGAGCGGCTGCCCGAGCTGAAGGAAGCCCTCGCGCCCGTGGGCCCGGCCCACGAGCCGCTGACGCTGAGCATCGAGGGAGGAGGCGGCTTCGGAGCGCCGTCACACCCGCGGGTGCTCTGGGCGGGAGTGGGTGGGGACACGAAGGCACTGGGAGCACTACAGGCGGACGTCGTGGACGTGCTGAGGCCGTTGGGCTTCGAGCCCGAGCACCGCGACTACGCGGCGCACCTCACGCTGGCGCGTTCGAAGGTACCGAGAGGAGACCGGGAGCTGGCCGAGTGCGTGAGGGCGCTGCGGGACGCGAAGTGGGGAGAGACGCGGGTGGACCGGCTGGTCCTCTTCGAGAGCCTGGGAGGCAAGTACCACCCGCGAGCCGAGTTCCCGCTGGGCAAGTCCCCTCTCCCTCTGGGAGAGGGCTAGGGTGAGGGTATTCGCGCTGCTGGCACTGTTACACCTGAGGACTCCGGGAAGCTGGAGCGGCCAGGCACACTCGAGGTGAAGAAACCGGGACCGGCGCCGCGGGAGAGCCACGGAGGGACGGTGCCGCTGGAGGAGTAAGGGCATAATGGGAGGCCATGCCCCCGCGTTTCGTGCTCGTGCTCCTCGTTGGCCTGCTGGCCCTCACCGCTTGTCGAAGCAACCACGAGGGGGCGGTGAAGCTGACCGTCTCCTACTCCGGATTCAGACCGGGCTGCCTTCGGGTGAGCGTGAAGGACGCGGAGGGAGCGGGAGAGGAGCGCACGACGGAGCTCGCGGGCAAGGGCGAGGTCACGGGCGGCACGGTGACGGTGGCCGCCTTTCGCGAGGCTGGATGGAGCAACAGCCTGACCGTGAAGGCCGAGGCCTTCGAGAAGACGTGCACGACGGAGTCGCCTCCAGTGGCCACCGACCTGCGGACGGTGACGGTGGAGAAGGGCCGAGTGGCCGAGGAGACGCTGGCGCTGGCGGCCAGCGACAAGGACGGAGACGGCTACGTCTCCGACGATGCGGGCGGCCACGACTGCGACGACGCGGAGACCGGCGTGAATCCTGACGCGCGGGAGCTCTGCAATGGCAGGGACGACAACTGCGACGACAAGCAGGACGAGGGCTTCGACGTAGGAACGGAGTGCGCGAGCACGGATGGGTGCCAGGGCATCTGGTTCTGCGACTCACAGGGAGTACACACCTGCTCGGCCAACAAGCCGGGCCAGTGGCATCCCGACGTGGACAGGGACGGCGAGGGTGCCCAGGGTCCGGGCCTCACGAGCTGCAAGAAGCCCGAGGGCTACGTGGCCAATGAGCTCGACTGCGACGACACCAACCCGCGGCGCAACACCAGCGCCACCGAGTTGTGCAACGACGTGGACGACGATTGTGACGGGAAGAGGGACCAGGGGCTGGGCCTGGGGAACAGCTGCACGGGGCAGGCGGGATGCGGAGGCCAGCTGGCCTGCGCCACGGATGGAGGCACGATGTGCAACAGCCCCACGCCCACCGTGCTGTACCCGGACAACGACCAGGACACGCGAGGCCAGGCGGACGCGGGCGTGACGAACTGCGGCCCCACCCGCGCCGGCTACGTCAACAACGCGAATGACTGCGACGACACCCGGGCGAACGTGTACGTCAACGCACCGGAGATCTGCGACGGGCTGGACAACGACTGCGACGGACCGCAGGACGAGACCTTCAACCTGGATGCGGGCTGCAACCCGGGCCTGGGCTGCGCGGGAGTGACGGCGTGCGCGGCGGACGGAGGCACGCAGTGCGCCTATGTCACTCCGCCGTCGAACCACTACCCGGATGACGACCTCGACCAGTACGGGAAGGAGGACGCGGGCGTGCTGACCTGCACGCCGGACGCGGGCTACATCCTCCAGGCGGGCGACTGCAACGACGGAAACCCCTTCACGCACGCGGACGCGGGAGAGCTGTGCGACCTGGAGGACAATGACTGCAACGGCACGGCGGACGAGCCCGGCACGTGCCCGGCGGGCGGCGGGAAGTGGGTGGCCCAGTCGATGGGCACGGACCTCTGGCGGTCGGTCTCCATCTGGGGGGATGGAGGCGTCTGGATCGCGGGCGGCACCAACGCCCTGCGCCTGCGCGAGCCAGGACAGGCGACGTTCCAGGACCTGGCCGGGCACTGCACGGGCGTGTGGTACGGAATCTGGGCGGACCCGCGCAACGGCAACGCCACACTGGGCGGCAACACCGCCGCCACCGGGTACCATCCGCTCGGTGCCGCGAGCTGCATGGCGGCGCCCCCCGCCACGAATACCGACGTGAGAGGCGTCTTCGGATTGACCCGCGCGAACGGAGGCCTCGAGGGCTTCGCGGTCGGGGTGGATGAGGACAACACCTCGCTAGGACGCGTGTTCTGGACGGATGGGAGCACGAGTACGCCCAACACCAACCCCGATCAGTTGGGTCCGCTCTGGGATATCCACGGTGTCTCTCGGGACGTGCTCTTCGCGGTGGGCGGGTTCACGAGCCCGGCCCAACCTCGCATCTACCGCTTCAGGCCCACCCAGAACGACTGGGAGAACGAGCTGGTTCAGAACATCCCGGGCGTGGAGGCAGGACGACTCCGGGGAGTCTGGGTCGTCAATTCCAAGCTCGCCTACGCCGTGGGTGAGAGCAACTCCGTCCTTCGCTGGAATGGGACGAAGTGGAGCAAGCACTCGGGGCCCTCCCCAACAGAGGACCTGCTCTCGGTGTTGGCGTTCGGAAGTTCCTCTGTCTACGTCGTCACGGGCACCGGCCGGGTGTACCGGTTCAACGGCACCAGTTGGAACGAGCTGTTCCAGCTCAGCGGGGGAGTGATCCTCCGAGATATCGCCGGGAGCAGCCCGGAGAACCTCTGGGTGGTGGGCCACGACGGCGGGGTGGCCCACTGGCCACAGTGAGCGCGGCCCCTCAGGAGGCGGAGGGGCGCATCGCCACGACGAAGCGCCGACGAAACAGGAAGGGTGTGCCGTGCGGTGCGGCCGGGTAGTCCTGGCGCAGGAGGGGCCGGAGGGTATCGAGGAAGGCCTCGCCCTCCGAGGGGCCCAAGGCCGAGAGCACCGGCCGGAGCGTCGTGCCGAGCAGCCACTGCAGGACCGCGTCCTCACCCGGGAGCACATGGAGGTACGCCGTCTCCCAGGCATCCACGGCGAAGCCGAGCGCTGACAGGTGCGCCTCGTAGAAGGCGAGCGGCTCGGCATGCCCGCGGCGCACGGAGGCGAGCGCGGGAGCGAACCTGGGCAGCGCGCGCACCTCGTCGATGCGCCGGTGCGAGGGCTCCTCGAAGTTGGCGGGCACCTGGAAGGCGAGCACGCCGCCCGGAGCGAGCAGTCCCACCAGCCGAGACAGCAAGGCGGCATGGTCGGGCAACCAGTGGAGGGCGGCATTGGAGACGAGCACGTCGAGCGGGGCGGAAGGGGCCCAGCGCGCGAGGTCGGCGAGCTCGAAGCGGACGCGCTCCGGAGCGGTGCGGCGGAGCGCCTCGGAGACCATGGCCTCGGAGGAGTCGACCCCGAGCACGCGCGAACCGGGCCAGCGTTCAGCGAGAGTCAGCGTGAGGTCACCCGTGCCACAACCGAGGTCCGCGACGAGGGAGGGAGCGGAAGCGGGCACCCGGGCGAGCAGCTCGAAGAAGGGGCGCTTGCGAGCATCGCGGAAGTGCGCGTACTGCTGGGGGTCCCACATGGAGTGCCTCCGCGCGTCGTGGTCGTGCGAGACAGCCCCGCACGTTGCCGCGGGATGAAGGGGGGTTGGCGCGAGGCCCCAGCCGGAGACAGGAGACCGGCTGGAGCGGGACGCCCGGAGAAGAGACCCCGCCCCGGGAGGAGGAACTACCGGCGGGGCGTCGCGGTACCGGCGTCCGTGGAGCCAGTGCCAGCGTCGGCGGCCGCGGAGCCAGCGCCGGAGGAGGCAGCGCCACCGTCGGTGGTGGGGGTGCCACCGTCAGCGGCGGCGGCGGAGGAGGCCGGGGTGACGGCAGGCGGCGGGTTGATCAGCTCGAGCGAGGTGAGGAAGTCATCGGCGGCGGGAGCGCCGATGCTCGGGTTGTAGAGGACGAGGAGGGTGTAGAGGCGGGGGCCGACGAGGAAGTTGCGGGCCTTGACCTCACCGGCGTCGGAGGAGACGACGAAGGCCTTGCCGGGGTAGCCCTGGACGGTGACGTCCTCCTCGGACTTGATGGTGCCCTTGAGCTGGTTGACGAGGCCGTTCTTGCCCTCGTTGAGGAAGGCGGCGGCGGGGTTGGCGGCGACGACCTTCTCGGGGTAGTCGGCGGTGCTGATGGAGTAGAGGACGCCCTCGACGTTGGAGGTCCAGGCGGCGGTGATCACCTTGCCGCCGGGGATGGCGACCTCGCCGCGCTGGGCCTGGGGCTCACCGGGGATCATCACGGAGAAGTTCTCGGGGGGAGAGAGCTTCTGGAGCTGGGGCTTGGCGCGCTCGACGGGAGTGCTCTCGCTGGAGGAGACCTCCTCGACGGTGGAGGAAGCGGTGGCGCCCTCCTTGGTGGCGCAGGCGGCGCCGAGGAGCGAGAGGGTGACGAGGGCGGAGAGCAATCGGGACAGCGATGACATATGTGCGAGTCCTGAAGGTGGTGGGTGAACGAACCAGCGGCGGACCCTAGACGAGTCCGCCGCCGGTCGCTACGTCCGAGTAGGGGGAGAGGCGGCTAGGGAGAGGAACAGTCCGTCATCTCACTGGCACGAGGAGATAGGGGTATTCGGGTTACCGGTGTTGCGAGAGTCGTGCTGGTACTTGGGCCAAGGCGCATCCGGGTCGAGGCCCCGGCTGTCCACGACGAAGGCGTACAGCTTGCCTCCTGCGGGCACGTAGAGAACGCCAACCTGCTCTGCCCGGCCTACTCCCGAGACGTCTCGCGCACAGTCCATAGCGGGCGACAGCGCATTGAGACCGACCCCGCCAGGCAGCGTCCAGATGTTGGTAAGAGTGTCGCTGGACCAAGCCCCCACCGTTCCCGTAGTTCCCTCCGTACCTACAGCGTACAGAGCACCATCCCGACCGAGAATGGGCGCGCTCTTGAATGCACCTGCTCCAGCCGGGAAAGCCCTGATATCACTGCCCCCCAAAGTGATCGCGGCCAGGCCCGCCTTGCCTCCACTTAGATTGCCCGCACCGAAGAACACGACATTGTTCTGCCCAACAACGAATTGCTCAGTCCTTCCACTTGAGGAATACAACCAAGCCGGCGTCGCAGGCGTCGTGGTGCTACCTGAATTAGAAATGGACAACACTGCGCCTTGAGTGCGAGCCCCGCCATACGCGCCAACAACATCATTCCCCACCAATGCCAAACCAGTCACCTGGGATGCATTTGGTACCGGCCAACCAGACCGAACGTTGCTATTGGTGAACTGGTAGCTCGTCAGCTCATAACTATCATTGGAAAAGAAAACGAACTGGTTCTGCACGACGAGAGGCCCTGGACCTTCGATTGTCTGACTGAGATCCACGGGACCAGTGACCGGGCACTTCTCCCCACTCGCCTCCGGGCGGATCGCTCGGATGCTCCCTTCTGTCCCGATATTTGCCACCGCGATCGCCGTTTCGATACCAGCATCCGTGGTCTGCAGTGCCAGGTTGCTTGAGATTTGACCGCTGGTGGCAGAACACCGAATCCGCTCTGCGCCAGTGCTCCCATTGATAGACACCAATGCAGCATCACCTGCGCTAGTATTGATTCCGACATACACAGTCTCAATACCACCACCACTCAATGCCCCAACGAGTGGCCCACTAACAACAGCTCCAACAGGAAGCTCCCATTGTTTCCTTCCCTCGGGCTGCACAGCAATAACCGTTCCCACCGAACCAGCTGCAGTGCCGACATAGATGGTGCCTTGAGCACCAATGGCAGCAGGAGTTCTGATGAGAGCGCCTCCGGTGCTAGCATCAAACACCCACTTCCAGCGCGTCATGTTCACGCTGCTCGACCCAGTCCCCGCGTTGCCAGCCTTGTCCTTGCCCTGCACATCGATCTGCATCGCACCGCGGAAGGCATTGAAAGGTGGCTCCCACAGTTTCACCTGAGCCACTCCACAGAAGACCGAGTCACAGCCCTGGCTCGATACGAACGGCGTGACAGGTACCGCAGGCGCGAATCCCCCATCCGTGCCTCTCAGCGTGACTGTCAGAGAGGACGGCTCCAGGTTTGGGTCGTTCGTCCGAATCTCCACTGGCAATACCTGGTCACGCCTCCATGCGTTAGCAAAGCCCGACTCGGGGTCTCCGTACGTCGTGCCCCCACCAGATGTACCCGCATCCGCAGGTGGCACCGTCACCACGAACGTGGGCGGAGTCGCATCCACCGTCAGATGGACCGTGGTGCTCGGGCTACCGCCGTCCGGATACGCCGCCGTCAGGAGGAACACGCCATCTCCGGCTGGCGGCGTCCACTGCGCGGTGTAGACCCCCGCGCTTCCCGAGACTGTCCCCAGCGAACCGCCCGTTCCGCCGTCACTCCGAGCCACGCTGAAGCTCAGGGTCTCTGGGAATTTCAGCTCGAACGTGGGGTCCGCAACCAACTCCGCCCGCACCGTGACCGCGCCCCCACCCACCAGACCGCCGTCACCCGGCGTCACCACCAGGCCCGTGTACCTCGGCACGCAGCCGTC